>PLDT01000531.1:0-5959 GCA_003136255.1 Actinomycetota bacterium
CGACCACCGCCGCGTCCTCGCCGTCCTCGCCTACCTCGGCACCTGACGACCGGTCACCCGCCGCGCCGGCCCCAGCCCCGCTGGATGGCGAGTCAAGCCGGAGTCAGACCCAGGTCGCCGCGGTGCGCCGGCTCCACGTTGACCAGGCTGTGCGCGGCCATCACCAGGTAGTCCCAGAACTGCGCGTCCAGCGCCTCGTCCAGGTCGAGCTCGTCCAGCGCCTCCCGCATGTGGCGCAGCCAGGCGTCCCGCTCGGCCTCGCCGATCGCGAACCGGACGTGCCGCATCCGCAGCCGGGGATGCCCGCGCAGCTCGTCGTAGGTGCGGGGCCCGCCCCAGTACTGGATCAGGAACAGCCGCAGGTGCTCCTCGGCCGGGCCCAGATCCTGCGCCGGGTACACCGGCCGCAGCACAGGATCCTCCGCGACGCCCTGGTAGAACCGGTGGACCAGGCGCCGGAAGGTCTCTTCCCCGCCCACGGCCTCATAGAAGCTGGTCGGCTGGCTCATGCTTGACAGCTTAAGGTGCCGACCCGCGCGGATCGTCCGCGCCAGACGCCTCGGCCACACGCTCCGCCGCNNGCCGCGTCCAGCGTCGCCTTGACCCGGGCCCGCAGTTCGCGGGCCACCTCCCACTGGCGCATGGGCGCGGTCTTGGCCACGATGCGCATGGTCACTTCCTTGCTTGACAGCTCCTGCGCCCCCCACACCTCGGGCTTTTCCAGCATCAGCTTGCGCCAGCCGCGCTCCCGGAACATGCTGCCCGCGGCCTGCTCCATCAGCGCCCGGATGCGGGCCAGGTCCTCCTCGTACGGGACCGGGTAGTCGATGACGGCCCGCGACCAGCCCTGCGACTCGTTGCCCACGCTCTCGATGGTGCCGTTCCTGATGTGCCAGACCACCCCGTTGACGTCCCGCAGCTGGGTGCTGAGCAGCGTCATCGCCTCCACCGTCCCGGTCGCGTCGTTGACGTTGATCGTGTCCCCGACCCCGTAGTGGTCCTCGACCAGCATCAAGATGCCCGCCAGGTAGTCCCGCACCAGGTTCTGCGCACCGAACCCCAGGGCCACGCCCAGCACCGTCGTCGACAGCAGCAGCGGTGTCAGGTCGAAGCCGAGGTCACCGAGGATGGTCAGCACCGCGATGCCGAACACCACGATCGATACCCCGCTGCGCAGGATCGAGCCGAGCGCCCGGGCCCGCTGCTCACGCCGCTCGGTGCCGTCTTCCTGCACCAGGACCGGCGCGTCGCCCGCCCGCGCCGCCGCCGCCCCAGCAGCAGCAGCAGAAGCAGCAGCATTAGCGGAAGCCCGGTGCGGGCGGATGACCTGCGCGACCGGCAGCGTGGCCGTGGCCGCGCGCTCGGTGAGCTTGTTGATCACCCGGTGCGCCGCGGCCCGGACGATCAGCGCGACCACGATCACGAACAGAATCCGCAGGCCCTCGCTGACCGGGCCCGCCAGGTACACCCGGACCAACTGCGCCGCGTTCGTGCTGTGGGTCACGTCCCAGGCCATGCGGCAGGCAATGCCCGGATTATCGCCGCAGCTTCCGGTCAACGTGCCTGAAGCCAGGCCGGTGGCAAAGAACCCGGTGGCAAAGAACACAGAACTCCCTTCGCAGACGCCACTGTGCGAGGCTACTGCGCGAAAGCCCGCTCCGCCGGGCCCCGGAGCGCAAAGCCAGGGCCGCAAGGCGCAAAGCGCGCGACCCCGAGGCGCAAAGCCAGGGACCAAAGCGTCAGCAGGATCCGGCGGCGGTGATGTCGGCCAGCCCGCAGACGATCCGGTCCAGCATCGTGTCCTCGGCCGGCCAGGGGAATACGTCAAACCGGGCGTGCAGGGTGGCGTACCCGTGTAGCGCCGTCCAGATCGCGGTCCCGTCCAGCTGCGGGTCCTTGGTCTGCGACAGCCCAGCTTCGGCGCAGGCCTGCACGCCCTGGACCAGCCAGTCGAAGCTCTCGGTCCGGATGGGCGGCACCGGATGCTCGGCTGGGCCAATCAGGTCACGCCGGTCAAACAGCAGCTTGTACCGGTTCGGCCGGTCGGCCGCGAACCGCAGGTAGGCCGCGCAGCCAGCCCGGAGCCGGACCAGCGGGTCGGTTACGCCGTCAATCGCCGAATAGATCGCGGTGTTGAAGTCATCGAACGCGCTGTCCACGATCGCGTCCACGATTGCCTCGCGGTCCGGGAAGTGCGCGTAGATCGACGGGGCCGAGATCCCTACCCGCCGCGCGACGGCCCGCAGCGTCACGGCGTCCTCACTGCCGGTCTCCTCCAGCAACTCGGTCGCGCCGGCCAGGATCTCTTCCCGCAGCCTGCCGCCTTCGCCGCGCCTGTTCCTAGCCCGGGCCACCTCAGTCATGAATATNNCACCCGCGAAGGACACCCGCGTCGGCGGGCCATTCTCGCCGTGCTCTGTCTGTCGCTGCTGATCGTCGTGATCGACAACACGATCCTGAACACCGCCCTGCCCACGCTGGCCAGGGTGCTGAAGGCATCCACTACCGACCTGCAGTGGTTCACCGACGCCTATACGCTGACGTTCGCCGCGCTGCTGGTGATGGCGGGCGCGCTCGGCGACCGGTTCGGCCGTCGCCGGGCGCTGCTGCTCGGCCTGGTCATCTTCGCTTCCGGCTCGGCCTGGGCCGCCCTGTCCGGTGACTCGGCCACGCTGATCGCCGCCCGCGCGCTGATGGGCGTCGGCGGAGCGTTCGTCATGCCCGCCACGCTGTCGATCCTGACGGCCGTGTTCCCGGCTCGGGAGCGGGCTGGCGCGATCGCGCTGTGGTCGAGCATCGCCGGTGTCGGCATTGTCGTCGGGCCGACCCTCAGCGGCCTGCTGCTGGCCCACTTCTTCTGGGGCTCGGTCTTCTGGGTGAACGTCCCGCTTACCATGGTCGCGATCGTCGCCATCGTCACCGTGGTGCCCGATCTGGCCGGGCGCCGCGAGCCGGGTTCCCGGTTGGACACGCTCGGCGGGCTGTTCGCCTCGGCCGCCATGCTGGCCGTCATCGACGCGGTCATCGAGGGACCGAACCGTGGCTGGACCTCGACCGTCACACTGGCCGAGCTAGGCATCGGGGCGCTGCTGATCGCCGCGTTCGTCTACCGCGAGCTCCACGTCGCCAACCCGCTGATCGACGTGCGGGTGTTCGGTAACCGCGCCTTCTCGGCCGCGAGCAGCGCGATCGGGCTGACCTTCCTGGCCCTGTTCGGCTCGCTGTTCGGCCTGACCCAGTACCTGCAGCTGGTGCACGGCTACAGCCCGCTGTCAGCCGGAGTCCGGGCGCTGCCGTTCGCGGCCGCGGTCATGGTGACGGCGCCGCTGAGTAGCGTGCTGGTCAAGCGGCTCGGCATCCGGGTCGTCATCCCGGCCGGCCTGGCCGCCATGGGCGGCGGCCTGCTCCTGCTCACCTCGATGACCCCGGTCAGCAGCTACACGTTCATCGCGACCGGCGTGGCGATCATGGGGGCCGGCATGGGCCTGGTCATGGCCCCAGCGGGCGAGTCGATCATGTCGGTGCTGCCGCCCGAGCAGGCCGGCGCGGGCAGCGCGATCAACGACACCGTTCAGGAGCTCGGCGCGAGCCTCGGCATCGCGGTCATCGGCAGCATCATCGCCTCCTCGTTCCGCCATGGCCTGGCCGCGAGCGGTCTGCCCGCCCCGGTCCTGCGCGCGGCCCGCTCGTCGATCGCCGCGGCCGACGCGACCGCGGCACACGCCGGGCCGCTGGGGCCGCAGGTGCTCAGCGTCGCCCACGACAGCTTCACCACCGCCATGACCACCGGCTTCACCGTCGCGGGCAGCATCGCGGTCGCGGCCGCGCTGGTGACCGCGGTCGCGCTGCCGCGCCGGGCCGCCCGCCCGCAAAAGCACCAGGAGCAGGACCAGCACCAGCACCAGCACATCAGCATCGGCGAGGCCCGGCTGCTGGAGCCGGCCGCCGTCCGGTAAGCGGTAAACCCAGCCCGGCCGGGGATACGCTCACGCCACCACCAGCCCCGTGTAACGGGCGGCGAACGCGAGCCTGTCCCCGGCCAGCTCGGCCGTCCGGCTCACCGCCCGCGCCCCGTGCCCCACCTGGCCTTCCGCCCGGAGCAGCACCGGCCGCGAACGACCGGACGACGTCGCCGCCTGCAGCTCCGCGCACATCTTGTAGGCATGCACCGGGTCGACCCGGGTGTCGCTGGTGAACACGGTGAACAGCACGGCCGGATAAGCCGTCCCGGGCACCACGTGATGGTACGGCGAGTACGAAAGCAGCCACTCCAGCTGCGTAGGATCCGATGCGCTGCCGTACTCGACGTTCCACGTCTGCCCCAGCCCGAACCTCTCGTACCGCACCATGTCGAGCAATGGCGCCGAGCAGATCACCGCCGCGAACAGCGACGGCCACTGGGTCAGCGCCGCGCCGACCAGCAGCCCGCCGTTCGACCCGCCCGAGATGGCCAGCTGCCCGGCCGTCGTCCATCCGTCCCGGATCAGGGTCTCGGCGGCCCAGTGGAAATCGTCGAAGACATTCTGCTTGTGATCGAGCATCCCGGCCCGGTGCCACTCCTCGCCCTCCTCGCTGCCGCCGCGCAGGTTGGCCACCGCGTACACGCCGCCCGCCGCCACCCAGGCCAGGGCCTCCGGCGAATACGCGGGCGTCAGGCTGATGTCGAACCCGCCGTACCCGGTCAGCAAGGCCGGCCGCGGGCCGTCCGGGCCTCCCGGGCCGCCCGCACCACCCGCAGCACCGCTGAGGATCAGCATCCGCACCGGCGTGCCGTCCGCGGACCGGTACGTCACCTGCCGCGCGGTCACCGCAGGCACCGGGGCACTCCCGGGCGCGCTGGCCCAGGTGTGCACCGAGGAGTCCCGGGCGTCGAACCGCAGCACCAGCGGTGGCGTGGTGTAATCCGTGTACCCGAACCACGCCTCGTGCCCGCCCTCGGGCCGCTCGCTCAGCCCGCCCACGGTGCCGAGGCCGGGGAGCGAGACGCCGGCCAGCCGGGCACCAGAACGCAGATCGTGCACGCTGATCTCGCTCAGCGCGTGCCTGGTCCAGCTGGCCACCAGCACCGGCCGGGGCAGCTCCGCCCCGTCCAAGATGGCGTACCCGCGCAGCACCGCCTCGGGATCCTCCGCGATCAGGTCCCGCCAGCCGGCCCGGTCCGCCACCGACACCGGATCGGCCACCGCGATCCGGCCCCGCGGCGCGCCAAGATCGGTGAACACGTACATAAGCCCGTCGCGCCCCGCCCACACCGAGGTCTGCGCGTCCACCTCTTCCTGCACCACCTGCAGGTTCGGCGATGAGGGGTCAGACGACGACAGGTCGGCCAGCCACAGGTCGTTGCGCGGCGCGGTGCCCCGGGACGCGGACAGGAAAAGCCAGCGGCCGTCCCGGCTGACCGAGGCGTGGTAGTAGTCGGTTTTGTCCCGGCCCGTACCGAAGATNNTTGGAGTAGCGGCACCGGTCGATGGGCCCGTCCACCACCGAACCCGTGGCGACGTCGAGCACCCGCAGCAGGGATTCCTCGTCGCCGCCCTCGGACAGCTGGTAGGCCAGCAGCCGGCCCTCCTTGTCCGGCTGCCAGGCGTCCAGCGTGGTCAGCCCGGACGGGTCGATGGCCATCGGGTCCAGGAGCACCTCGACCGGCCCCCCGGGAACCGCCTGCGTGCACAGCACGGCATGCTCCTGCCCGGGCTCGCGCTTGGTGAAGAAGGCCCGCTCCCCGCGCCAGGCCGGCGTGCCGACCACGCCGATGTTGAGCAGTTCGCGGACCTGCGCGGCCAGGCCGTCCCGCCCCGGCCATTCCTCCCGCTGCGCCGAGAACAAGTCGGCTTCCGCGCGCAGCCAGGCGGCCCGTTCGGGGCTATCGGAGTCCTCCATCCAGCGGTAGGGGTCGCTGACCTGATGCCCGAAGATCTCCTCGGTCAGGTCCAGCTGGCGTGCCTTCGGGTACTCCGTC
>PLDT01000410.1:0-10860 GCA_003136255.1 Actinomycetota bacterium
TGCTGGATGTTCAGCTGGCCAAGCCAAGCCCGCGCATGCACCCAGGAAATGCCAGATTAACTGAGACAACGGAAGCTTTGGTTCCCACTCAATCTGGCATAACTGCTGGAAACGCCCACGGCACCTGCCAACTCAACTGAGACCGGACACTAATAGGTGGTGACTGAGCACCGAGTTGTGGTCATGAATGTCGCAGTTTCGAGGCGGTCAGTGTGGTGCCGAGACCAGGCCCGTTTCGTAGGCGGTAATGACGAGCTGGACCCGGTCCCTGGCGTCCAGCTTGGTCAGTAGCCGGGCCACGTGGGTCTTGGCGGTGCCCGCGGTGATGTACAGGGCGGTGGCGATCTCGGCGTTGGACATGCCCTGGCCGACCAGCCTGAGCACCTCGCGCTCGCGGTCGGTGATGCCGGTCAGTTCCCGGGGCTTGCGGCCAGGGCCGGGCTGGCCGGCGAACTGCGCGATCAGGCGGCGGGTGACGCCGGGCGCGATGATTGCGTCGCCGGCCGCGACCACGCGGATCGCGGTCAGGATGTCCTCCAGTGCCATGTCCTTGACCAGGAACCCGCTGGCCCCGGCGCGCAGCGCGCCGTAGACGTAGTCATCGTCGTCGAACGTGGTGAGCATGAGCACGCGGGTGGACGTGTCGCCGGAAGTGATCATCTGGGTTGCCTCGATGCCGTCCATGCCCGGCATGCGGATATCCATCACGACCACGTCGGGGCTGGTATCCCTGGCGAGCCGTACCGCCTGGGTTCCGGATCCTGCCTCGCCGGCCACGTCGATGTCGGGCGTCTGCTCGATCAGCATGCGCAGGCCCGCGCGGATCAATGGCTGGTCGTCGGCCAGGATGACCTGGATGGTCATCGGGCAGGAGCGGGGAGCGGCAGCCGGGCGGCGACGCGGAAGCCGCCGCCGGGGCGCGGGTCGGCCGAGAAGTCCCCGCCGAGCAGCGCGGCGCGCTCGCGCATGCCGGTGATCCCGTAGCCCGTCTCGGCCACCCCGCCACCATGTCCGCTGCCACCGCGTCCGCTGTCGGTGACCTCGATGGACAGCTGCCCGTCCTGCCGGTCGATGCACACCTGGCATTGGCCGGTGCCGGCGTGGCGGACCACGTTAGTGACCGCCTCCTGGATGATGCGGAACGCCGACAGGTCGATGTCAGCCGGTAGCGGCTCCCGGCTGCCGTGCCAGTCCACGTCGACCTTCACGCCCGCTTCCAGGGTCGTGGCGGCCAGTCGCTCGATGGCGGCCAGGCCGGGCGCCAGGCCTGGCGGCGCCTGCCCCGGCCCGGGTTCCCGGTCGGCTCGCCGCAGTCCGGTCACCATCCGGCGCAGTCCGGATAGCGTCTCTCTGCTGGTGGCCTCGATGGCGGCCAGGGCGTCGCGTGCCTCGTCGGGGCGGGCGTCGAAGACCCGGCGGCCCGCGCCCGCCTGGACTGCGATGATGCCGATGCTGTGCGCCACGATGTCGTGCAGTTCACGGGCGATCCGCAGCCGCTCTGCCATCGCGGTCTGGGCGACCGCCTGGGCGCGGACCAGCTCGGCCTGGGCCTGTGCCTGCCGGATTGAATGCCCGATAAGCCACGCAATAATCGTGGCAAGGGCCACGGCCGGCTCCACGTTGCCGCCGCCCCGAGGTGAGCCTGCAGAGGGCACTTCCAGGAGCGCAATCAGCAGGCTGACGGCAACCATGGCCACGCCAGTCAGCGAGACCCTGCGGGTGCGTGTCACTGCTATGTAGCAGATCTCAAGGCCCACCGCGCAGACAACCACGACCTGCAGGGCACTCGCCTGCAGCGCCAGGCCGGCCACCGATCCGCCAAGCATCGCGGCCAGCGCCGTGAGCGGCCTGCGGCGCAGCAGGAGGGCGGAAGCCATCAGGGCGCAGCCAAGCACCGGGAATCCCCACATGATCATGGCGCCTCCAGCCTGCCGGGGCGTGCTCACGGCAGCGATCGTAGCCGCCTCGGGCTGCCGGGTCGTCTGCCTGCGGGCGTATGCCCGCGGGCGGACTGCGGCACCGTGCAGATGGGTCCGCGGGCAGATGCGGCGCGACCGGGAGCGCGGCATCTTGTGGCCATGGACGCGACTATCGAGATTGACGGACTGCATAAGCGGTTCGGCGAGACGCAGGCGCTGGACGGGATGACGTTCACGGTCCGTCCCGGCCTAGGGCCGGGTGCGACCAGCAGCATCCGGGCCGTCCGGTGGCGCGGGCGGCCGCCTGCCGTGCGGATCGTGGCGATCACCGTCGCTGCGACCGCAATGGTCTTGGCGGTCGTGGCGTGCTCGAGTTCCAGCCCGGGCAGCACTCCGGACGCGGGATCATCCCCGGTTACTACGGCCCAGCTCGTGAAGTTCGCGCAATGCATGCGCGCCCACGCCATCAAGAACTTCCCGGATCCCGTCAACGGAGCATTCAGCTTCTCCGTCGTGGGCCCTCACAGTGTCGATCCCAGCTCCCCCGCGTTCCAGGCCGCGAAAGCGGCGTGCGTCCACCTGGTGCCGGGCGAGGCTCAGCGGCTCGCGGTGACGGCTCAGGACCTGGCCGCGGGCGACAAACTCGCCGCCTGCATGCGCTCTCATGGCTTCCCGGCCTTCCCCGATCCCACCAGCCAGAACGTGTTCGACGTACCGAAAAGCATCAACATCGCCCTGCCCGGCTACCAGTCTGCGTTCAGTACCTGCCAGTCGCAGGCGCACGACAGCAACGGGGTATTCCCGGGGGCAGCGTCGAACGGGCAGGGGTCGTGATGGCGGACGGGGAATGCGGCGGGCCGGCACGGACAGGCGGCTGGCCGTGAGCGAGATGGTTTCGCCGGGCCGCGGGGAGGCCAGCGGGCCGGCAGATGCTCCCGGCTCCGGGCATGCCGCCGGCGCCCCGGAAAGCCTGCGTGTCCCCGTGGGGGCACGCAGGCATGGCCGGTTCCGGTGGGTGGTCCCGGGGGCAGTGGCGGTGCTGGTAGCCGGCGGGGTGCTGGCGGCGTGGCGGACCGGTGTTTTCTCGCGGCCCGCCCGGTCCGGGGGCGGGCAGGGCGCGGCGGCGCCGGCGACCCAGCCGGTGGTGCGGGCGAGTCTGTCGGTGCAGACGCCGGTGAACGGGACGCTGGGATATGCGGGGTCTTACACGGTGACCGGGGCGGGCGGCGGGACGCTGACCTCGCTGCCGTCGGTGGGACAGGTGATCCGGCAGGGGCAGGTGCTGTACGAGACCGATCTGACCGATCCGGTGGTGCTGCTGTACGGGCCGGTGCCGGACTGGCGGCCCCTGGATGAGGGAGTGACCGGGGCGGACGTGACCCAGCTCAACCATGACCTGGTGAATCTCGGCTACGCGGACAGTGCGGATATCAGCGCGCTCGGCTGGGATTACTTCTCATGGGAGACCGCGTACGGGGTGCAGCGGCTGCAGTCGGCGGTGGGGATCTCCAGCCCGACGGGGTCACTCGCGGCGAGGTCGGTGGTGTTCGAGCCGGAGGCGATCCGTGTCACCAGCGTGCTGGGCAGCCTGGGCAGTCCGGCGGCCGGGCCGGTGCTGTCGGGGACCACGGACCGGCATGTGGTGAGCATCGCGCTGAGCACCTCCGATGAGTCGGAGGTGGCGGTGGGGGATTCGGTGAGCGTCCAGCTGCCGGACGGGGCCAGCACGCCGGGGAAGATCTCCTCGGTGGGCACCGTGGCATCCGGATCCGGGAGCTCGGCTACGGTCCCGGTGACGGTGGCGCTGGCGGACCCGTCGGCGGCCGGGAGGCTGGACCAGGCGCCGGTGACGGTGGAGATCACCGCCCAGAGCGTCAGCAACGTGCTGGCGGTGCCGGTGAGCGCGCTGCTGGCCCAGTCCCCTGGGGGGTACGCGGTCGAGGTGACCGGGCCGGGTAACTCGCGGCGGCTGGTGCCGGTTACGGCCGGGATCTTTGATGACGCCTCCGGCCTGGTGCAGGTGACCGGGAACCTGACCCCCGGCGAGCAGGTCGTGGTGCCAGCCTCATGAGCGTCGTCCTGGAACTGGAGCAGGTGACCAAGGAGTATCCGGGGTCGCCGCCGGTGCGGGCGCTGGACCGGGTGAGCCTGGCGGTGGCCGCCGGGGAGCTGGTCGCGGTGGTCGGCCCGTCAGGGTCGGGCAAGACCACGCTGCTGCACCTGATGGGCACCCTGGACAAGCCAACGGCGGGGACGGTGCGGGTGACCGGCCTGGACGTGGCGCGGATGCGGGACCGGGAGCTAGCCGCGTTGCGGGCATCCCGGATCGGGTTCGTGTTCCAGCAGTTCTTCCTCGCCGAACACCAGAAAGTACTCGACAACGTCGCCGACGGGCTGCTGTACGCCGGCGTCTCCCGGGTACAGCGCCGCCAGCTCGCCGCTGCCGCGCTGACCCGGGTCGGGCTGGCACACCGCGGCAACGCCCGCCCGACTCAGCTGTCAGGCGGGGAACGGCAGCGGGTGGCGATCGCCCGGGCGGTAGCCGGCCGCCCGCCGCTGGTGCTGGCCGACGAGCCCACCGGGAACCTGGACTCCGCCACCGGCGCGTCCATCCTGGCGCTGCTGGAAGAGCTCAACGCGGCCGGCACCACGATCATCGTGGTCACCCACGACCACGCGGTCGCCGGCCGGATGCGGCGCCGTATCGAGATGCTCGACGGGCACATCATCAACGACAGCAGCCCNNGCGGCCAGGCGACCTGGCCGGGCTGGCCAGCATCGGGCTGCGCACCCGCAAGCTGCGCGCCTCGCTGTCCGCGCTGGGCATCGCGATCGGGGTCGCCGCGATCGTGGCCGTGCTCGGCCTGGCCGCCTCCTCCCAGGCCGGGCTGCTGGCCGAGATCGCCAGACTGGGCACCAACCTACTAACCGCCACCAATGGGCAGACCTTGACTGGCCAGGCCGCCGAGCTGCCCGACGCCTCACCCGGCATGGTCGGCCAGCTGCCTGGCGTCACCGCTGTGCAATACAGCGGTACCGTGAGCGCCGACGTCTACCGCAGCCCGCTGATCCCCGCCATCGACACCAACGGGCTGAGCGTTGAGGCCGCTAGCCTTGGCCTGCCCGCCGCCGTCGCCACGTCGGTTGCCCAGGGCAGCTACCTGAATGCCGACACCGCCCGCGAACCCGTCGCCGTGCTCGGCTACGAGGCAGCCCAGCTGCTGGGCATCGACCGGATCTGGCCTGGCATGCGGATCTGGGTCGGCGGCCAGTGGTTCTCCGTGGTCGGCATCCTCAACCCCGCCACCCTGGCCCCGCAAGTGGACACCACGGTCCTGATCGGCTTCCCCGCCGCCCGCGAGTACCTTGGCTTCGACGGGCACCCGTCGGAGCTGTACGTCCGCACGGCCAGCACCCAGGCAACCATCACCAGAGTCGACAACCTGCTCGCCGCCCAGGCCAACCCGGAAACCCCCAGCGAGGTCGACGTTTCCCAGCCATCGGACGCACTGACCGCCCAGGCCGACGCGGCCGGCGCATTCGACACCCTGTTCCTCGGCCTGGGCGCGATCGCCCTGCTCGTCGGCGCGGTCGGGGTAGCCAACATCATGGTCATCTCGGTGCTGGAACGCCGCCAGGAAATCGGGCTGCGCCGCGCCCTAGGCGCCACCAGGGGCCAGATCCGCATCCAGTTCCTGTCCGAGGCCATCCTGCTCGCAGTCGCCGGCGGCGTCGCCGGGGTCATCGCCGGTGCGGCCTCCACCGCCGTCTACGCGCACATCGAGGGCTGGTCCACCGTCATCCCGGCCGAGGCCTGGGCCGGGGGACTGGTTGCCGCTATCCTCATCGGCGCCCTCGCCGGGCTGCTGCCCGCCATCCGCGCCGCCCGCCTATCCCCCACCCAAGCCCTCTGGTCCCTGTGACCGCCCGATAGCGGGATCTGGCCGCCCGTATGTCTCATGCCACATAGTGAGCTTCCGGACGGAGTCCGGCGTGGCAGAGTAAAGGTCCTGGGACGGTTTTCGACAGTGCCGAGCTGTCGAACACTGCGTCAGGCGGCGCGGCGGTGGACCAGCCAGATGGTTGCGGCGATGAGCAGTGCTGACAGCGCGAGCAGCCAGCCGCCCTCGATCCACTGGAAGGGCCAGAACCGGCTGGCTGGCTGGTAGCTGGTCCACTGCGTGTAGCCGTGCTGAGCCAGGCACTGGCCGAACGATCCCGGAGGCCCGGCTTTCGCCGCTGGAAGGGAAGAGCAGAACTGGTTGATGAGGTTGAGGGGAGGATTGCCGCCGGCGAAGGCGAACCTGCCGTCCTTGGTCGACCACTGGCTGATGGTCCACGCGGTGCCGGCGCCGGGCAGGTTGAAGTTGTTGCTAGTGGTGACCAGCGGCGCCAGGTAGTGCTCTCGCAGGAAAGCACCGGCGGTGAAGGCGAGCCCGGCGTAGACGGCCAGGGTGGCGACGATCGCGGGAACGACCCGGCGGATGAGCATGCCGGCCAGGACGCCGATCGTGAAGGCGGCCAGCGTCCAAGCGGGGAACGTGACCTCGCGCAGGCTGAACAGGGTGACGAGCGGGGAGGTCTGGTAAAGGCCTGGGGCCTGGTTGCCGGTGGCGAACTCCGGCTGGTAATACCAGGACACCAGGGCGCCGAACGCGGCGGTCGCGGCGGCCAGCACGACCGCCAGCGCCACCAGCTTGGCGAGCGCCCAGCGCCACCGGCCGAAGCCCTGCGTCCAGGCGTACCGGAAGGTGCCGGTCTCCAGCTCCCGGGCCAGCACCGGCGCCCCGGCGAACGCCCCGATCAGCGCGGGCAGCAGCTGCAGCAGGACGCCTCCTGGGCCCTTACTCCCCATAGCGTGGTTCGTGGCGCTGACGTTGAACGTGCTGACCAGGTTCTGGCAGGCGAGCGAGCTTGCCGGGTGGCAGGCGACCGCGGCGGCGTAGGCGCGGTGCAGCGGTGTGCCGATGCTCCACAGCCACACCGCCAGCGCGCCCAGCAGCACGGCCACGCCGGCCAGCGCAATCCGGTGCTGCCGCCAGGTGACCCCGGCCATCCGCCGCCACGGCACCGGCCGCAGCCGGGCGTCGTCCTCGTCCGGGCGGGCGGGCCTGGTCATCGCGGTCATCGCGTCACCTCCGACGTCTGGGTCTCGCGCAGGTAGGCCAGGGCGAGTTCTTCCAGGCTGGCCTGGCCGTGGGTGGCGAGCAGGTCATCGACTGCCCCGGCCAGTCGCACCTGGCCCCTGGACAGCAAGATGAGGTAGTCCGCCACCCGCTCGAGCTCGGTCAGCACGTGCGATGACAGCAGTACCGACACCGCGCCCGCGGACGCCGCCGCCAGCACCGTGGCCATGAAGTCGTGCCGGGCGACCGGGTCCAGCATCGCCACCGGTTCGTCCAGCACCAGCAGTCGCGGGCGGCGGGCCAGCGCCAGGGTCAGCGCTAGTTGCGCCTGCTGACCGCCGGACAGCTTGCCCGCCTTTCGCTTCAGCGGGATGCCGAGCTCGTCCAGCCGGGCACGGGCGTAGGGCTGGTCGAAGCGCCGGTTCAGACTGCGAGTGATGTAGATCATGTCCGCGACCGACAAGTTCTTGTACAGCGGCGTGTCCTGAGCCACGAACGCGATGCCGTCCAGCGCGGCCGGCGATCCCGCCCGGCGGCCGCCCAGCACGGTGACGTCGCCCGCCGACGGCGCCGTCAGGCCCACCGCCAGGTTCAGCAGCGTGCTTTTGCCCGCCCCGTTCGGCCCGACCAGCGCCGCCACGCGCCCGGCGGGAATCGCCAGCGTGCACTCGCGCAGCGCCCAGCTACGGCCGTAGCGTTTACCCAGACCGCTGGCCTCGACGATGTTCATCGATCTCCTCCCATGCTCCAGTCCGGCGTGTCCGTCGCCCACTGTGGCTGGATCCCAGCCCGGTTGTCTGCGGCCCCGGGTACGAACCGGTTCATCCGCAGGTCTGAATCCAGGCCGGCTCACGTCTGATGCGCATGGTCTGGCCAGCGGCTACCGTCGAGGGCATGCAGGCACTCCGGAGGCTGGCGGGCCGTGACCCGGGCATCATCGCCGATGCCTGGCTGGGCATCCTGGCGGCCGTGCTGATCGCCATCGCCGCATGGGGCCCGCCGCCCGGCCTGATCGGTGCCGCGATGATCGCGGGGCCCATGTGGCTGCGGGTGCTGTTGCCCCTACTCCTGGGCGCGCCGCTGGTGCTGCGCCGACGCGCGCCGCTGGTGATGTGGACCGCGATCTGGGCGGCGATAGCGCTGCTATCGCTGCTCACCGGCAATCCGGAGCGGGGCACGGCGTTCTCGTTCGTGCTGTTCACTGCTGCCTACTCACTGGGCGCGCATGCCACCTTGCGCCGCGCGGCCGCCGCCTGGGCCGTCACCGCCCTGGTCGTGGCCGAGATCGCCTCTCACGGCGGGCTGGCCCTGGCCTTTTCGCGAGGTCACGGTAGCTCGTCGGACGTGGCCAGGTCGTTCTTGCAGCTGCTGGCGTTCTGGCTGGCTGGCGTTCTGGTCCGCACCCGCAGGCAGGCCGCNNGGGGCGCGGGCCTCCGGCGGGGCGGACCCGGCGACCCTGGAGGAAATCGAGCAGAGCGGACGGCGGGCCCTGACCGAAACCCGCCGCCTGTTCGGCGTGCTCCGCGACCCGGACGAACAGACCGGCCGCGCTCCGCAGCCGGGCATCAGCGAGCTGCCGTCGCTGGCCGGCAGTCTGCGCGCCGCGGGCCTGGAGGTCAGCCTGTCCGTCGACGGTGACCACACGGCGCTACCGCCGGCGGTGAACGTGTCCGCCTACCGCATCGTCCAGGAGGCGCTGACCAACGTGCTCAAGCACGCGGGCCCGGCCCGCGCCGAAGTGACCGTCGGCTGCGCGCCCAGCGCGGTGACCATCGAGGTCACCGACGACGGCCCCGGGAACCCGGCGTCTCCGGCAGTGAAAGGGGCAGGGGAGGTGGGTGAGGGCCAGGGACTGGCGGGCATGCGCGAACGGGTCGCGGTGTTCGGCGGTGACCTGCGAGCCGGGCCGCGACCCGGCGGCGGGTTCACCGTCTGTGCCCGGCTGCCGGTCGGCGAGCCGCCATGATCAGCGTCCTGATCGCCGACGACCAGGACCTGATCCGCAAGGGCCTGCGGATGCTGCTGGAAGCCGAACCAGATCTGCGTGTCGCCGGCGAGGCCGGGGACGGCAGCCAGGCCCTGGCCCAGGCACGCCGGCTAGACCCGGACGTCATCTTGATGGACGTCCGCATGCCCGGACTCGACGGCATCCAGGCCACCGCCCAGCTCGCCCACGGCGGCAGCAGGGCCAAGATCCTCATGCTGACTACCTTCAACCTCGACGAGTACGTCTACCACGCCATGAAGGCCGGAGCCAGCGGCTTCCTGCTCAAGGACGCCACCCGCGAGCAGCTGACCGGCGCCATCCGCGCGGTCTGCGCCGGCGAGACGCTGCTCGCCCCGGCCATTACCCGTCGGCTGATCGAGGATTTCTGCCGCGGCCCGGCCCCCGGCGACGACACGGCCGTCAGCGCCGCAGGCCGCCTGAGCGAGCGGGAACGCGAGGTGGTGCGGCTTGTCGCGGCGGGACTGTCGAACGCCGAGCTCGCGGCCAGTCTCTACCTCAGCGAGGCAACCATCAAAAGCCACATCACCCGCATCCTCGCCAGGCTCGGTCTGCGCGACCGCGTGCAAATCGCCGTCTACGCCTACGAACACGGCATCGTCCGGCCCGGCCACGGCACTCCGCCAGCCGACCGGAAAACAAGACCCTAACGTGAGCCAGGCGGACTTTCCGCCTCAGTAGCCATCGGAGGTCGGTGGGGTTCAGGCGTGCTCAGGTGTGTCGACTGGCTCGTCGCCGTACAGGTCTCGCCAGAGACGGCGCAAGAACGCCTCGGGGCTGCCGTCCTCGTACTCTACGTGCTTCGACAGTTCGTCGGCCGGGACCTGATCGGGGTCTTTGATGGCCTCGCGGAGCTCAGCTTTAAAGATGCGCATCTCTGGGTCGTTTCCGCGTTTCGCGAGCCTCTGCAATGATTCAAGGTCGTCCGCTTCGGGATGCAGGTATGTCGTCGAGATCCGGATGAGCGTCGCGAACGGGCCGTCGGGATGCCGCTTCCAGTAGAACTCACCCATCGATGTCNNTCGCGCCTTGTTATGGCCCATGACAAAAATGAAGTCCCCGCCCTCGAATGTAGGTACTGGCCGTGCCTTAGGCCTCGGGACATCCGGCTGGCGGTTTTCTGCTAGCGCGAGGAAATGGACCGCGCCTAAGCATGAACCTGGCTGCCGCGTGGGGTACGGGCTCCAGCGGCTCAGCTGGCCTGGTCGCTGCTGTCCGGGATCAGCCCGGCGAACAGCTCGGCGTAGTCGTAGGCGGCCTCGGGCTTGGCCCGGACCCGCTCGTCGATCATCTTGGCGTCCTCGCCGATCAGGATCCGCCAGGTCCCGGCGCGGACCGCGTCCAGGATGATGGTGGCCGCCTGGGCCGCGCTGACCGGGGCTTTGTCCCGGAAGTCGACGTTGGCCTGCACCAGGAACTGCCGCAGGTCCGCGGCGGTCGGCTTCTCGGGCAGCACCCCGGCCTGGGCCAGCTTGTCCCATACACCCGGCGGGAGGATCTCCTCCGCCTGGGCGTCGCTCAGGTGTTCCGGCGCGGGCAGTCCCCGGGCGATGAGGCTGTTCCTGACGATGTTGGTGCCCACGTGCCCCGGCAGCACCACCGCGACCCGGACCTGCGGCGCATTCGACCGCAGGTCCTCGATCAGCGCCTCGGTGAACCCCCGTACGGCGAACTTCGCCGTGCTGTAGGCGCTCTGGGACATGCCCGGACCCAGCGATGCCCAGAACCCGTTCACGCTGCTGGTGTTGACCAGCACCCCGTCGCCGCTGGCGATCAGCAGCGGCAGGAACGTGCGGGCGCAGTAGTAGAC
>PLDT01000410.1:10905-21542 GCA_003136255.1 Actinomycetota bacterium
GCCAGGGCCACGGTCTCCGCCATGGTGTCCGGATTAAGGTCGCAGGCCGCCACCGAGCAGCCCTGCGCCGCGAGCTGGCGGGTCAGCTCGCGACCCATGCCCGACCCGCCGCCCGTCACGACCGCGAGCTTTCCCGTGAACGAATCCATGACCATGATGCTTACCGCCCGTGCTACTGCGGGTCAACGGCCCAGGAGCCTGGACCTGTGGCCAGTTCTCCGGCCGTCACCCCAAGGTACGGCCGAACGACCCGGCTATGGCAGGGGTCGAACCACCCCTACGGCCGCGTGGCAAGGAGACCGGCTGGGGTCATATCAGGCCGGCTGGGTCAGACCACGCCCGCCGGGTCAGAGCAGGTCGGCTGGGTCAGACCAGGCCGGCGCTCAGGGCCAGCCGGGTCAGGTCGGCGCGGCGCCGGCAGCCGGTCTTGTCCCGGACCCGGTCCAGGTGCGAGCTGACCGTGCGCACGGTGATGTATAGCTGGGTCGCGATCTGCGCGTCGGTGCGGCCTCGCGCGACCAGGGTGACCAGCTCGCGTTCCCGGGGGCTGAGCCGCGCCAGCGCCGCCGGGTCCGCTATCAGCCCAGGCCGTGAGGCGTCATACCCGGCCGCCGAGGCGTCGTCCCCGAGGTGCGAGGCGCCGTTGCCCGGCGGCAAGGCGACGTCCCCGGATGGCCGTACTGGCTCGGCGGCGAGCAAGACCGCGTACTCGGTGGCCGTGGCCAGGCTCATGGCTGCGCCGCGCTCCTCGGCGGCCCGGGCCCGAGCCGGGCCGATCTGCTCCCGGGCCTGCCGCCGCAGCTCCTCACGGTGGTCCGGATTCAGGCCCCCGTGTATGGGCCACGGGCTGGCCAGGGCGGACATCGCCGCCCACACCGTGAGCGCCTCGGCTGGGCGCCCGGTGGCTGCGCACAGGTGGCCGCAGCAATCCAGACCGGACGGCAGCAGCGGCCGCAGCCCGGTCTGCGTGGCGATCTGGAACAGCTCGCGCAGGTGAGCCGGCGCGTCCTCGATGCGGCCGGTCCGCAAGTCCAGGATCGTCCGGTTCCACAGCACGCCGCACAGGTTGGTCAGGTCGCCCACGTCCCGGCACGAGGTCAGCGCGGCGGCGCAGGCCTGCTCGGCGGCGGCCAGGTCGCCGGCCTCGGTCAGGACTGCGGTCACGATCTGGCTCAGGCCGCGCTGTAGTGACCCCGCGAACTCCTCCGCGCTCGCCAGCGCCTGGCGCGCGAGCCGGAGCGCGCCATCCCGGTCGCCGTCATGCCAGATGGCCACGCTGAGGTGGGCCAGGGCTACCGCCTCCAGGCTCGCGACGCCGACCCGGCGGGCCAGGTCCAGCGCCCGGCGGCCATCTTCGATGGCCTCGGCGATCCGGCCGACCCGGAGCAGCGACGACGACCGGCCGCCCAGGCACATCGACAGCAACCAGGGCCCGGCCGCATCTTCCGGGTGCGAGGCGTCCTCAAGGGCGTCCCGGGCCGCGGTGAAGTGGTCCAGCGCCGCGGGCGGATCCTCGATCTGCGCGGCCACCTGGCCGAGGAACATGTGCGCCGTGGACCACTCGTCGCTGCCGACGTCGGCTAGCTCGGCCACCGTGACCAGCAGCGGTGCCTGGCTGGCCAGCCGTCCCCGGAGCCCCCACCAGGGCCCGAGGGTCAACGCGAGCCGTACCGCCGTGCCCGGATCGTGCTCCAGAGCCCAGTCCAGCACGTGGCGCAGGGTAACGTCCTCGGCGTCCAGGTGCCTTAGGCCGTCCAGCTCGCGCGTACGCGTGTACACCTCAGCCAGGGCCTGCCCGGCCATCTCGCCGGCGTACGCGGCAAGGGCGGCCAAGACTTCGCGGTCCTCACCGGCCTCGCCTAGCAGAACGGCCCCGTAGGCGCGCAGCGTCTCCAGCATCACGTAGCGGGCCCGGCCGTCCGGCCCGGTCCGCGGCGGCAGCAGCAGCGAGCAGTCCACCAGCCTGAGCACGGCCCGCCCGGCCTCGCCGCCCGCTACCGCCTCGGCTCCTTCCAGGGTGAACGGTCCCGGGAACACCGATACCGCGCGGAACACCCGCCGCTCGGCCTCGGCCAGCAGCTGGTAGCTCCACCGAACGGTGGCGGCCAGCGACCGCTGCCGCTCCTCGGCTAGGCGGTCACCGTCGGTCAGCAGCCCGAACCGGTCGTCGATCCGGTCCAGCAGCTGCGTCACGCCCAGTGCGTCGACCCGCGCCGCGGCCAGCTCGATGGCCAGCGGCATCCCGTCCAGCCGGGCCACCAGCCGCGCTACCGCGGCGGCCGTCTTCTCGTCGAGCTCGAACCCCGGCTCGACCTGCCGGGCCCGGTCGGCGAACAGCGTCACCGCCTCGCATTCCGCGACCGCGGCCAGGTCGCCGGGATCGGGCAGGGCCAGCGGGCCCAGCCGGTACCGCACCTCCCCGGCGATCCGCAGCGCCTCCCGGCTCGTGGCCAGCATCCGTACGTCATCGGCGCCGAGCAGGAGCCGGCCGCACAGCTCGGCGGCAGCGCCGATCACCTGCTCGCAGTTGTCCAGCACCAGCAGCAGCTGGCGCCGGGCCAGCGCCTGGGCCAGCGCGTCGGCGGCCGCCACCGGGGGCAGGTCGCGGATGCCCAGCGCCGCCCCGACCGCGGCGGCCACGTGCGCCGGATCCCGTACCGCCGCCAGCTCTGCCAGCCACACGCCATCGGCGAACCGCCCGGCCACCTGCCGGGCTACCTGGCCGGCCAGCCGGGTCTTGCCGGCGCCGCCCGGCCCGGTCACGGTCACCAGCCGGTGCTGGGCCAGCTGAGCGGCGACGTCGTCCACCACCTGAGCCCGGCCCACGAAACTGGTCAGCGCAGCCGGGAAGCCGTGCAGGTTTCCCGCCGCGGACCGGTCCACAGCGGCCACCATAGCCTTGCCCGGCAGCGCGGTACAGGTGCTACCGGGGGCCGTTGACCGGCCGGTCGCACAACGGCGCCGCGGCGTGCGGCAGCTGGGCCTCGATGGCGGCCAGGACGATCCGGGCGTAGACCTTGGCGCCGGAGGGCTGCGGGTGGACACCGTCCGACCAGAGCAGGCTGGTATGGCCGGCGATCGCCGCGTGCCAGTTGGCCAGGCTCACGTGGGCCGTGTGCCGGGCGGCGGCGTCCAGCACCGCGTTGACGGAGGCCTCCCAGGGCATCGGCCCGAAGGTGTTGACCAAGATGAGGTCCCGGTTCGGCCCGATCAGGTGCCGCAGCTGCCGGATCTGCGCCGTGCTGACCGGCCCGTTGGTACCTAGTCCGACCACGACGTAGCGGCGCAGCCCGTGCTGGGCGGCCAGGCTCTGGATCACCGCCAGCCCGTTCACCATGGCCCGGCCGACCTCCGCGTTGATATAGATGCCGGGCAGGGTCGAGTTCAGCGCCGCCGCCGAGGCGACCATGACCGAGTCCCCGATCGCCGTGACCTGCCGGCCGGACACCTTCGGCAGCCGCGCGGTCGCGGTCTGGCAGGCCGACGCCGGCGGGGGCAACTTGGCCTCGGGCGACGCGGAGCGCCCGGCGGCGGCTGGTCTCAGGCTGGCGGGCGGTCTCAGGCTGGCCGGCGGGCTGCTGGCCGCAGTGGCCTGAGCCGAGGCCTGCGACGCCGCGCTGATCCGCTGGCCCTCGGCCACCTGCCGCAGCAGCCCAGACGCGGTCGGCGGCCCCGGCGGCCGGGCGACGCCATAGCCCGCCATCGTGGCGGCGATCAGCGCGGCCGCGGCCACCACTATCGGCACGACCCGCCGGCGCGCGCCCACCGGCCGCAGGCCCTCGTCGATGAGCAGCCGCCACCGGCCGCAGGTGGCCACGAAACCGTCCCGCAGGATGGGGGCCTCGACAAACCGCCACGACCCGCAGGCCAGCGCGATCGTCACCCCGGCCTCGATGAGCCACAGCCACGCCGAAGTAGGTCCGGGACCGGTGATCGCCCCGGCCAGCGCGATCACCGGCCAGTGCCACAAGTAGATCCCGTAGGAGCGGATACCCACCCAGCGCAGCGGCGGCAGGCTGGTCATCGCGGCGATGACGCCGGTACTCGCGGCCGCGGCGACCAGGCCCGCGGCGCCCACCGCGGCCATGATGAGGCCGCCCGGGTAGACGGCCCGGTCGGTGCCGGAGAAGTGCCCGGCGGCCCAGGCCAGCAGCACGAGCCCGACCACGCCCGCCGCGTCCAGCCGCCTGACCTGCGCGGCCGGCAGCGACGCCACCATGGCCAGCGGGAGGGCCAGGGCCAGCGCGGCGCCGATCAGCAGCGCGGACGCGTGCGTGTCGGTGCCGTAGTAGACCAGCGAGGGGTCGGCCGGTGAGTATTGGAGCGCCATGGCCAGCGCCGACAACGCGGCCAGGATCAAGGTGGCCGTGACGCGGGCACGCCGGCCGTTCAGTCTGATAATGAGCAACCACAGGATCACGGGCCAGATCAGGTAGAACTGTTCCTCGATGGCCAGCGACCACAGATGGTCCAGCGGCGGGGGCGCCTTGAACAGCCCGATCGCGGCGAAGTACGACACGTGATGCAGGATCTGGTACCAGTTGCTGGTGTAGGTGACCGCGGCCAGCAGGGCCAGCCGGAGTGAGGCGTCCTGGCCTGGCTCGATGACGGTGGCCGCCGCGGTGACCACGATCAGCATCAAGGCCAGCGCCGGGAACAGGCGCCGGGCCCGCCGTGACCAGAAGTCCCTCAGGTCCAGCCGGCCCAGCCGGTCGTACTGGGTGAGCAGCAGGTCCGTGATCAGGAACCCGCTGAGCACGAAGAACACGTCTACGCCGAGGAAGCCGCCGGACAGTTCCGACACGCCCTCGTGGAAACCCACGACGGCCAGCACGGCTAGCGCCCGCACTCCATCCAGCCCGGGCGCTCGTCTGGGCGAATTTGTGGTGGTCGTGTCCTGTTCCCGCCGGATTGGGTGTTCGATCAGGCCTGTCCGGCAGTCATGCTAACGAGCGAATACCGCTCTAGCCAGGAGAAACGCCGCGTAACGGCGCTACAACATTCCAGCGGGCTCGCCGCTAGGATCATACGGGCATCACAACCAAGAGGACACGCTGTGCTGGAGTCGAGTGACCTGGTGGCCTTCGTGGCCGCCACTGACCTGCGGCGGGCGCGGGTCTTCTACGAGCAGACGCTGGGCCTGCCCGTCCTCGAGCAGGACGACTTCGCCTGCGTCATCGACGCGCACGGCACGATGCTGCGCGTCACGGCCGTGCCCGAGGTCGCCCGCGGCGGGTACACGGTGCTCGGCTGGCGGGTCGCGGACATCGCGGCGGCGGTCCGGGAGCTCACCGTCCGGGGGGTCAGCTTCCTCCGCTACGACGGCATGAGCCAGGACGAGCACGGCATCTGGACCACCCCGAACGGCGCGCGGGTCGCGTGGTTCGCCGATCCGGACGGGAACACGCTGTCCCTCACCCAGGACGGATAGCGCCTGCCGCGCCGGGGCCTTCCTAGCGAAGGGTGGCCGCATCGAGGACCGCGGTCAGCAGTCCCAGCGGGCTGGGCGCGGCGTACTCGATGCTCAGCGCGGCCGGGTGCGTGATCGCCGCCCGGGCCGGCAGGAAGGGCGGGACCTGCGCCTTCAGGAGCGCAAGGGCGGCCGTGAGGTCCTTGCCGTCAGCGGTGATGGTCACTTCCCGGTACAGCACCGCCACGCCCGGGGAGGCATCGCCGAACGCGGGCACGCTGAAGGAGTACTGCGAGGACAGCGCGGCGAGCGTGGCCAGCAGGCGGGCGTCGACCTGGCCCGCGCGGAGTTGCGCGGCGTCCTGCGCGGTGAAGTGAATCCGCTTGTTCCGCAGCAGCTGCGAGCCCGCGCTCATCCGGGCCGCCTGGTCGGCCCGCAGCGCCGTCGCGTAGGCTGCGGCTCCGCCGGGCTCGGTCGCCCGGACGTCGATCTGGGCCGCGCCCGAGCCGAAGCTCGCGATCACCGCGGGCGCGTACTGGGCGGCCGCCGGATCGGCGGTCACCACCACGGTGGCGCCGTGCGGACCCGGCGACCCGGGCTGCAGCGGCATCAGCCGGGCCGCGGTCACGCCCTGCGCCTGCAGCGCCGTGCACATGGCCGGATCGCAACCGATGATCGCGTCGCCGCTCAGCTGGCTCGCGATCCACGCCGCAGCCGCGGTCTGCACGGGGCTGGGCGGTACGGGGGCGGGGTGGGCCCTGGCCCGGGCCGGGGAGGGCGTGCTGGCCGCACGCGCCCGAGCGGCCGGGGCCGCCGTTCCGCTGAACACGCCGCTGAGCGCCAGCGCCGCCACCGTGACCACCGCGGCGGCCGCCACCACGCCGGCTGTCCGCGAGCGCCGCAGGGTTACCTGCCGCGCCAGCCACAGCCGCAGGGTGGTGGCCAGCACCCGGCCCCACGAAGGCTCAGCCGTCGGCCGCCTGACCGAAGTGGCCACGGATGGCACGGTACCGGCCGTCGCCCGCGGCCCGTCTGACCTGGCCTCGGTAAGCTCCTCCGGCCCGTCTGGCCTCGGTCGCGGGTCGATGTTTAGCAGCATGCCTCCGGGCGGCGCCGTACGGTTGTCCTCACCCACGTTCGCCACCCTTCGGCCGCACGTATCGGCGGCTCACGCGCCACAGCAGAGCACACGAACCGGTCGGTATCAACGGAAAACGCCTATTGGTAATGAATGCATAGCACAATATGCCGAGACCTGGGCATGATTGCGCATTAGCGCACCGTTTCGGTCACCGAAAGCGACGAATCGGTTTCCGGATGTCGGCGCTGGCGGCGGCCGGTGCCAGAATGGAAGCCGCTGGCGCGAAGGGGCCTTTAGAGGTGAGCGTGGCCGACGAACTGCAACCCCGGGATCCAGACCCGATCGGGCCGTCCCGTCCGCTCCCGCTCCGCTTCGCGTTGGCCGCGACGCTGGCCGTCCCGGGCTGCCGGGCCGTCTACGCGGTGGCGTTCGGACTAGGCGGTGCGGCGCTGGCCGCGGCCGACGGCAACGGGTCTACCTACCTGTGGGACATGGCGGGCGGGTTGGCCGCCACCTTCGCCCATCCCGGCAGCCGGGGCGTCATCGGCGTCGCGTTCGCTCCCGACGACGAACTGCTGGCCGCCGCCGACGCCAACGGCCGGGCCTACCTGTGGGACCTGATCAGCGGTGAGCTGGCCCGCACCTTCGTCTCCCGGCGCAGCGGGGGCCTGAACGGCGTCGCGTTCGGCCTAGGCGGTGACCTGCTGGCCGCCGCCAGCGGCGACGGGCGCGTCTGCCTCTGGGATGTGGTCAGCGGCCAGGCCGCGGGCACCTTCGTCATCCCGGGCAGCACCACCGTCTACGCGGTGGCGTCGGCTCCGGGCGGCCAGGTGCTGGCCGCCGCGTGCGGCAACGGCTGGGTCTACCTGTGGGATATGGCCAGCCGCCAGCTGGCCGGCGCCTTCGCCGGCCCGGGCAGCCAGGGCGTGAACGGCGTGGCGTTCGCTCCTGGCGGTGACCTGGTGGCCGCCGCCGACGGGAACGGCCAGGTCTACCTGTGGGATACGGCCAGCGGTCGGCTGGCCGGCGCCTTCGCGGGCCCGGGCAGCCGGGGCGTGAACGGCGTGGCGTTCGCTCCTGGCGGTGGCCTGGTGGCCGCTGCGGACGGGAACGGCCAGGTGTATCTGTGGGATACGGCCAGCGGCCGGCTGGCCGGGGCGTTTGCCGGCCCGGGCAGCCGGGGCGTGAACTCCGTGGCGTTCGCTCCTGGTGGTGCGCTCCTGGCCGCCGCCGACGGAAACGGCTGCACCTACCTGTGGGAACTGAGGCGGTCCGCTACCTGACCAGGCTGAGCTCCAGGAGACAACACCATGACCACCACGCCCTCATCCGCCCCGCTGATCGCCGTGAGTGGTGCCAGCGGCCGCCTCGGCAGCAAGGTCGCTCAGCGCCTGTCTGCCCGCGGTGTGCCCCAGCGCCTCCTGGTCCGCGACCTCGCTCGTGTTCCCCGGCTTCCGGGAGCAACGGCCGCGGTGGCCGCCTACTCCGATGGCGGAGCCGCGCGCGCCGCACTGGACGGGGTACACACGCTCTTCATGGTCTCGGCCTTCGAGTCACCCACCCGGGTACCAGAACACCGCACATTCATCGACGCGGCGGTAGCCGCCGGCGTGCGGCACCTGGTCTACACCTCCTTTTACGGCGCGGCCGAAGACGCGATCTTTACCTATGCCCGCGACCACTGGCAGACCGAGCAGCAGCTGAGAGCCCGCGGCGCCGCCGGACTGCAGTGGACCTTCCTGCGAGACAACTTCTACGCCGATTTCCTGCTCGAGCTCGTCGGCCAAGACAACGTCCTGCGCGGCCCCGCGGGGGACGGGCGGGTCGCGGCGGTGGCCCAGGACGACATCGCGGATGCGGCGGTGGCGGTGCTCCTCGATGCCCCGGCCCACGCCGGGCGTACGTACAACCTCACCGGTCCGCAGTCCCTGACCCTCGCTGAAGTGGCCAGAATCCTGAGCGCGGCCACCGGCCGCGACATTACCTACTACGCCGAGACCCTGAGCGAGGCGCGGGCGTCGCGCGCAGGCGAGAACACACCCGACTGGCTCATCGGCGCGTGGATCTCTACCTACACGGCCATCTGCGCAGGCGAGGTCGCCGCGGTCACGAACGACGTCCCCGCCCTGACCGGGCACCCAGCCACGAGCCTCGAGGAACTACTGCGTCTCCGGTAACGGTCGCCCGCCGGACCTCAGGCGGCCTAGGCGACTTGCGGGTAGAGCCCGGCGACGCCGAACGACAGCCCGGCCTGGACCCGCTGGCTGACCTCGTCGGCGATGATCTCCGCGTCACCGGCCTCGATGCCGTCGATGGCAAGTTTCGCGATGACCGCCGGGTCGGATTTGGGGGCGTCGACGTTCCTGGTCATGTCGGTGTCCATGTACCCGACGTGCAGCGAGCTGACCCGGGTGCCTTGCGGCGCGAGTTCCAGGCGCAGGGCGTTGGTCAATGACCATTCCGCTGACTTGGCCGCGCAGTACGCCCCGGTACTGGGGAAGGTCAGCCAGGACAGCGCCGACAAGATGTTCAGGACCGCGCTGTTCTCCTGCTCGGCCAGCTGCGGGGCGAAGGCCCGGATCACGGCCAGGGTGCCGAAGAAGTGCGTGTCCATCTCCAGCCGGATGTCAGTTGGGTCCCCGGTGAGCAGCGAGGACCCGGTGGAGGAGCCGGCGTTGTTGACGAGGATCGCCACGCCGCTGGTCGTGGCGGCCGCGGCGGCGACCGAGGCGGGATCGGTGATGTCCAGGGCGACCGGCGTGACGCCGGGCAGGTCGACCGTCGCCGGGTGGCGGGCGGCGGCGTAGACGGTCGCGCCCCGGTCACGGAGCTGGGCGGCCAGGTGCCTGCCGAGGCCGCGGTTGGCCCCGGTCACGAGTGCGGTCTTCCCGTTGATGTCCATCGAACCGGTCCTCTCCTGAGTAGGTTTTCCCAACCTAGCATTCTGGGTATGAAAGGACAACTCAGGGTATGGTGGCACCATGGCCAGTGTTCCGGAGCCGAGCTGTTCGATCGCCCGCAGCCTGGGCGTGCTCGGTGAGCGGTGGACCTTCCTGATCCTGCGCGATGCTTTCCTGGGCAAGACCAGGTTCGCCGAGTTCCGGGAAAGCCTGGGGGTGGCCCCGGACATCCTGTCGGACCGGCTGGCGACGCTCGTCTCCCACGGGGTGATGGAACGCGAGCCGTACCAGGAGCCCGGCGCGCGGTCCCGGTCCGGCTACCGGCTGACCCCCGCAGGCCGGGAACTTCATGTCGTGCTCAGCGCGCTCCAGCAGTGGGGCGATGAGCACCTGCCGCGCACCGAGGGCCCGAGCATGCTGCGCCGGGTCAAAGGCACCAGCCGCCCGGTCCACGTCGGATACATCGACGAGCGCGGCCGGGAAGTCGACGCCGCCGACGTCGCCGTGATCCCGGCCCCGGCCCCCCCGCCTAGCGCGTGGCGGGAACCTGAGATTCCCATTATCGATCCGAACTGTCCGGCGCAGCCCTTAGCGTATTGCGGCGCTGGCGCACGGTCAGCGCTTGTGATGCCTCCCAGAGTTGCCTGCTGCCATGTGATCGTTGAGTCGTTGCGTTGCGGCCTGGAGCACCCGAACAGCTGTTGCCAGTTCCGCGGCATCCGAGCCCTCGAACGCGATCGCCCGAATGAGGGCGAGCGGATCGGGCAGTTCTTCCCAGAGCTTCATCCCGGCGCAGGTGATCCGAAGTACCCGCTGGCGCTGGTCTTCGGAGCCGTGCACCTGGTCCACGAGTCCCTTCCGCACCAGCGTCGCCACGATCCCGCTGAGCGTTGCCCTTTCGACCTGGAGCATTGCGCCCCAGATCACGCTGCACGGTCGGTCCGACGTTGGCCAGCTGGTACAGCACGTACCACTGCGTGGACCCAAGGTCGTATGGGCGCAAGACCGACTCCATCGCGGCCCGGACTGCGAAGTAGTAACCCTTCGCCCACGCCCCCACCGATCCTGGGGTGTCCTGTTCTTGAGCTAGCGAATGTGTCAAGCGCATGTGAAAGCGCGGACGGTCTGAACCGGGTACACCCCTGGGTCCTGGACGCGGTATTGTGCAGGGACTGCGCTCGTAGCTCAACGGATAGAGCATCTGACTACGGATCAGAAGGTTGGGGGTTCGAGTCCCTCCGAGCGC
>PLDT01000254.1:0-5525 GCA_003136255.1 Actinomycetota bacterium
AGCAAGTTGAAGAACTGGAAGATCATCCCGACCTGGCGCCGCCGGAACCGGGCCAGGCCGGTCTCGCTGAGCACCTCCACGCGCTCGCCGCCCACCGTGATGGTGCCGTGGGTCGGCCGGTCCAGCCCGGCGATCAAGTTGAGCAGGGTCGACTTCCCGCTGCCGGACGGCCCCATCACCGCCACCGACTCACCCCGCTCGACCTCCATGGTGACGTGCGCCACCGCGGGCAGGCCGTCGCTGTCATAGCTCTTGCTCACGTCGGTGAGCCGTACGAGAGTATCCATGCTCGGCACCGTACGGCCGGGCCGGCCGCGGGCACGTCGGCCGCCGGAGGCATCTCCGGTACCTAATCCGGCTGAGGTCAAGGTGCCCTCATCCCGAATATGTACGCCATGTAGGCCGAACGAACGATGGTATCCGCGGCCGCCGGGATGACAATGAGCTGGTGGCGGCAAAACGAAGCGGATGGCGTGCGACCTGGCCGCGTCGCGTGGCGCGCTTCCTCAGGGTGGCCGAGGAGCGGACGGCCGTGTCGGGGGCGGCCCGCAGGGCGGACGCGGCCATCGCCGTGGTGGCCACGATCGCCGCCGTGCTGGCGGTGATCATCCAGGCCCGGAGGTCCGGGGGAACGGACATCCTGTTCGTGCGGCCGGGGGCCCTGCCGGTCCGGCTTGTCCAGGGCCATGTGCCGTATCCGTCGCCGGCCATCCTGCTGGCCGCGGCGCTGACCACGGCGCCGCTAGCGTTCCGGCGGATCTACCCGATCACCGCGTTCTGCGTGATCCTGGCCGCGGTGATCGCCACCAGCAAGAACCTCACGTCGATCACGTTCGCGGCCGCGATCTTCGCCGCCTACAGCGCGGTCGCCTACAGCCGGTTCCGCCAGCTGGCCCTGCTCAGCGTGCTGGCCGGGGCGTTCGTCGTGACGGCGGCCTACCCTGACACCACGCCGCCGGTGCCGGAACGCTTCACCGCGCTGCTGGTCCTGCTGCCGACGGTATCGGTCGGGGTGGCGATCCGGGTCTGGCGCGGCCGGGCCCGTGAGTCCGCCGAGCGCCTGCGCCTGGCGGAGACCGAACACGAGACCGAGACGCGCCTCGCCGTCGAAGGGGAACGGGCCCGCATCGCCAGCGAGATGCACGACGTGGTGACGCACAACGTGAGCGTCATGGTGGTGCAGGCCGGCGCGGCCCGGCGGGTGCTGGACAGCTCGCCGGACGAGGCCCGCGAGGCGCTGCTGGCCGTCGAGGCCAGCGGCCGGACAGCCATGACCGAGCTCCGGCACCTGCTGGGGCTGCTGGCGCCGTCCGGCGGGGTGGAGCCTGGTCCCGCCGAGGTCCTGACCCCGCAGCCCGACGTGGCCCAGATCCCGGCCCTGGTCGCCCGGCTGTGCCGGGCCGGGATGCCGGTCGAGCTGTCCGTCGAGGCGCCGGGCGGGACCCCGCCGGCCCTGCCGGCCGGGATCGACCTGGCGGCGTTCCGGGTCGTCCAGGAGGGCCTGACCAACGTGATGAAACACGCGGGACAGGCCCGGACCACCGTCCGCCTGGACTACCGCCCGCGGGACCTGCTCGTCACGGTGTCCGACGACGGCTCGCCGGGCGAAAGCGCGCCCGCGGCGGCCGGGTCGAGGGCGGGACCGCGGGGACAGGCAGAGCCGGTCTCGGGTGGTCGCGGGCTGATCGGGTTGCGGGAGCGGATCACCGTCTACGGCGGCGAGCTGGACGCCGGACCGCGCCCCGGCGGCGGGTGGCGGCTGGCGGCCCGGATCCCGCTCGAACCGCCGGTCGCGGCCCGGATCCCGCTCGGACCGCCGGCCGTGGCCCGGATCCCGCTCGGACTGCCTGCCGCGGAGCTGCCTGTTCCGCAGGCGTTCCAGGGGGGCGTGGACGTGAGCGCACCGTGGTTGAGCACACTGTGGTCATGAGCGCGGGAGCCGATCAGGCGCCCCCTCCCCGGGTGGTCATCGCGGATGACCAGATGCTGGTGCGCAGCGGGTTCCGGCTGATCCTGAGCTCGGCGGGCATCCCGGTGGTGGCGGTGGCCGCGGACGGCATCCAGGCGGTGGCCGCCGCCCTCAAGCACCGGCCGGACGTCATCTTGATGGACATCCGGATGCCCGAGATGGACGGGCTGGAGGCGACCAGGCGGATCCTCGCGGCCCGGTCCGGCGCGGACATGCGCATCATCATCCTCACCACGTTCGACCTCGACCAGTACGTGTACGC
Source organism: Actinomycetota bacterium (assembly GCA_003136255.1). GTDB lineage: Bacteria > Actinomycetota > Actinomycetes > Streptosporangiales > Streptosporangiaceae > Palsa-504. The sequence goes on from PLDT01000254.1 coordinate 2,232, forward strand.
GGCCCTGTCCGCCGGGGCCAGCGGCTTCCTGCTCAAGGACGTGTCGCCCGAGCACCTCATCGCCGCGGTCCAGCTGGTGCGCTCCGGCGACGCGCTGCTCGCCCCGTCCATCACCCGCCGCCTGGTCGAGCGGTTCGCCGGGCACCAGCCGCTGGCGGCGGAGATCAGTGCGGACCTGTCCACGCTGACGCCGCGCGAGCTCGAGGTGCTCGGGCTGATCGCGCGGGGGCTGAGCAACGCCGAGCTGGCCGCGGAGCTGACGCTGAGCGAGGCGACGGTGAAGACCCACGTGGCCCGGATCCTGGCCAAGCTCCAGCTGCGCGACCGGGTGCAGGCGGTCGTCCTGGCCTACGAGATCGGGCTGGTCAGCGCGGGCCAGAACTACGGGCCCGGCGAGAACTGTAGGGATCGGCCAGGACTACGGGGCCGGTCAGAATTACGGGCCGGTCAGAATTACGGGGGATCGGCCAGAAGCGTGACCGGGGGCATGCACCGGGGCCGTTCGGCATCAAAGGTTTTGATCTTCCGGTGCGGCGCTTGAAGCTGCGACGATAGGGCCATGGCTTCTTCGACAGACGCGTTCCGGGCGGCGCGGGACCTGCTGCTGGCCAGGCGGGCCGACTACGACACCGCACGGCGCGATTTCAGCTGGCCCGAGCTGGACGAGTTCAACTGGGCGCTGGACTGGTTCGACGTGATCGCGGCCGAGCATCCGGACCGGACCGGGCTGCGGGTGGTCGGCGAGGATTCCGATATCAGCCGCAGTTACGGCGAGCTGGCCGCCCGGTCGGCGCAGCTGGCGAACTGGCTGCGCGGACTCGGGGTCCGGCGCGGCGACCGGGTGCTGCTGATGCTCGGCAACGTGGCGCCGCTGTGGGAGGTCATCCTGGCCACGATGAAGCTGGGCGCGGTGATCATCCCGGCCTCGACGCTGCTGCAGCCGGCCGACCTGGCCGACCGGATCGCCCGTGGTCAGGTCAGGCACGTGGTCACCGAGGCGGCCCAGCTAGGGAAGTTCGGGGAGGTACCGGGAAGCTGGACGCGGGTGGTGGTCGACGGCTCGGCGGAGGGCTGGCATTCGTACTCGGACGCGTTCGCCGGGCCGGCCTCGTTCGCCGCTGAGGGCGTCACCCGGGCCGGCGATCCGCTGCTGCTCTACTTCACCTCCGGCACCACCGCCCAGCCCAAGCTGGTCGCGCACACCCAGGCCAGCTACCCGGCCGGGCACCTGTCGACCATGTACTGGATCGGCATCCAGCCGGGCGACGTGCACCTGAACCTGTCCTCCCCCGGCTGGGCCAAGCACGCCTGGAGCAACGTGTTCGCCCCGTGGAACGCGGGGGCCACCATCTTGATCCTGAACTACCAGCGGTTCTCGGCGCCTTCGTTGCTGGCCGCGCTGGGCAGCTGTCAGGTGACCACGTTCTGCGCCCCGCCGACGGTGTGGCGGATGCTGCTGCAGGCCGACCTGGCCGCGGCGGACGTCGGCACGCTGCGCGAGTGCGTGGCGGCCGGCGAGCCGCTCAACCCGGAGGTGATCGAGCAGGTCCGCAAGGCCTGGGGCATCACCGTCCGGGACGGCTTCGGTCAGACCGAGACCACCGCACAGGTCGGCAACACGCCCGGGCAGCAGGTACGGGCGGGTTCGATGGGGCGCCCGCTGCCGGGGTACGAGGTGGTGCTGGTGGATCCGGTGACCGGCGAGCCGGGCCGCGACGGGGAGATCTGCCTGGACCTTTCGCGGCGGCCGCTGGGGCTGATGACCGGGTACCTGGACGATCCCGTTCTGGATGCCGAGGCGATGCGGGGCGGGTACTACCACACCGGCGACGTGGCCACGTCGGATGCCGATGGCTACATCACCTACGTCGGCCGGACCGACGACGTGTTCAAGGCGTCGGACTACCGCATCTCGCCGTTCGAGCTGGAGAGCGTGCTGATCGAACACGAGGCGGTGGCCGAGGCCGCGGTGATACCGTCGCCGGACCCGGTCCGGCTGGCCGTTCCCAAGGCCTATATCTTGCTGGCCGCCGGGCACGAACCCTCCCCCGATCTGGCCCAGTCGATCATGGCGTTCTGCCGGGAGCGGGTGGCGCCCTACAAGCGGATCCGCCGGATCGAGTTCGCCGACCTGCCCAAGACGATCTCCGGCAAGATCCGCCGGGTCGACCTGCGCGCCCAGGAGACCGCACCGCGGCCACCGGCCCGCGGCGTCACCGAATTCTGGGAGGAAGACTTCAGCTAATGGCCCATGGGGCCGGAGCGGTACGCGAGCAGTCCCGCCCATACCGCATGCCGCATCGAGGCGGCCAGCAGGGCGGGCCGGGCCGCCCGGACCAGCGCGGTGTTGACGAGTATGGCCGCCGCGCCCAGTTCCATCGCCATGGCCACGTGGTGCGCCGTGCCCAGACCGCCCTCGACGATGACCGGCAGTTTGGTGCTCTCAATGACCTCACGCAACTGGCGCGGCCGCAAGATGCCGAGGCCCGAGGCCACGGGCGCCGCCATGACCCGCAGCGCGCCGCAGCCCAGACGCTCCAGGACCCGGGCGTCCTCCACGTCCGGCACGATGAAGGGGATAACCTCCATGCCCTCGGCGCGCAACGTCTCGGCGACCTTGATCGTCGCGGGATTGTCGGGACGGTTATCGGCAGACCGCACGTCGAGCTTGATGATGTTGATCCCGTAGCCGTCGCGCAGCATGCGCGCGGTCTTGAGGGCGGTCGCGGCCGAGCGCGCGAACGAGGTGGTGCCGATCCACCGGAAGTCGTCCAGCGGCAGCTCGTCGACCAGATCGGTGAGGAGCAGGCTCGACCGGTCCCGGTCCAGGTCGATGGTGGTGATGAACACATCCGACCCGCTGGCCTCGAGAACCTCCCGCACCGCTGACGCGGACTCGTACTGCTCGATGCCCACCAGGAGACGCGACCGGAAGATCTCCTCCCCCAGGACGAGCCATGGCTCGTCCGTGACCTCCCGGATGTCATGGGTGATGGACATGTACGCTCGCCCTTTCTGTATGACTGGATCACGTTTACAGCTGACTCGCAGCTGGCGCTCAGGTTACTATAAGTGCGGTTATGGACACGCCTTGTTATTGTGGCTCGGTGCGTCCGGAGGCCTACGTGGCGCTCGCCGCGAACGACTCGGCGAGCGCCACGTAGCCCGCCCCGGCCGACTCGATGCTGAACCGCCGGACATCGTCCCGGTTTGCCTCGGCCATCGCGGCCCGCCTCCCGGGGTCGGCCAGGCGCCGCAGTGCCGCGGCGTAGCGGGCGGGGTCGTGGCCCGCGA
>PLDT01000254.1:5613-35956 GCA_003136255.1 Actinomycetota bacterium
CCCGGGCACGTCCCTGCGGGCCTGCGCCACGGCGGCCAGGGCCACGTCGAGGCCCTTGCGATAGCCGGTCTGGCCGACCCACACCGCGGTGAGCCCGGCCCGCTCGCGGGCCGGGTCGGGCCGAAGTTCGGAGATGGCTGGATCCAGGGCGTTTTCGATGACGGTAACGGGGCGGCGCAGGCCGTACACGGAACGGAGGGCGTCTGCGACACCGCGGTGCACGGCCACGTGACCGTCCGCCGCCAGGGCGGTCTTCTCCCCGGCCGTCCTGATCCAGGCCAGCACCCTGGCCATCGGGTCGCCGGGCCTGCGCAACAGGAGATACGGCGTCGGGCCGGCCCCGTGCCACACCGCGACAAGCGGCGCGGCGCCCCGCCGCCGGCGCAGCAACCGGATGCCCCACAGGCACTCCGGACAGTGCACGAAGACGACATCCGCCGGGCTGCGGCGCAGCAGCCAGCCCAGCCGCAGGCTGGCGACCACGTCGGACAGCCCGTCGATTCCCTCCACCCGGCTCCCGGGATGGAATACGTAGACCGGTCGCACCTGCCAGCTGGGGCGGGTTCGCGCGAGTTCGGTCAGCAGCCCGGCGACGACGCGCTCCACCCCGCCCATATGCGCGGGACCGCGCCGGGTCGCCATGACCACGGTGAGCGGGGCGCCGGCTCGCGGCTCCGGCTTGGTCACGCCCCGCGCGGCCCTCGCGCCCTCATNNCGTCAGCTCCGCGGACACCGCGGGCCAGGCCTGCCCGCGCAGCAGCAGCAGCATGGCCGCGGTCGTCACCGACGGTCCCCCGCCCGCGTTGTCGTACACGTATACCGAGGTCCCGCCCGCGGTATGGGCCCGCATGAAGGCGGCCAGCTCACGCAGGTCCGGCCACGTCGGGCTCGCGTGCGAAGCCAGCGGCAGGTACAGGTAGGCCTGGTGCAGGCTGGCCGCCGTGACCTGCTCGGCAATGCTGGGCGTGCTCAGGTTGACCACTCCGTCGACCCGGTAGTCGGCAGCGAGCTCGATCAGGTCTTCATCGGTCGGAGGGGTGCCGATCAGCAGGCCCTGGGTCACCACCAGCCCGGAGGGGCCGTCCGACTGGACCTTGATGATCCCCTGGCCGACCGCGAGCTTCGCCGTGCCGAGCAGGAGGATCAGCGCGACCAGGATCAGGCTGCGCCGGGTACGGACCCGGCGGGGAAGGTGGCCGCCCGAGCCGAGCGCCGGGCGCATCCAGGCTGGCCANNTCGCCGCCTGCCCGTCCCGCGCTGCCTGCCCGTCCCGCGCTGCCGCGCGCGCCAGCATGGCCAGGGTGCGCTCGGCTGAGCGGGCCCAGGTACGCCCGGCGGCTACGGCTTGCGCGCGTTCGCGTAGTTCCCGTCTCAACCGGGGGTAGGTCAGCACCTGGTCCAGGGCCCGCACCCACGCCGCGGTCGCCTGGGCGGGCGCGATGATGGCTCCGTCTCCGGCGACCTCCCGGATCGCCTCGGCGTCGCTGGCCACCACCGGAAGCCCGGCCGCCATGGCCTCCAGGACGGGCATCCCGAACCCCTCGACCAGCGAGGGATAGGCGAACACGGCCGCATTGCCATACAGGTCAAGGAGCGCTCCGTCCTGGACGCCGGTATAGCGGTACACGAGATCCCCCACCTCCAGTGCCGTTACGAGCTTTCCGATCTCATCGGGAATCCGGGGGTCGGGCTGGCCCACCAGAACGAGCCCGAGATCCGGGTGGCCGACCCGCAGGACCGACATGGCTTCCACGAGGACGCGCTGGTTCTTGTGCGGACGCTGCGCTCCCACGTGAAGGATGTAGCGATCGGGAAGGGCGAGTCCGGAGGGCCGGAGCCGGTCTCGCACCGAGAAGAACTGAGGGCCCACACCGTGCGGGAGGACCGCCTCGTCCGGGAGTTCGGCGCCGTAGAAGCGGCGGATGTCGCGCCGGGACGCCTGGGACGGGGTCGCTAGCGCGGCGGCAGACCAGATGGCCAGCCGGGTCGCGGTGCGGTACGCCACCGAGAACGCCGACGGGCCGTTGGCCGCGGCGTCCCGTTCGAACACGCAGTCATGGATCACCGAGACGACGGGGACCCGCCCGGCCAGCACCGGGGCGCTGAGGTGATAAGGGATGAACACCACATCGGGCCGCGTGCTCAGCACGGCTCGTGAGAGCACCCACTGGGAACGCAGGGACGCCACCGGAACCCGGCAGGGGACCGCCCGGACGGTGCGGCGGGATAGCAGCTCGCTCACGTCGAGCCGGCCGGAGTCCGGGCTGTACAAGATGACCAGGTCGACCGCGTGCCGGCTCAGCTCACGCAGCAACTCGTAGGTGTACCGGCCGATGCCGTGGTAACGGTCCTGCATGACCCGGCCGTCCACCAGGACGCGCAGCGAGCGTCCTTCTCGCTGCCCGCCCGTGGCCTGCGCCGCGCGACTGGTCATGACGTCCCTCCGTCCCGCCGAGGCGGTCTGGCCGGGGTCCGCGGCCCGCCGCGGCGCCGATAGGCCAGCCGATCGACAATTCCGCCGTAAAGGAGCAGGGCCGCGCTCAGGGTCAGCGCGAACGGCTTCGCCGTGGTGGGTTCCGGGGGCCCCGGGACATACGGGTTGGGCAGGGTCGGCCCCCGCTGCAGGACGCGGTCCCGGGCGGGCACGCTCAGCACCCGCGCCGCGAGGGCGGCGGGAGTGACCGGCACCGCGTGCACGCTCCCCCCCTGCGCCGGCACGTCGAGCACCACGTCGGCGAAAGCCTGCTGGACTCCGGCTCCGGATCGCGCGGCGGGCGGTCCGAGCGGTTCGCCGTAACGCCGGACGGCGGCCGCGTAACTGCTCGCGGTCATCGGCTCGCCGTCCAGGTAGGCGCGCGTGATGGACGGATTCGTCAGCCAGCCGCGCCGCTCGGCGGTCGTGGCGCGGGAGCGGACCGGGGGCAGCAGGGCGCGGCGGTACGCACCGGGGGCGTCCTTCGCGAACATGGCCACGACGGGCAGCGCGTGAACGGCCCGGCCGCCCGAGGTCGCGAGCACCATGGCAGCGAAAAACTGCTCAACCCGGGCCCGGCCCTCCACGACGGGCCGGCTGAGCGGATCACCAAGCAGCTGCTTGCCGCCGCGGGCCTGGTAGGCGACGTAAAACTGGCCCCGGGGCCCGTCCGTCACGGTGTACCCGCCGCAGTCCGAACCGACCGTGTTGACGTAGATGCCGTCGGCGATGTCGGTCACGTCCGCGACCGGGTCAAAGGGACTGGAGGACACGTGCCAGAGCTGCACCGTCTGGTAGACCTGGCTGGGGAAGATGGCCAGCCGCTGGCCGTGGTCCCTGATCCAGCTGGCCAGCTCCGGGCTCATGTCGCCGTCACGCTCGGCGGCGTCCTCGGGCGACAGCAGGAAGTAGTGCACCCCGTCCGCGAGCGCGGCGGGTCCGACCGAGAAATACGCGAACGGCCGGCCGGCCAGCGTGTAGGAGTACTTCAGGGGGTCGCCGCTGACGTTGACGACGTCACAGGCGGGAAGCGTTTTCGCGATGAACTGGTCGGCCAGCACGACGCCGTCACTGGGGCCGCTGTAGTTGGCCATCCAGTCGGCGGCGGACAGGCCCACCAGGCCCGCGCAGCCGACCGCAACGATCGACAGCGGCAGCCAGGAGGTCCGGACCGGGCCGACGACGCCGCCGGTCCAGATGCGACGGCGACGGATCCAGCCGGCCAGCACCGCATCCGCGAACAGCACGGTCCCGACGATGCTGGCCGGGATCAGGTAGACGAAGAATTGCTCGTTCAGGGTCCCGAGGGCCACGATGTAGCCGCCGGCGGCATAGCTCGCCATGAGCCAGGCCGCCAGGAAGTTCCCGCTCGCGGTGTTCCGCCGGCGCCGGCACCATACGAACGCGGCGAACCCGCCGACCAGCACGATGTAGCTGCTGGCGTACTGGCCGACCGATCGGCCGAGGGCAGCCGTCAGCGATACCCCGGGGACGTTGAGGCCGCTGGTCTGCACCAGGCCGATGAACCGCTGCAGCGTCGTGGTCTGAATGCTCACGAAGACGCCGGCCAGGCCGAGTTCCAGCGCCCAGAGCAGAAACAACAGGTAGAAGGAAATCGCGATCCCGAATGCGGCCAGCGAGCGCCGGATCAGCTGGCCATCCCGCTCGAGCAACGCGAACAGCGGCGGCACCGCGATCAGGCAGAACGTGATCTCGTTGGTCAGCAGGGCCAGGCCGCCGAGGACACCGGTGACAGACACGTACGCCAGCGACCCGCGAGTACGCAGGTGCCAGGCCGCGTGCAGCGTCAGCAGGCTGATGCACAGCGCGAACGGCTCGATCACGTCCTGGCGGTCATAACGGGTAAGGACGGGGTCCAGGGCGGCGACCACGGCGATCACACCGGTCAGCACCCTGCGCTTGGCGGGAGTGGCGCTGCCCGTCAGCCGGTAAGCCAGGGCCGCGATCAGCAGGACGTCCACGGCGCCGACCGAGGCGGCCAGCAGGCGTGCGGCACGGATGGCCGGAACGAGCGCACCTGAGGCGTGCCTGGTGAAGCGCAGCCAGGTCGCCTGGACCAGGAACATCAGCGGCGGGTGAACGAACAGCGGCTGGTTATCCAGCGTCAGGTGCCAGCCCTGGGCGACCTGCTGGGCCGCGAAGGTGTAGACGGCCTCGTCGTAGGTCACGTCCGGGCTGGTGGAAATGTTGTACAGCATGGCGGCCGCCGCGACGCAGGCGCAGAACACGGCCAGGCAGACGTCGGCGCGCCACCCGGCCGGCAGTTTCCGTTTCCCGGAGCGGGGGCGGGTCGGCGGCCGGGCCCGAGCGCTCCACCGGCCGCGCAGGCTCTCCAGGAAGCCGATGTCCTCGTCCGTGATCAGCCGCATGCGGCGGGCGGGCCTGACGAAAAGCAACGTGCCCGTCGCGAGCAGGCCCCAGGCGGCCAGGGTCGGAGCGCGTCCGGCCACGGCGAACAAGACCGCGGTGGGGACGAACTCGATGGGGTAGCGGGCCAGCTGGCGAACCGAGGGAAGGCGGACGTTAAGTGCCTTCAGGTACAGCGGCGCCAGCAGGAGGACGCTCACATAGCTCGCCAGCAGGTACGCGTAGGCCGCCCCCAGCGCGCCGAAGTGGGGCACGAGGATCAGCAGGCCGGTCACTTCCGCCGCGACCGCGATGGGCATCTGCCGCGCGGCCTGACGGCCCAGGCCGGCGGCGAACAGGCTCTTCATGAGCATGTCGGTCACGAGCGCGCCGAGCGTTCCCGCGGCCAGCACCCGGAGCAGCGCCTCAGCGAGGGAAGAGGAATACTGGTGCGGCAGGAACAACCGCAGCACCGGTCCGGGCGCGGCGAACAGGGCGGCCTGAACCGGGATGATCAGCAGCGGCACCCACCGGGCGGCCGCCACGAACCAGCGGTGCTTGTCCCGGAGGGACGCGCTGTGGGCGATGAAGGGGAAAACCGCGTCGGCCAGCGCATCGCTGACGTAAAAGCTGGCCCGGGCCAGCAGACTACAGGCCTGGTAGCTCCCGAGCACCGCGACCGTCACGCCCGCGGCCCGGCCGGCTAGCTCCAGGCCCAGCAGGTCCGCGGTGATGAGGAAGGTCACCGAGGCGGACGCGAACCAGATCGAGCCCGAGTCGACCAGGAAACCAGGCCCCGCCAGCGGGCCGCGACCGGGGAGAAGTCCCCGGCAGGCCCGCACGCCGATCAGTACCGACCCCGCGGTGCCGAGGAAGAAGCTGAGCGCGACGCCGGCCGGACCGGTATGCAGCCCGGCCACCAGCACCGCGGCGGCCGCGCATTTCAGCAGGATCTCTCCGGCCTGCATCGTGCCCAGCCCGGCGAACCTCCGGCTGCCCTGGGCCACTCCGGCCAGGATGGCGTTCACGGCCAGCAGGGGCATCTCCGCGGCCACCAGCAGGTCCAGGACCACGGAGCCGGTGGGCACCAGCCGCGGGCCCGACAGCTGCGCGGCCATGAACGCCGTGCCCAGCACGACCCCGAGGCCGAGGTTGGCGACCAGGGCCGTCCGGAACTCGGGCTTCGCCGCCTGATGGTCCCCGTGGGTCTCCGCGACGCGAATGGCCAGCGCCCACGGCAGCCCGGCGGTGAGCAGTCCCGCGGCGAGCAACAGCACGTTCTGAATCGCGCTGACCACGCCGAACCGCGCGGGTACCAGGAGCCAGGCGAGCCCGAGCCCGAAGGCATAGTTGAGCACGGCCCCGGCGGCGAAGCGCCCGACCAGAATCACACCGCCCGCCGCCGCCGAGAATTCGGCGTCGACGCGGCTCGGCCGGGCCCGGCGCGGGGCCAGGAGGCTCAACGGCCAAGCTCGGCGATGCTGGCCGACACCTCCGGTACGGGTAGTGGTTGACGAGCCGGCAGCAAGCCGTCATTCCACGGATCGGCGCCCGGCGCCGGGATCGCCCACCACGGTTCGGGCTCGTCCAGCTCAGGCAAGATCGTGAGCCCGTGCAGTCTGGCGTAGCGGCTGCGTACGGCCTCGGTGAGGACCCCTTCGTAGGAGGCGACGCAGCGGTCCCAGGTGAGAGCCTGCGCGGCGAGCCTGGACGCCACCTGAAGGCGTTCCATTCGTCCGGTGTCCTGGGCCAGTCCGCGCAAGGCGGCCCGCAGGGCCTGCGGGTCTCCGGCCGGCACGACCAGGCCGGTCGGGCCGGCCACATCCCTGACCCCCGGCAGGTCGGACGCCACCGGGACGCATCCGGCCGCCATGCCCTCGATCAGCACCAGGCCGAAGGCTTCGGCCTGGGTGACCGAGGGCAGCACCACCACGTCGTTGATCGCGTACTGGTGCTGTAGCTCCGCGTCGGACAACCGTCCGGTGAACCGGGCGTTGGTGACGGCCAGGCGGTCCGCGATGCGCTGGTAGCTGGCGAGCCCGGCCCCCTCTCCCACCAAGGTGAGCTTCAGCCAGGGCTGACCGGCCGCGGCGGCCAGCAGCGTCTCCACCCCCTTGTACGGGCGCATCTGCCCGACGAACAGGACGTTCAGCTCGCCCGCGGCTCGCCGGGCCCGAGCGGGCGGTGACACCCGCGGGTCCGCCCCCCACGGAATGGAGCGAACCATGGGGCCGTACCGGCTGCGATGCTGGCGGGCGTAGTGCGGGCTGCTGGCCACGATCCGGTCGGCCCGCAGGGCCAGGGCCCGGTGGAGCGTGTTGTAGTACGTCGACATCCGGGACGCGCCCTGGATGTCGATCGGGGAGTGATGGGTGTAAACGATGGCCGGACGGACGTACGGCGGCAGCCAGTCGGACAGCCAGAGGAAGACATCGCTCATGGTCGGTACCGGCCCGTGCAAGTTCACCACGTCGAAATGCCGCAACTGGCGAACTATCCGCGGCCAGTGGGCGACGAAGGAGGACAGCCGCCACTCGCCAAACGCGAGCCGGCGGATCTGGGCGCAAGAAAGCACCCTGACCCGGTGGTCGCGGGCCATAAGCCCGGTGGCCAGCCGGTCAATGCAGGTGGAGATCCCGGAGACGATGGGCGGAGCCTCAGACGTCACAATCAAGATGTCGAGCGGGCGCCGGCGGGGTACGGCACCGCCAGCCGGCTGTTCCGCCAGCAGATGGCTGCTTATCTGAGGGAGATCCCATTGACGCGCCGAGTATGACGATTCCACGCAAATGCCCCCATATTCTGTAATTGTCGGCTTGTCCCGAAACGCCACCTGTCAGCCGGGAACTAGCCAGTGCCTTCCCCGTAAAGTAATAGCTTCCCCAGCCCGGTCCTTACCCGCTTTCGCCGAGCCCTATTACTTCGCTCGCCAAGAGTACTAGAGATGCTACCGATTGGAGTCGAATGTCTCGGAAGCCTTATGGCGCATGGCGGAAAGCGCCTCCTCGGATCCGGCGGATCGAGGTCGGCGACCTGCCCAAACCGAACCCCGGCCACCGGCCCGCGACGTCACCGAGTTCCGGGAAAAGGATTCGCCCGGCGCGGCGGAATGCGCGGGTGAATGCTCCTTATGCCGGGCTCGCCGCATTACGATCGCCATCGTCCCCGTGGCATCCGATAAGTCCGCGATTTCTCGCGCTGCGGTTTCTCGCGCTAAGGAGGCGGGATGGCCGCCGCCCGGGGACCGGGCTAGGTTATTCGGGGGTGTCGGCGGCCAGGGGGCGGCCGGTTTCCCACTTCTGCTCGATGCGGCCGAAGTGCCAGACGGCCAGGGCGACGATCCAGGTCACCACGAACACCCCGACGACGAAGAACCCCGCGGTGTTGATGTTGAAGGTTTCCAGGAAGCCCCAGAACGAGCCGTTGAGGTTGCGGTCCTGGGCGAGCAGGCCCAGTAGCTCGACCGCGCCGATGAACACGGCCACGAAAACCGAGAGACCGGTGATGGTCAGGTTGTAGTACACCTTGCGGACGGGCCGGGAGAAGGCCCAGTCGTAGGCGAAGTTCATGAAGCAGCCGTCGGCGGTGTCGAACAGGCTCATCCCGGCCGCGAACAGGATCGGCAGCGACAAGATGGCGTAGAACGGCAGGCCGCCGGCCACCGCCGTGCCCGCCAGGACCAGCAGCGCGACCTCGGTGGCGGTGTCGAAGCCCAGGCCGAACAGGAACCCGATCGGGTACATCTTCCACGGCGTGTCGACCCGGCGGGCCAGCGGGCCCAGGAACCGGTTCATCAGGCCGCGCTTGTTCAGCTGCTCCTCGAGCTCCTGGTCGTTATACGCGCCGGTCCGCATCTCCCGGAACACCTTGAGGATCCCGGCCAGGATGACGATGTTGAACGCGGCGATCAGGAACAGGAAAAACCCCGACACGCAGGTCCCGACGATGCTGGTGATGCTGTGCAGCCCGGAGCCGTCGTTGCTGACCTGGCGGTCCAGGTCCCGGATGCCGAAGTTCAGCAGGATCGCGAGCAGGAACACCACGCTGGAGTGGCCCAGGGAGAAGAAGAACCCCACCGAGAGCGGGCGCTTGCCCTCCCCGACCAGCTTGCGGGTGGTGTTGTCGATCGCCGCGATGTGATCGGCGTCGAACGCATGCCGCATGCCCAGGGTGTAGGCCAAGGCCCCGGTGCCCACGCCGAACACCGTCGTCTTGCCGATGTGGTAGTGCCCGCCCAGGGCGGCGGTTAGCATCACCCAGCCGGCCACGTTGAGCGTCACCACCGTCGCGACCATGCCGCCGAAGCGGGCCCATTCGGCCGGGGTCAGCCCCTGGCGGATCCTGGTCAGGCGGCTCCTGATCAGGCGGGCACGCTGGTCAGCGGCGGGGACGACCTCCCAGGAATTGGTCACCGCTGCAGTGTAGAAGTTATTGCGACCAAGTCGCAATAACGCACCAGACGCACATGTCAGGGAGCGACCCGCGGACGGGCTCAGCTGGTGACGTCGGCCGAGGTGAAGCGGGCCCAGGCGAAGGACCCGAACAGGACCGCGTAGACGCCGAACGACAGCAGCCCCTTGAGCAGGGTGGACGTGTCGACCGGGGTGCGCAGGATGGAGTCGAAGGACAGCCACCAGTGTGTGGGCAGGTAGGGCCCAATGGCCGCGAGCTGCGGCACCTGGTCAGCCACCTCGCTGGTCACGACCAGGATCGCGATGGCGGCGATCGCGCCGATGGCGTGCTCGGTCAGGGTCGAGATGGCCAGCCCGATCGCGCCTAGCGCGGCCATCCCCGCGGCCACGTACAACGTGACGAACAGCACCCGGAGCAGCCCGTCGGCCAGCGGCACGGTGGTGCCGGAGAGCAGCGTCACCGGCCCGACCGGGAACAGCGCGGCGCCGGCCGCGAGCGAGACTGCGGCCACGATGACCGTGGCGGCCAGCCCGAACACCATGATCGCGGCGAACTTGACCGCGAGCAGCCGGGTCCGCCCGGCCGGGACCGCGAGCAGGTAGCGCAGCGTTCCGTAGCCGGCCTCGCCGGCCACCGAGTCCCCGGCCACCACCGCCACCACCACCGGCAGAACCAGGATGAGCAGGGTCGACAGCGCGATGAAGGTCAGGAACACGCCGTTGCCGGCCAGCTGGTTGAAGAACGCCACCCCCGGGCCGTTGCCGCCCTGCGGATGCGGCGCCGCCACCCGCAACGCGATCCCGATGACCACCGGGAACACTACGGTCACGCCGAGCAGCAGCAGGTTGCGCCGGCGCCCGAAGACCAGCCGGAGCTCGGCGCCGAACAGCCGCAGCCAGGCCCGAGCCGGGTTACGGGCAGCGACGGGCGCGGCCGGAAGCGAGCCGGACAGCGCGGGGGCGTCAGCCGTCGACATCGAAACCCTCCCCGGTGAGCCCGACGAACAGGTCCTCGAGGCTGGGCGCGGCGACCCAGAAGCCGCGGACGCCGATCCCGGCGTGCACGAGCTCGGCGCAGACGCGTTCCGGCTCGGCGCCGCCCAGCAGGGCCGAGGCCTCGTCCGGGCCGGCCTGGGTGTCGGTGAGGCCCAAGGTGGCGAACACCTTGACCGCGCCGTCGGCGTCGGCGGTCTGCACGACGACCCGGGCGGCGCCGGTCCGGCGCAGCTCGGCCAGCGGGCCCTGGAACACCAGCCGGCCGGTGCGCATCACCCCGACGTGCGTGCAGACCTGCTCGACCTCGGCCAGCAGGTGGGAGGAGACGAACACCGTGGTGCCGTCGGCGGCGATCTGGCGGACCAGCGCGCGCACCTCCCGGGTCCCCTGCGGGTCGAGCCCGTTGGTCGGCTCGTCCAAGATGATGAGGTCCCGGGGCCGCAGCAGGCTGGCCGCGATGGCCAGACGCTGCTTCATGCCGAGCGAGTAGTGCCGGTACCGCTTGCGAGCCGCGCTCAGCAGGCCCACCCGCTCCAGCGCCTGGCCGATCCGGTCCGGCATGGTGCGCGGGTCGGCGGTCCGGTCCGCGGCGTCGTACCGGGCCAGGTTGTCCCGGCCGGACAGGAACGGGTAGAAGGCCGGCCCTTCGACCAGCGAGCCGACCCGGTGCAGCACCCGGTTGACGCCGCCCGGCACCGGCACGCCAAGCAGCTCGGCCTGGCCGCTGGTCGGGAAGGCCAGGCCGAGCAGCAGCCTGATCGTGGTGGTCTTGCCGGACCCGTTCGGGCCGAGGAAGCCGTACACCGCGCCGTCGGGAACCGCGAGGTCGATGTGGTCGACGGCCAGCTGGCCGCCGCGGAAGCGCTTGGTCAGCCCGGTGGAAGAGATCGCGGTCAAGGTGCCTGCGTCGACGAGGAGCCGGCCGGGGCCTGGCCGGCCGCGGCGTACAGCACGCTGGGCTGCACCGCTCCGACGAACGTGCGGCCGCCGGCGGTGATCAGCACCGAGACCAGGCTGGTCCGCAGCAGCCGACCGCTGCCCCAGGCGCCGCTGACCGGCGTGGCCGAGAGCAGCAGAGCGTTCAGCACCGCTGCGCTGTCACTGGAGCCGCCGCTGCCCGGGGCCGGCCCGCTGCCGCTCGGGGCGGTCAGCCCGGCCGAGGGCAGGTCGAGCACGGTCAGCCAGCCCGATCCGATGGTGCTGACGTCGCCCTGCATCCGGTCCGAGCCGGACGGCGCGCTCAGGTTCACGCGGGTGACCGTGGCCCCGGGCGGCGGGGTGAAGGTCAGGTCGGCGGGTGCCGGGGTGACGAACTGGATGGAGGTGTAGCCCACACCGAACGCGGGGCTGCTCGCGCCGCGGGTGTAGACCTGCAGGCGCAGCGGCACGCCGTTCTTGCCGTCGATGGCGATCTGGACCTGCCCGACCAGCGACCGGGAGTCCTTGGGTGCCAGGACCAGCTCGTAGGCGGGCTGGCCGGCCACCGTGACGTTGCTGTCCACGCTCACCGTGGTGGTCGGGCCCACCGCGGCCAGCACCTGCTGGGCCGCCTGCTGCGGGGTGAGCGGGGCGGTGGTGGGCGCGGCCTGCGGGGCCTTGGCCTCAGCGGGCAGCGAGTACTCGGTGACCGCGTTCGCCGTGCTCTCCCACTGCCAGGCCGTGTTGCCGTCCGCGATCACGTCGGTCTCGCTCAGCGGCTCGGGCACGGCCAGCCGGAAGTGCCGCGGGCCGGAGTACCAGACCCGGACCGTGTGCGACCCGGTGAGCAGCGAGGCGATCGAGGTCGGGTTCGCCGTGCCGGGCAGGCTCGGCAGGCCGAGCGAGGTGGTCTCCACCACGGTCCCGGTCAGCGGCGGGGTGACCGAGTCCGCGACCTGGGCCAGCAGCTGGGCCGGGGTCCTGGACGGCAGCCCGGGCGAGGCCTGGGCGACGGAGATCAGCGACCCGGCCATCACCGCGCTGGTGACGACGAGCGCGCCGACCGGGATCGCCCACCTGATCCGCCGGGACAGCTTCGGAACTCTAGCCATAACACCTCACCCGCTAGCGTAGCGCGCATCTTCCGCTCTACCATGCCGTCGGCAACGACGTAGGTGAGACCCATTACTCCTGGATCAGACCGGGGCCCTACCAGTGGCCCCACGGGAGCAGGGCGGTGGCCGCGACCGCGGCGAACAGCAGGGTCAGGTACGCGATGGACAGGTGGAACAGCCGCATCGGGGCCGGCGAGGCGGGGGCTTCGGCGCCGCTTGGGGTTGCGCTTTCCGCGGCCTGAACGGCCCGGATGCGGGTGTCCAGCCCGTGCGCCTCGACCAGGAACCAGGCTCCCAGCGCGGCGGCCGCGGCGCCGTAGATCCAGCCGGCGAACGGGACCAGGGCCAAGGTGGCCGCGACCATGGCGTAGGAGTACCACAAGATCTTGCGGGCGACCGCGGCGGGCGACGCCACCACNNCCGGTGACCGCGGCCCAGCCGACCAGCACCGGGAAGCAGCCCGCGGCGCCGCCGATCACGATGTTGGCCGGGCTGCGCCGCTTGAGCAGCAGCGTGTACACGAAGATGTAGAACAAGATGGCCGTGTCGGCCAGCGAGGCCGCCAGCCAGTTGGCCATCAGGCCGAGCAGGAGGGTGGCGCCCGCCCCCAGGAGGATGCCCCAGGCCAGGGCCTCCCAGGGCTTGATGGTGCCCTTGCCGTTCACGACCAGGGGGCGGCGCGAGGTGCGCTTCATCAGCGCGTCGATGTCCCGGTCGATGTAGCAGTTGATCGTGTTCGCACTGCCCGCGGCGAGAGTGCCGCCGATCAGCGTGACCAGGACGAGCTTGAGCGAGGGCAGCCCGCGCTGGGCCAGCAGCATGGCCGGGACCGTGGTGACCAGGAGCAGTTCGATGATCCGCGGCTTGGTCAGCGCGACCAGCGCGCGCGCCACCGTACCCGCGGTACGGCGGCCACGAGGCGGGGTCCCGCGCTGGTCGAGCTGGGGAAGTGCGGCAGCAGAGGTCACTCCGCGTCCTCGGTCTCGGTCGCCGGGCCTGGAGTCTCGGCGGCCGGTGTCTCGGCAACGCGGGTCTCGGCGGCCGGTGTCTCAGGCGCTGGGGTCTCGGCCGCTGGGGTCTCAGCAGCGGGGTCCGGCTCGGCCGTTGCGCCCGTGACGATCCCGGCCGTTCCGGCCGCGGCGGGCCTGACCTGCGCCGCCTCGAGGGCGGCCTGGGCCCGGGCGTCGTGAGCGACCGCTGCCTTCCCGGGCACCGCCGTGTAGGACACCGACCGCTGCAGCCACGGGGCACTATGCCCGGGAACGGACTCCGGCTTGGTGTACAGGACGTACAGCGCGCCCGCGACCACGATGAACAGGATCATCGGGAAGGCGAAGGTCAGTATCGATCCGCCGAAGGTCCACGCGCTGACGTTGGAATCCACTCCAGGTCCCTCTCCCTCTTCGCTTCGGGACGTTACTACAGAGCGTAGAACAGGAACCAGAACAGCAGGGCCATCAGGGCCATGTAGTTCCAGGTGGTGGAAAAGGCGCTGAGCGAGGCCTGGAACCGCTGCACGGCGTGGGTCTCAGTGTATGTGGGGGGCTGTTCCACGAACGACAGGGCCGGGATGAACCGTGACCTGGCCAGCAGGATCTCCAGCCAGAGCAGCACGGCCAGCTGGATCACGAGGAAGACCGGGTAGAAGCCGGTGAAGACGCTGGCGTAGCCCGAGCTGCCCGGTGCGAAGGGCAGGTCTACGAGCTGGTAAATCTGGAACGCCACGGCCGCCAGCCCCAGGCCCAGGGCCAGCAGCCCGGTGATCTGCCAGGTACTCTTGCCCCCGGCCTTGATCCGCTGCAGGCCGAAGTAGTGCACGCCAGCCGACACCTCGGCCAGGAGCATGATCGTGGTGCCGATCCACAGCGACGGGCGGACGAAGCCGGGCCCCTGCCACAGGCCCGAGGAGTTCAGGGACCGCAGGTAGAAGTAGGCGAACAGGAACGCGCCGAACAGGAACGTCAGCCCGCCGATGGCCAGCCGCGAGCCGGTCCAGGTCGCGTTCAGCGCGGACTCGTGGTAGAAGCCCTCGTCCTCTGCCGCGGCCGCGGCTTCGGAGGGTGTGGAGGTCAGGTCCGTCATCGTTATGCCTCCCCTGTACTGGCTGGCACTGCGCCGGCCGGCGCGTAGGCGGAGCCGATCACGCCGGGCGGCGGGTTCAGGTCGGCCACCGGCAGCGCGTCCTTGACCCCGTAGTCATAGGGACTGGACAGGATCACCGGCACCCGCTTGAAGTTCTCCGGCGGCGGCGGAGTCGACAGCTGCCACTCCAGGCTGCGCGACCGCCACGGGTTTCCGACCTCGGGTGTCCGCCAGAACAGCATGGACATGACGAAGTTGAACAGGAAGATCAGGATCGAAACACCCAGCAAGAACGAGGAGATCGAGACCCAGTCGTTGAGCGTCTCCAGGTTGCGGGCGTACTCGAACACCCGGCGCGGCATGCCCATCACGCCGAGCGCGAACAGGGGCAGGAAGGTGCTGTTGAAGAAGATGAACATGGTCCAGAAGTGGATCTTGCCCAGCGTCTCGTTCAGCTTGATCCCGGTCATCTTCGGCAGCCAGTAGTAGATGCCGGAGAAGAACGCGAAGATCAGCCCGCCCATGATCGTGTAGTGGAAGTGGGCCATGACGAAGAACGAGCCGTGCTCGGTTGTGTCGGCGGGCACGTCTGACAGGAACACGCCGCTGATGCCGCCGATCAGGAAGTTAAAATAGAAGGCCAGGGCGAACAGCATCGGGATGGAGAACCGGATCCTGGCT
This sequence comes from Actinomycetota bacterium, assembly GCA_003136255.1. Classification (GTDB taxonomy): domain Bacteria; phylum Actinomycetota; class Actinomycetes; order Streptosporangiales; family Streptosporangiaceae; genus Palsa-504. The sequence continues at coordinate 20,658 of PLDT01000254.1, forward strand.
TTCCAGAAGGTGCCCATGCCGACCAGGTAGATGAACCCGGTCGGGATCGAGATCAGCTCGGTGGTGAGCATGAACAGCGGCCGCATGTCCGGGTTGATCCCGCTGTCGAACAGGTGGTGCTGCCAGACGAAGAAGGACAAGATGCCGACGCCGAGCATGCCGGCCGCCGCGATCTTGTAGCCGAACAGCGGTTTTCGGCAGAACACCGAGACCACCTCGGAGATGACGCCGAACCCCGGCAGGGCCAGGATGTATACCTCCGGATGGCCGAAGAACCAGAACAGGTTCTCGTACAGGTAGCTGCTGCCGCCGAGCTGGTTGGTGAAGAACGCGGTCTGGAAGGTCCGGTCGCTCAGGCCCATATAGCACGCCCCGACCAGCACCGGGACCGCCAGCACCTGCAGGAACGCCACGGTGAACATGGACCAGACGAACATCGGGAGCCTGCTCCAGCGCATCCCGGGGGCCCGGTAGTTGATGATCGTGACGATCATGTTGAAGCCGGCCAGGATCATCGAGATGCCCATCAGGCCGAACGCGAAGTAGTAGGCGTCCATGCCCGAGGTGGCCTGGGTGGCCAGCGGCTCGTACCCGGTCCAGCCGGTGGGGAACCCGCCGAACAAGATGGCGGACAGCAGGATGACGTAGGAGGCCGGGGTCAGCCAGAAGCCGAGCGCCTCGAGCCGGGGGAACGCGACCCGCTTGGACCCGATCAGCAGCGGGCCGAAGTACTGGCCGAACGGCCCGAGGATGACCGAGGACATCATCATCATCATCATCGTGCCGTGCTCGCCGACCACCTCAAGGTACTGCTCGGGGCCGATGAGGTGGTACGACGGCGAGAGCAGCTCGCTCCGGATGGCCATGGCGAACAGGCCGCCGGTCAGGAAGTAGGCGATCATGCCGTACAGGTACTGGATGCCCACGACCTTGTGGTCCAGCGTGTACCGGAAGTACTTGCCCAGGCCGGGATCCTCCTTGCCGACCAGCCTGCGCTCCTCGGGCAGCGGCCGGCCGAGCATGAGCCCGAACAGGTCGTTGAACACCCCCAGGCCGGCCAGCCAGCCGAGCACGGCGAAGGCGTAGCCGAGCACGATGGCCACGTCGTTGGCGTCGGCCAGCGAACTGCGAGCGTAGTCCCCGCCCAGGAAGTTGCCGAGCCAGTGACCGAGGAAGTAGCCGATCACGGCCCCGATCAGGCCGGCCGGGATGCCCGGGCGCAGCCACCAGGGCCGCACGGCCGCTCCCGCGGGCTCGGGACCGCGGCCCGTGGGGTCGGCTCGCTCCGGCTGGGTCTCGATGGCCATCCCGTCACCTCTTTACCGATGTCGTGGCGGAGTTGACGTGCGTCACGGCGTCACCGGGTTGCCAGGGCCGTAGTAGGAGCCCGCGGCACCGGTGATGCCGTCGATCGTGACGATGTTCTTGCCGAGCTGGGGAATCACGGTGGGGTCGTAGGTCAGCGCGTACGCGGGCAGGGCGGCGAGCACTCCGTCCGACTGTTCCTTGGCCTGCACGCCGCTCGCCCAGGACTGGAACGCCGTCGGGGAGACGACCTGGCCGTAGTTGTACATGGCGCCGTGCCAGATGCCGCACAGCTCGCTGCAGCGGACGGTGAAGCCGCCGAGCGCCTTCGCCGTCGTGTAGGCCACGTTGTCCACGCCCGGGTTGGCGTCCGCCTTGACCCCGAGCTGGTAGGCCCAGAAGCTGTGGATCACGTCCAGCGAGGTCACGTGGAAGGCCACCGGGGTGTTCACCGGCAGGTAGAGCTCGGAGCTCTCCATCCCGCCGAACTGCGGATAGCGGTACGTCCAGACCCACTGCTGGCCGATCACCTGGACGTCGAGCACGTCGTTGGTCCCCGGCGACCAGCTGGTCGTCTGCTTGCCGGCCAGCGTCCAGATGGGCGACGGGCCCTCCCCCGCGCCCGCCCCGGCCGGGCCGACCAGCTCGATCGTGCCGAACACGGCCAGGAAGAGCACGATCGCCGAGGTGCCGATGATCCAGGTGGCTTGGACCTTGATGTTGCCGTAGATCGGCTCGCCGTCGCTGTCGTCGCCCGGCTTGGCCCGGAAGACCACGATCGCATAGATGAAGTAGAGGATCACGCCGATGAACACCGGCGCCCCGGTCACGGCCAGCACCCCGATGTCGAACTGCTGGTGCCGGGCCGAGCTGGACATGTCACCCGGCGGCAGGTGCGGCTTCCAGACGAACCAGATGACCAGGTCCGCGGCCAGGGCCAGGACGAACCAGATCGCGAGCAAGCGCCAGGCGTGCCGCGCGTCGGACCGGGCGCCGGGGGCCGCTGGGGTTTCGGTCGTCGCCATCAGGACACCACGTCCATTTCGCCCATCATCCAGCCGAGAGTCTGCATGGGGCCGCCGTTGCCGTCGAGGTAGCCGCCGCCGCAGGGGACCAGGCACTGCCAGCGGAACACCCCGCCTTGGCTGGGGGACATGAAGCTGAACGTCTCCTGGGCGTACGGGTTGCCGCTCGTGGTGCACGGCGAGGAACTGCACAGGTTGTTCGCCGAGAGCTTGGCGTTCGGCGAGGCCACGGGCACGTAGATGCCCATGGCCGGGATGGCGAACGTGTGCCCGACGTTGCAGTCCGACCAGGCGTTGATGACCGACGTCGTGTCGTCGGTCACGTACTCCTTGCCATTCTGGTCGAACTGGGAGACGGTCACCGTGCCGCCCATCGTGCCCTGCACCTGGCTGAAGTAGTTGTTCCGCAGCGGTGTGCAGCCGTCGAAGCCGTAGATGGTGATGTTGACCTTGACGCCGGCCGGGATCGAGAACAACGTGGTGTGCACCCACTGCTTGCTCGCCGGATCCTGGGTGTAGTAGCTCACCCAGTCCGGCTTGGTGGCGCTGTCGTTCTGCGGGTCCTCCTGAAGGACCACGTTGACCTGGCCGTTGGAGGCGGCGTAATGAACGGTCGTGAGCTGGGTGGATGCCGCACCTATGTAGTAGAGGGCGGTAAATACCCCCAGGCCCACCACGACAAGGAAGGCCGCGGTCAAAGCTGCCGCCCGGGCCATCACGGACACAGGATCACCACCTCGCTTCTCAGCACGCACGGCCACGTCCCGCCGTGCAGCGAACAACGCTGCGCAGACCGGTACCTGTTGGGGTCGATCATCGGATCGGCCGCCGGCCCAGGGCAACACCTAGCGTCGCGGATGACGAAATTGTCATGTCACCCAGCGGGTTCCAGATATACGGATTATGCCTCTGAACAGGTACGATGACCGAAGCTCAGATGCGTAACGGTGGTACGTACGCGACACAATCGTTTGCGTCAGGATCGTCCGGGAGGAGCCGATGACGGCCGGAACGACCAGGGGCATCCCGACGCTACGCTCGGGCTGGCCGGTGCTGCGCACGCCCCGGTGGATGCTCGCCGGCGCGGTGGTGCTGGTGGCCGGGCTGACCCTCGCGGCGATCCCCCATCATCCGTCCACCTCCCAGCGCGTCACGGACCTGCGCGGAGTGGTGCGGGAGATGAACACCGACATCGAGTCGTGCGCCGGCGGGGTCAGCGAGTCGCTGACCGCGCTGCGGGCGATCCAGACCGGGACCAGCCACGACGTGACGACCGCGGTCAACATCGCCAGCACCGGTGCGGCGAACTGCTCGCCGGCCAACAGCATGCCGATGGACGACCTGGTGCAGTACCAGCCACCGGAATCGCTGGCCTCGTTCCAGCTGGCGCAGACCGTGAACGACCTCGTCACCTGGGGGTTCCCGGACGCCCAGCGAGTGCAGATCGACGTCGCCACGCTCTTGACGGCCAGCACGCCGGGGGCGGTCAAGGCCGCGACCACGGCCCTTCAGCATGACCAGCAGGTGCTGAACGACGAGCGCGCCACCATCGACGCCATGATCGACGCGGCCAGCAAGTCGCTGTCCGCGGCCGTCGCGCCTCCCACCCTGCCCAGCTGACCCACGGATGATCGTCTGCGCACGTCAGCCGCTGTCACGATGGCCGTTCCGAAAGTTTTGAAGCACTAGTTGCAATCGTTTGTGACACAGACGTGTAACAGATGCGGCCGGACCGTTGGTGACCCTTGACCGGCGGCAGCCGAGACGAGAGCATCGGCAGCACGTCACGAGAGGATCGACGGGTCCCAGGCTTACCGTGAGCTGGTTGGTCCAGCTAGCCTGGCGGCGGGCGGGGAGCGGCAGATCTCCACGAGCGGCGAGAGGCGATGACTTCGCAGGAAGCGGCTCAGGCCACCTACGCGCACCCAGCGGACGCGATCCCGGCCAGGATTCTGGTGGCCGACGACGAGCCCGGGATCCGGGCCTTTATCGGGCGCGCCCTGGGTGCGGCGGGCTACGCGACCGACTTCGCGGCCACCGGGGCCGAGGCGCTGCGGCGGGCCCTGGGCAGCCACTACGACCTGATCATCCTGGATCTGGTGATGCCGGAGATGACGGGCCAAGTGGTCCTCGAGCGGCTGCTGGCCTCGCATCCGGAGCAGGCCGTGCTCGTCCTGTCCTGCCTGGGTGACGTCGCCTCCAAGGTGGATTGCCTGGAGCGGGGCGCTCAGGATTACCTGACCAAGCCGTTCTCGCTGGCCGAACTGCTGGCCCGGGTCAGGGTCCGGGTCCGGGGGCGCGGCGGGACCGCGGAGAACGGGCACGACCGGGCCGCGGAGATCTTCCGGGCCGGCAGCCTGACCCTGGACGTGGGCCGCCTGGTCGCCGACATCGGATCCGGAGCGGTGCCGCTGACCAGGCTGGAGTTCCTGCTGCTGCGGGAGCTGGCCGAGCACGTCGGGCAGTCGGTGCCGAAGGGGCAGCTGCTTGCGAGCGTATGGGGCTACGATTTCGACCCCGGCTCCAACGTGGTGGACGTCTGCGTGCGGCGGCTGCGGTCCAAGCTGGGCTTCGGCCTGATCAAGACGGTACGCGGCGAGGGCTACCAGCTCGTGGGCCACTGACGCCGGCGGCGATGTCATACAGTGGCGGCCTTGGCAATCGATTCGCACGAAGGCCCTGACATGGGGCAACACTGACATGGAACAACACTGACATGGGACAGCAGACGTGGGCCGGCGCGGCCCGCGAGGTGTGGCGCACGGCGGTCCGGCACAAGATCGCCTCCGGGATCACCGCGCTCGCGGTGGTGGCGTCCCTGATCGCGATCACCTTGGCCGCCTCCGGTCCGGCCGGGCCGGCCACGGCAGGCGGGACGGCCCGGCCGACCGCCGACCCGGCGGCGCCGGCGTTCAGCCTGCCCGTCCTGGGTCATTCCGGGCAGAAGATCACGCTGGCCGACTACGCCGGGAAACCGCTCATCGTGAACTTCTTCGCGTCCTGGTGCCAGCCCTGCCAGCAGGAAACCCCGCTGCTGGCCAGGTTCTACCGCACCGAGCAGGCCAAGGTGGCGATCGTGGGGCTCGACGAGAACGACGTCCTGAGCAGCGCCATGTCGTTCACCCGCAAGGAGGGCGTCGGCTACCCGGTGGGCTTCGATCCCGAGGTCACCGCGGCCTCGGCCTACGGGGTGGCGGCCCTGCCGCAGACCTTCTTCCTCGACGCCAGGCACCGCATCGTCGACCGCATCTTCGGCGCGGTCACCCAAGCCGACATCAAACGTGGCATCGCGCTGGCCACAGCCAGCTAGCGGCGTCCTAGGAAGCTGACGTCCGCGACCTCTTGGTCACCCCGGCCACTCCGGTCAGGCCGTAGACCAGGCCGCCGTGCCACAGCCCGCTCAGGACCCCGTCGATGACGCCGCCGCCGGTGACCACGGAGAGCACGAGCGCGACGGCCGCGCACGCGATTGCGGGCAGGAGGGCGAAGCGCCACGGATTGCTCCTGGCCCAGCGGATGGCGCGGCCTGACCGGGCCCGCCAGAGGGCGCCCGCCGCGGCCACCACGAAGAAGGCCACCGCGCCCATGGCCAGGGACCCGCTGAGGGAGCTCAGGCCGAGATGGAAGCCGCCGATGATATGCAGGCCGAGGTCACCGGCCGCGACCACCCCGCCGGTCACCGTCGCGGCCCCCCACGGCGCGCCGGACATGGCCGCCCCCGAGACTGACATCTCCTCGCGATGGGAAAGATCTGGTTCACTGTGAGTCGGTGCGGACATTGAGACCCCTGCCCTTCGAGCACCTTGCGATAATCACGTCATATCGCGTCTTTGCCGCAGACTACCACGGCCTCGCAAATGATCAACGCGCGCCGCGCGGGATCGGGACGAATCGGAAGCAATCCGTCAGGTCGCACTCAGGGACGTACCCTGGTCTGGTCGAGGGCGAGGAAGATGCGCGAGAACGAGAGCGACGCGTGGTACGACAGCAACCGAGACGAACCCGGGTACGGGAGTTACGCGGCCGGCGGGTGGGATCCGGATCCGCCGCGGCGGGGGCGGGGACGCCGGCATCTGCTGGTGTATCTCACGGTGGCGGCGGTGGCGGCCGGGATCGGGGCGGGGCTGACCGTGGCCTTCGACGGCCAGGCGCCCAGCCCGTCGGCGAGTTCGGCCGACGGCATCCCGTCGGTGCATGACAACCAGGCGAGCAGCGGGCATGGACTGAACCAGGCGGCGGTCGAGCGGAAGGTCGAGCCGGGCCTGGTGGACATCACCTCCACGATCAAGTACGCCAGCGAGACGGCCGAAGGCACCGGGATGATCCTGTCCCGTTCGGGTCTGGTGCTGACCAACAACCACGTGATCGACGGGGCCACCGAGGTCAAGGTGACGCTGGTCGACCACCCGAACCAGAGCTACGTGGCCCGGGTGGTCGGCTACGACAGCGTCCAGGACGTCGCGCTGCTCCAGATCATCGGCGCCTCGGGGCTGGCCACGGTCACCTTCGCCAACTCAGCGCAGGTCAAGGTGGGCACCGCGGTCCTCGCGCTGGGCGACGCCCAGGGGCACGGCGGCGTGAAACCGGCCGCCGGTGACATCAGCGCGCTGAACCGCTCGATCCAGGCCAGCGACGAAGGCTCGGGCACGGTCGAGGACCTGAACCACATGCTGCAGACCAACGCCCCGATCCAGCAGGGCGACTCGGGCGGGGCGCTGGCCGACAACGCGGGGCAGGTGATCGGGATGATCACGGCGGCCAACACCCCGGCTGACGGGCAGCCGGGCGACACGATGGGCTTCGCCATCCCGATCGACACGGCGCTGGACATCGCCCAGAAGATCGCGGGCAACCAATCCAGCTCCACGGTGTACATCGGCCTGCCCGGCTTCCTGGGCGTGCAGGTGGCGCAGAGCACCAGCGCGAACCCGGGGCAGCAGGCCGCGGCCGCCCGGCGATCCGGTGACGGCCAGGGCAGCAACGCCCGGGGCGGGCTGGCCTGCGTGACCGGCGCCCAGTGGGCAGGCGTGCCGGCCAGGATCGCGCCGACCGCGACCGGCGCGCTGATCCTGGGCGTCGTGTGCGGCACCGCGGCGCAGACCCAGGGCCTGAAGCCCGGGGACGTCATCGTCTCGGTCGACGGCCAGGCGGTCACCACGCCCGGCTCGCTGACCGCCATCACCGCCCAGTACCACCCGGGGCGCGTGGTGTCGGTCGGTTATCAGGCCCCCAACGGCTCACGGCATACGGTCCGGATCCTGCTCGGCGACGGCCCGGCCCGCTAAGGCCAGCCAGGCGCGCAGCCGGGCTTCGCAGTCGGCGATGGCCGGGGTCTGCACGTACTCCCCCGCGGTGTGGGCCAGCTCCGGCAGGCCCGGGCCGTAGTTCACGGCCGCGATGCCAAGCGCGGCGAACCGGGCCACGTCGGTCCAGCCGAGCTTGGCCCGCGGCGGCCCGAGGCCGGTGCCGACCGTGCCCAGGAAGGCGGCGGCGGCGGGATGGCCCAGGCCGGGCCGGGCGCCGTCGATCACGTCGATCACCGTGACCGGCCAGGCCGCGAACAGCGACCGGACCACATCGGCCGCCTGCTGGCCGTCCAGGTCCGGCGCGAACCGGTAGTTGACCGTCACCACGCACTCGTCGGGAACGACGTTCCCGGCCACGCCGCCGCGGATGGCCACGGCGTTCAGGCCCTCGTGGTAGCGCAGCCCGTCGACCTCCGGCTCCCGGGGGGTGTACGCGCGCAGCACGCGCAGGATGCCGTCGGCCTCGTGGATCGCGTTGCGGCCCATCCAGGACCGCGCGGTGTGGGCCCGCTTCCCGGCGGCGGTCACTTCGGCGCGCAGCGTGCCCTGGCAGCCGCCTTCGACCTGGCCCGCGGTCGGCTCCAGCAGCACGGCGAAGTCGCCGGCCAGCAGGTCCGGGGCGCTGCGGCTGAGCCGGAGCAGCCCGTTGCGCTCGGCCGCGACCTCCTCGCACTCGTAGAAGACGTAGGTGACGTCCCGGCTGGGCGCGGACAGTTGCGCGGCCAGCCGGAGCTGCACCGCGACCCCGGACTTCATGTCGGAGGTCCCGCAGCCGTACAGCCGGGCCCCGTCGGCGCGCGACGGCAGGTTGCCGGCCACCGGGACGGTGTCGATGTGCCCGGCCAGGATGACCCGTTCGGGTCGCCCGAGCTCGGTCCGGGCCACGATCGTGTGGCCGTCCCGGCTGACGGTCAGGTGGGCCAGGGGCGCCAGCGCGCGCTCGATGGCGTCCGCGAGCGGTCCTTCCTCGCCGCTGACCGAGGGCACATCCACGAGCTGGGCGGTCAGCGCCGCCCCATCGATATCGAGGTCGAGATCCACCAGGCCAGCATAGGGACCGGCTCAGGCCGCCCCGAGCGGGCGCGCTCCCTGACCGGGCAGCGCCTTGGCCGCGGCGCGCAGCGCGGTCACGATCACCGCCACCGAGGGCCGGCGCACGCTGGCCGTGCGGGCCACCGCGTGCACGTCCCGGGCCAGGTCCAGGCCGTGCGGCAGGTCCCGGACCGCGACCCGGCGCTCGCCCGCGGCCACGGCCAGCCGGGGCAAGATGGCCAGGCCGATGCCGCGGGCCACCAGGCTCACGATCGTCGACATGCCCTCGAACTCCGACAGCACCGGGGGGGTCACGCCCACCGCGGCCAGCAGCCGGTCCACCGCCTGCCGGGACGGCTCGCCGGACGGCGCGGCCAGCCACGGCTCGTGGCGCAGCGCCCGCAGGTCCACGGCCGCACCGGGATCGGCCGCCCGGTGCGAGCGCGGCACGACCAGGACCAGCCGGTCGCGGTTCAGGTGGTAGCAGGTCAGGATCGAGCCGCCCGCCTCGATCTCATCGGCGAGCCGGCCGGTCCAGTCGTCCACGATGGCCACGTCCACCTCGCCGGAGCGCACCTGGCGCAGCCCCTCGCGGGCCGGGGTCTGCCGCAGCACCAGGGTCAGCCGGGGATGGGTCCGCAGGCTGCGGGCCAGCGCGGGGGCGAAGGCGATCGCCGCGGACGGGAACGCGGTCGCCATCACCCGCCCGGCCGGCTCGGTGGCCCCCGCAGACAGGTCGGTCTCGGCCTCCTCGACCATGGCCAGGATGCGCTCGGCGTGCCCGGCCAGGCGCCGCCCCGCATCGGTCAGCTCGGCCCGGCGCGCGGTCCGGTCCAGCAGCGCGGTGCCCGCCTCCCGCTCGAGCGTGGCGAGCTGCTGGGACACCGCGGACGGCGTGTAGCCGAGCACCGCGGCGGTCTTCGCGATGCTGCCGCGCGCGGCGAATTCGGTCAGCAGGCGGAGCCTGTGCAGATCAAGCATAAGAGAATCTTAGGCTCACCGCCAGACATGAGCGCTTGCGCTTATGGTGTGGAAAGCCCAGACTGTGAAAAGCACAGACTTGAGCTGGTGTGCAGGGTTGTCACGGGAAAGTGACGACTGCCTCTTTTCGCCGCCGTCCGCCCATCCCGCAGCTAGGAGTGCCAGTTTCCGTGGCCCTCGTCACGCGCCTTCATCCTGGGGGAAGACCCCCCGAAACCCTCCGATCCTGGGCTGACCTATCCCCCCAGGCCCCCCCAGCGCTATCCGCCACTCTGGCCGCCAACGAGATCCTGGACGCGCGCCGCCGCCGTGGTCAGCCGGTGCTGCCGATGGCGTTCGGCGAGGCGGGGCTGCCCGCCCATCCGCTGCTGCGCGAGGCGCTGGCCGACGCCGCGGGCTGCACGGCCTACGGCCCGGTGGCCGGGCAGGCCGCGCTGCGCGAGGCGGCCGCCTGCTACTGGGCCCGGCGCGGCCTGCCCACCGACGCCGAGGCGGTGGTGGCCGGCCCGGGCAGCAAGGCGCTGCTGTTCGGCCTGATCGCGGCGGTCGGCGGCGACGTGGCGGTGACCCGGCCGAGCTGGGTCAGCTACGCCGCGCAGGCCAGCCTGGCCGGCCGGACGGCGCACTTCGTGCCCGGCTCGGGCGGCGTGCCGGACGCCGCGAAGCTGGCCCGGGCGGTGGCCGTGGCGCGCGCGTCCGGCCGCCCGGTCCGCGCCGTCATCGTCACGCTGCCCGACAATCCGACCGGCACCCTGGCCAGCGCCGGCGCCGTCCGCGCCCTGTGCTCGGTGGCCGAACGGCACGACCTGATCATCATCTCCGACGAGATCTACCGGGACCTCGTCCACGACCGGGCGGCCGACATCACCAGTCCGGCCACTATTTCGGCCGAACGGACCGTGGTGACCACTGGCCTGAGCAAGAACCTCGCCCTGGGGGGCTGGCGCCTGGGCGTGGCCCGGCTGCCCGACGGCCGGCTCGGCCGCGAGCTGCGCACCCGCCTGCTCGGCATCGGCAGCGAGATCTGGTCGGCCGCGGCCGGTCCGGTCCAGCAGGCCGGCGCGCTGGCCTTCGCCGAGCCGGCCGCGCTGACGGAGCGGATCGCGCTCAGCCGCCGCCTGCACGCCCGGGTGGCCCGCGAGGTGGCGTTCCGGCTCGCGTCGGCCGGCGCGTCGGTACCGCCGCCCGAGGCGGCGTTCTACGTCTACCCGGACTTCACCCCGCTCGCGGACGTGCTGCGGGGCCGGCACGGCATCACCAGCGACGAGGGCCTGGCCGGGCTGCTGCTGCGGGAGTACGGCCTGGGCGTGCTGCCCGGCAGCGCGTTCGGCGAACAGCCGTGGCGGCTGCGGCTGCGGGTCGCGACCGCGCTGCTCTACGGCGAGACCGACGAGCAGCGGCACGCCGCGCTGACCGCGGCCGACCCCTGCGCGCTGCCCTGGATCGCGGCGGCGCTGGACCGGTTCGAGGAGATCCTGGCCGACCTGACCCGGTAGCGGGGTGGGTGCCCGCTAGTCCTTGGGTGCCCGCTAGTCCTTGAGTGGCAGACTGGGGCCATGGCCGTGAACTACGTCGAGTCTCCCCCGCCCTCGTTCCTGTTCGACCTGGACGGGACGCTGATCGACAGCGTGTACCAGCACGTCATCGCCTGGCGGGCCGCCCTGTCGGGCATCGGCATCGACCTGTCGGTGTGGCGGATCCACCGCCGCATCGGGATGAGCGGCGGGCTGTTCGTGTCCGCGCTGCTGCGGGAGACGGGGCGGTCGCTGTCCAAGGCCGACATCGACCGGCTGCAGCAGGCGCACGCCGAGCAGTACCGGGCCCAGATGGACGCGGTCACGCCGCTGCCCGGCGCGCGTGAACTGCTCGGCTTCTTGACCGGCGCGGGCGTCCGGTGGGCGATCGCGACCAGCGGGTACGCGGCGACCGCGCGGCCCGCGCTGGGCCTGCTCGGGCTGCCCGAGGACACCCCGATGGTCACCCGCGACCTGGTGCGGCACGCCAAGCCGGACCCCGACCTGTTCCTGGCCGCGGCCGCCGTGCTCGAGGTCGAGACGCGGCACGCGATGGTCGTCGGCGACAGCGTCTGGGACCTGCTCGCGGCGCGGCGGGCCGGCGCGCTCGGGGTCGGGCTGCTGTCGGGTGGCTACGGCCGGGAGGAGCTGGAGCGGGCCGGGGCGTACCGGGTCTACGCCGACCCGGCCGAGATGCTGGCCCGCATCGACGAGCTTGGCGTCCGCACCGACGAGCTTGGCGTTAGAGGGTCGTTAGGTTCGGCGCCTTCGCGCGCGAGTAGAGATTTAATGGATGGGTAGGCGATCAGGGGGCGCTGCAAGGACGCGCCCCGGTGGTAGGAGGCGAGTTGCGGTGGCCACCGTTCGTCGGGTCATCGTTGGTGTGCACGGGTCGCTAGGGAGCCTGCAGGCGCTCCGTCACGCGGCGGATGAAGCCAGGCAGCGGGACGTCCCGCTGCTGCCGGTCATCGCCTGGGTCCCGCCGGGCGGTGACCTGTCCGAGCGCCGGCATTCCTCGCCCTACCTGCGCAAGCTCTGGCGCGACGCCGCCTGGGAGCGGCTGCGGACCGCGTTCGACGACGGGCTGGGCGGGTTCCCCGCCGACCTGCAGGTCGAGCCGCACGTGGAGCGCGGCGAGACCGGGCCGGTGCTCGTCGACATCGCCAGCCAGCGGGAAGACCTGCTGGTCATCGGGACCGGCCGCCGGGCCGGCCTGCGGCGGCTGTTCCACAGCCCGGTGGGCCGCTACTGCCTGGCCCGCGCCAAGTGCCCGGTGCTCGCCGTCCCGCCGTCGCTGCTGATGGACGAGGTCGGTCACGGCCTGCGGTCGTGGCACCTGCGCCGTCACGTCCTCCTCCCGCAGGACATCTAGCCTCACCCGCCACGGCGCATGGGTTCTGTTAGGAACTCAGGCGCGGTCGCATGGGTCCCGCAAGGGCGCTTCTTTGGAGCGTCCCTGAACCGTTAACTTGGGATGCGTTGTTCACCTGCGCATACCCGCAGGGCATTCTCACCAGCGGTTTGTCACTAGGAGTCACGATGTGGGACCTGTTCTACGTCGGCCTGACGATCGTCGTCTTCGCCGTCCTTCTCCTCATCTTGAAGGGGATTGAGACCTTTGAGCGTTGAGAACTGGATCGGCCTGATAGGCGGCATCCTGCTGACGATCTACCTGTTCGTGGCCCTCGTCCTGCCTGAGAGGTTCTGATGAACTCCACGCTGGCGGGNNTGGCTGCAGTTCCTGTTCCTGGTCGCCGCCCTGGCCGCCTGCTACATACCGCTCGGCAACTGGATCGCGCGCATCTTCACCGACAAGAACCACTGGCGGGTGGAGCGCGGCATCTACCGGCTGTGCGGGATCGACCCGGAGGCCGACATGAAATGGAGCGTCTACGTACGCTCCATCCTGGCCTTCTCCCTCGTCTCCGTGCTGTTCGTGTACCTGATCGAGCGGACCCAGCACTGGCTGTTCTGGGCGGTCGGGATGGCCAACGTCACGCCGGACACGGCGTGGAACACGGCGGTCTCGTTCACCACGAACACCAACTGGCAGAACTATGCCGGCGAGGCCACCATGAGCTACCTCACCCAGCAGGGCGCGCTCATGGTGCAGCAGTTCTTCTCGGCCGCGGTCGGCCTGGCCGTCGCGATCGCCATGATCCGCGGCTTCACCCGGTCCCGGACCGACCGGCTGGGCAACTTCTGGGTCGACGTGACCCGCGGGATTATCCGGCTCCTGATCCCGATCGCGGTCGTCGGCTGCATCATCCTGATGGCCGGCGGGGTGATCGAGAACCTGGCCAACTACCACGTGATCACCACGCTGTCCGGCGCCCACCAGACCATCCCGGGCGGGACGGTGGCCTCCCAGGAGGTCATCAAGGACGTGGGCAACAACGGCGGCGGCTGGTTCAACGTCAACTCGGCCCACCCGTTCGAGAACCCGAACCCGTTCACGAACATCTTCGAGATCTTCCTGCTGCTGCTGATCCCGTTCGCCACGCCGCGGGCGTTCGGCAAGATGGTCGGCGACAACCGGCAGGGCTACGCGCTGGTCGCCGTCATGGTCATCATCTGGGCGTGCGCGGTCGGCGGGCTCAGCTTCTTCGAGACCCACCTCGGCACCGCCGGAGCCGGGCCGCAGCTCGCGCACGGCGCGTACGAGGGCGTGGAGACCAGGTTCGGCCCGCCGGGGTGCTCGCTATTCGCGTCATCGACCACGGTGACGTCGACCGGCGCGGTGGACTGCTTCCACGACTCGCTGACGCCGTTCGGCGGCGGGATCGCGCTGTTCGACATCGCGCTGGGCGAGGTCGCGCCGGGCGGCATCGGGGCCGGCATGTACGGCATCTTGGTGCTGGCCATCGTGACGGTGTTCGTGGCCGGGCTGATGGTCGGCCGGACGCCGGAGTACCTCGGCAAGAAGATCCGGCCCACCGAGATGAAGTACGCGTCGCTGTACTTCCTGACCCTGCCGGTGGTCATCCTGACCATGTCGGCGATCGCCATCGGTACCCACTGGGGCCAGGCCGCGATCTTCAACCCAGGGTCGCACGGGCTGACCGAGATCGTATACGCGTACGCCTCGCAGGCCAACAACAACGGGTCGGCCTTCGCGGGCCTCGGCACCGGGGCCACGTTCTACCAGATCACCGGGGGCATCACGATGCTGCTCGGCCGGTTCGCGCCCGAGATCTTCGCCCTGGGCCTGGCCGGGTCGCTGGCTAGACAGGCACCGGTCCCGGCCAGCGCCGGGACGCTGGACACCAGGACGCCGCTGTTCGTCGGCATGCTCGTGGGCGTGATCCTCATCCTCGTCGGCCTGACCTACTTCCCGGCGCTCGCGCTGGGAGTGTTCGCAGAAGGACTGCACTGATGTCTGTGACAACGCAGAGCCCGGGTACTCCCGCGCCGGCCGCCCCTTCAGAGGAGGCCAGCGAGCCGCGGCGGGTTGGCGGCGGCCTGCTCGACCCGAAGATCTTGTGGAAGTCGACCCCGGACGCGTTCAAGAAGCTGGACCCGCGGGTCCAGATCAAGAACCCGGTCATGTTCGTGGTCGAGGTCGGCGCCGTGCTGTGCATGTACACCGCGATCCGCTCGCCGTCGGCGTTCAACTGGACCATCGTGGTCTGGCTGTGGCTGACGGTGGTGTTCGCCAACCTGGCCGAGGCGGTGGCCGAGGGCCGCGGCAAGGCCCAGGCCGACACGCTGCGCCGGGCCAAGCGCGAGACGGTGGCGCGCAAGCTGGTGGGCTGGAAGCCGGGGGCCTCTCCTGATTCGCTCCGCGAAGAGGCGGTGCCCGGCACGGCGCTGACCCTCGGCGACTTTGTGGTGGTCGAGGCCGGCCAGGTCATCCCCGGCGACGGGGACGTGGTCGAGGGCGTCGCGTCGGTGGACGAGTCGGCCATCACCGGCGAGTCCGCGCCGGTCATCCGGGAGTCCGGCGGCGACCGGTCCGCGGTGACCGGCGGCACCACGGTGCTGTCGGACCGGATCGTGGTCAAGATCACCTCCAAGCCGGGCGAGACGTTCATCGACCGGATGATCGCCCTGGTCGAGGGGGCCAAGCGGCAGAAGACGCCGAACGAGATCGCGCTGAACATCCTGCTCGCCTCGCTGACCATCATCTTCATGCT
>PLDT01000254.1:35982-36634 GCA_003136255.1 Actinomycetota bacterium
TCGGCATCGCCGGCATGGACCGGCTGGTCCAGCGCAACGTGCTGGCCATGTCGGGCCGCGCGGTCGAGGCGGCCGGGGACGTGAACACGCTGCTGCTGGACAAGACCGGCACCATCACCATCGGTAACCGGCAGGCCACCGAGTTCCTGCCGGTGGGCGGGGTCCTGGAGTCCGACCTCGCCGACGCGGCGCAGCTGTCGTCGATGGCGGACTACACGCCCGAGGGCCGTTCCATAGTTGTGTTGGCCAAAGATCAGTACGGGCTCCCCGAACGGTCCGAAGGTGACCTGCAGGGCGCCGAGTTCGTCGAGTTCACCGCGCAGACCAGGATGAGCGGCATCGACCTGCCCGACGGGCGCGAAGGCCCCGGGCGGGAGATCAGAAAGGGCGCGGCCGCGTCGGTGGCGCAGTGGATCAGGGACAACGGCGGGACCGTGCCGGATGACCTGGGCCCGATCGTGGACCGTATCTCGGCCGTGGGCGGTACCCCGCTCGTGGTGGCCGAGAAGCCGGCCGCCGGACCGGCCCGGGCCCTGGGGGTGATCTACCTCAAGGACATCGTCAAGCCCGGCATCGCGGAGCGCTTCGCCGAGATGCGCAAGATGGGCATCCGGACGGTCATGATCACTGGCGACAACCCGCTGACCGCCAA
>PLDT01000195.1:0-3319 GCA_003136255.1 Actinomycetota bacterium
TTAGATCACCGCCTTTCAATACCGAGCGGGGGAGGGCTCAGCGCGCTGGGCAGTTTGGGAGACTGACCTAGCACCTCCACCTCGTACCAGTGAGGCGGTATCAGTCCGTTCGTCCGCAGAAGCAGGCTAACTGTCGTCTCAGAGTCAGACCGCCGTCGACTGTCACAATTCATTGTCAGTGCTCCGCCGTCGACTAGCCACTTGATGTCAGTACGGCCTTCTCCATCTCCATGATGTCCCAGCCGCATCCCTTAAACGGACACTTTCCTCCGGTTAAGAGTACTCCCACCGGGCCACTCTCGTCAAGGACGGAGAGATCGTCTGCCTCAACGCTGATCCAGGAGGCTCTCCGGTCGGACACGTCGAGCTGGCGGACCTCGACCGATCCTGTTCCGCTCGAAAATAGGATTCGGCAGGTGACCTGCAGGTCTTCCGTGCGTCAGGCGGCGTGCGTGTATTCGTTGATCAGGCCGCCCAGGACGGGTTTTCGGCGGATCTGCTGGCTATCGACGTTGAGCACGGTGGCGCGGGGAGCGTCAGGTTCGTCGCCGGGGGTGCGTTGGCCTATGCCCTGGTGCGGCCGGGCAGTGTTGTAGTGCGCCTGATACTCGGTCAGGACCGCGCTCAGATGTCGCTCGCCGAGGATCAGCACCCGGTCGAGGAGCTCGCGGCGCAGGGTGCCGACAAGGCGTTCGCAGGTCGCGTTCATCCGCGGTGACTGGACCGCGGCGCGCAGGATCCGGGCGCCGGTGGCCTGGAAGACGGAGTCGAAGGAGGCGGTGAAGTTCGATCCGCGGTCGCGGAGCAGGAACTTGATGTCCTCGAACCGCTCGCCGAGGCTCATAGCGAGGTTGCGGGCCTGCTGCACCGTCCACTCGCCCGTGGGGTTCGCGGTGACGCCGCCCAGATGCATCCGGCGGGTGCCATGCTCGATAACACCAGGACGTACAGTCTCTTCGCCAGCACGGTGTCCACATGCAGGAAGTCCACCGCGACGATCCCGGCGGCCTGCGCGTGCAGGAACTGCCGCCACGTCGGGCCCGCGCGGCGCGGCGCTGGATCGATGCCCGCGGTATGCAGGATCTCCCACACGGTGGACGGCGCCACGGCGATGCCGAGTTTTGTCAGTTCGCCGTGGATGCGGCGATATCCCCAGAGCGGATTCTCCTTCGCGAGGCGAATGACGAGGCGGGCGACGCTCGGGACCGTCGGCGGGCGGCCGGGCTTGCGGCTATTGCTCGTGTCGTACTTGCTCGTGGTCAGCCTGCGGTGCCAGGCCAGCAGCGTCGCGGGCGTGACGGGGAAGATTTCGGTCCAGCACCTGCGGGGGAGCAGTCGGGCCAGCGCGGCGAGCCACACCCGGTCCGCTGGCTCGTACCGGATCCGGCCAGTGTGCCGGCGCAGCACCGCATTCTCGTGCCGCAGCACCAACAGTTCAGCATCCTTCGTCATGTCCTTGCGGGATAGCAGCACGGCCAAGCCGAGTATCCGGCGAACCAGTAGGTAGACGATCTTGAGTAGCACCCGGCCAGCCAACCACCACCGCTCCCTGGCTGCTGGCGAAGGCACAGGTCAGGAACGCAATCAAATTTTCGAGCGGCACAGGATCCCGGCGGGCGCGAACCGCCGCGTTCCCGGGCTCCGCCGGGAGGAAGTCGCCATGCTCGCGGGCATCAGCGCCGACTACTACCTGCGGCTGGAGCGCGGCCGCGACAAGAACCCCTCGCGGCAGGTCCTGGAATCGCTCGCGCGGGTTCTGCACCTGGACG
The DNA here is from genome assembly GCA_003136255.1 of Actinomycetota bacterium. Classification (GTDB taxonomy): domain Bacteria; phylum Actinomycetota; class Actinomycetes; order Streptosporangiales; family Streptosporangiaceae; genus Palsa-504. The sequence continues at coordinate 1,770 of PLDT01000195.1, forward strand.
ACATCGAGCAGGACTACCTCCTCGGCCTGGCCGCCCCGCGCCCGCGGACGCCGCGGCGGCGAAAGCCTGAGCGCGTGCCCCCGCGGCTGCATCACCTACTGGCGAGCGTGCAGGTGCCCGCGTTCGTGGAAGGGCGCACGTTCGATGTGCTCGCCGCCAACCCGCTCGCCGTCGCGCTCTCCCCGCGCCTGCAGCCCGGCTACAACCGTCTCCGGTCGCTGCTCCTCGATCCGGAGGAGCAGGCGTTCCAGCAGGACTGGACGCGCTCCGCGGAAGGATTCATCGCCGCCTTCCGGAAGTCCGTCGGCGACGACATCGACAACCCGCGACTGGTGGAGCTGGTGGGCGAGCTCGCCCTGTCGAGCGAGCGGTTCCGCACCCTCTGGGCGCGCCACGACGTCCGCGGCCTCGAAGGCGGCACCACCACCGTGCACCATCCCGTCCTCGGCGAACTGCGCCTGCACCGGGACAAGCTCCCGGTCGGCGATGTGCTCCTGGTCCTCTACTACGCCGATCAGGGCAGCGACAGCGACGAGAAGCTCCGCCTCCTCGCTTCCATAGCCCAGGCAGCACCTACCCCCGTGGAGCCGCTGACGCGGGCCGACAGGCTGCCTGGGTGCTGAGGTGAAACACGCGTCCGTTCGGGAAACCCTAGATCGTCATTCCGAACGGACGCGTGGTTCCGCCCCGCGGCACCGCTGTCAGCGGCAGCTACCGGTAACGCGACGGCTTCACCACGGGATGGTCTTGTTTTCCCAGCTCGTGAAGGTGCCTGTGGGACCGTCCGGCCCGAGCAGAGCCACCCGCACTACCTCGCGGGACCCGTCCTCGACCGACTCTGTGCCCGCGTAGGCATTGAGGTTCGTCGCGGTGAACGCGGGCGAGACTAGGTTGACTTTGATGGCGGTCGATTCCAGCTCGACCATGATCGCGAGGGTTACCGCGTTCTCAGCCGCCTTGGACCCGGGATAGATGGGCCCGAACCTGGCGTGGTAGGGGTGCGAGGGGTCGGCGTTCAGGGCGAGCGACCCGACCGCGCTCGACACATTGACGATGCGGGCGTCCGGGGACTCGCGCAGCAGCGGCAGCATGGCCTGGTAGACCGCGAGGGTGCCGAACACGTTCGTGTCCCAGACCGCGCGCATCTCCTCGAGAGATGCCGTGCTCGCCTTCGACGACTTCACGTAGTCCTCAAGGAAGGACTGGCCGCTCCGTTCCTCGGCGGAGGCCTGGCTGAGTCGCGTATTCGAGATCCCGGCGTTGTTGACGAGCAGGTCGAGACGGCCGCGTTCGGACCGGATCCGCTCGGCCGCGGCGGCGATGGAAGCTCCGTCGGTGATGTCGATCTGCAGGGCGATCGCGCCCGGCCCGATCTCTTTCGCGGCAGCCTCACCGCGATCCAGGTTGCGCGACCCGAGATACACCGTGACGCCGTTGGCGACGAGTTCCTTCCCGACATGAAAGCCGACGCCCTGATTAGCGCCCGTGACGAGGGCGATGCGTGTGTCACTCACAGAAACTCTTCCTCCTTGATCGTGTCATGACAATGA
>PLDT01000054.1:0-5890 GCA_003136255.1 Actinomycetota bacterium
GACAGCATGGCCAGCACCTGGTACTCGACCATCCCCAGGTTGGAGTCGCGCTGCAGCTGCTGATCGATCGACCAGGGCAGCCAGGTCATCAGCCGCACCAAGGAGAGCCACGAGTCCAGTTCCGTCGCGGTCAGCCACTTCACCGGCGGCTCCTCGGCTGGCGCGCTCGCCGGACGGCCGGTGGCGGGAAGGTGCCTGATAGCCATGGCGGTCGGCGCTCCTTGGCGAAAGACTGCAATCATCATCCCTTGCTTGATGTTTCAAGTCAAGTTTAATGCTGTCCGGTGCTGCGGGCATCGTTGCGCAAGTGCCAAAACTGGGCCGCTTCGGGATGGTTCGCGGATCAGATGCCTTCCGTTTAGACTTTACATTTCAAGTCAGCAGAGTTTTAATTGGTACTGGGACTAACGAGGTTGAAGCTCCGATTACGCCGAGCCCCGGCCAAGGAAAACCACTCCGGGCTCAATTTTGGAGTGCTTGCCGATGGGGACCGAGTTCCGGTTGACGGTGAACGGCGCCGAGCGCAGGGATCCACAGATTCCCGCGGTCGCCGAGCTGGTGGCCGCCGTCGCCACGGCGGTGGGCCGGCAAGCCGCCGCCGTGTCCGAGGATGTCTTCAAGGAGATTCTCGGGGAGATCCCGCAGCTTGACCACGACCAGCCGCTGCGCGCCCTGCTCGCCTCCAACATCGACAGCAATGTGGATGCGTGCCTGCAGATCATGCAGCACCGGATCGATCTGGCCGCCGTGCGGGCGCCGACCGTGGCCGTTGAGTACGCGCGCCGGCTGGCGCAGCGCGGCACGCCGTTGACCGCGCTGCTGCGCGCCTACCGGCTCGGGCACGCGCGCTTGTCCGACTGGCTGCTCATCGAGCTAGCCGGGCACACCGATGACGCCGAGCTGATCATCGCGACCACGCTGAGCTTGTCCGGGATCGTGGCCGGGTACATCGACCAGACCTCCGAAGAGATGGTCGCTGCCTACACCGGGGAGCGGGAGAGCTGGCTGCGGAGACGGTACGCGGCGCGGGCGGCCCGGATCCGGGACCTGCTGTCCGGTGAGCGGATCAGCGTGAGCGCGACAGAAGCCGCCCTGGGCTGCCGGCTGCGCCAGTATCACGTGGGCCTGGTGTGCTGGGCGGCCGGCGCGACGGCCGCCGCCGACAGCGTCACCCGGCTGGAGCATACGATCAGCCACGTCGCCGCGAAGATAGCGGGCGCCGGTGAGCCGGTGTTCCTGCCCCGCGACGAAGCCAGTGCCTGGGCCTGGCTGCCGCTGGGGATCCGGGACAGGTTCGACGCCACCGGAGCCGCCGCCGGAGTGGACGGCGACCTGCATTTCGCCTTCGGTGACGCGGCCCGGGGCGTCACCGGGTTCCGCCTGACGCACCAGCAGGCTCTGGCCGCGCAGGCCGTCGCGCTGGCCGCGGGTATCCCGCCGAGGGTGGTGACGTTCGGCGAGGTCGCGCCGGTGGCGATGATGCTCGGCTCGGCGGAGCTGCTGCGGGCCTGGGTGCTGGCCACGCTGGGGGGCCTGGGCGCCGACGATGAACATCACGCCCGGCTGCGGGACACGCTGCTGGTCTTCCTGCAAGCCGGGGGCAGCTACAAGACGACGGCCGAGCAGCTGGTGCTGCACAAGAACACGGTGCAGTACCGGATCCGCAAGGCCGAGGAGAGCCTGGGCCGGCCGGCCGGCGAGAACCGCCACGACGTCGAACTCGCGCTGCGCGTCAGCCACTGGCTCGGCTCGTCCGTGCTGCGGCCCAGCGCTGCATCGGCTGCCGCCGGTCGCGACTGCTAGTTGATTTCTGAGGTGTCGATGCGCGACGTGATACGGTCCGCGACCAGGCCGAGGCGGCGCAGCTGCTCCGGCGACAGGACGTCGATGACGAGCGATCGCACGTGGGCCACGTGCCCGGGCGCCGCTTCGGCGAGGGTCTGGAAGCCCTTATCGGTCAAGATGGCGTTGGTGAACCGCCCGTCGGCCGGATCGGGCTCGCGACGCACAAAGCCCCGGTCCTCGAGGCGCTTGACCAGATGCGACAGCCGCGACAGGGACGCGTTGGCGAGGTCGGCTAGGGCGCTCATCCGCAGGGTTCGCTCCGGGCTTTGAGACAGCCTGGCCATGACCTGATACTCGACCATCCCCAGGTTGGAATCGCGCCGCAGCTGCTGATCGATCGACCAGGGCAGCCAGGTCATCATCCGCACCACGGACAGCCAGGAGTCCACTTCCGCGGCGGTCAGCCACTTCACCAGCGGTTTCTCGGCACCCTGATCTGCTCCTTCGGACATAGGCCAAAGATACCGATCACTCGATGATTCAAGTATCAGCTGGGCGGGGTTTTGAGCGCGGCCATGACGGCGTACTGGCAGCAGGCCATCCTGGATGATCGCAGGTTCCCGCTGCTCACCTGGTAGGCCCACATCTGCTCGCGGGGCCCCTGATAGAACAGCCAGGAGCTGTCGGCTGCCCACGCAGTCACCGACAGCAGGAAGCTGGACGACGACGGGACAACCGTCGCCTGCGTGTCCTGGCCGGTCAGGTGCAGGACGTACACGCGAGCGAGGCCCTGGCTGTCGGGCGGGATTACCGCCTCGGCCGCCATCATCTGACCTGAAGGTGCTATCTCGCTGCCGGACCACGCCCAGTTACCGCCATGCGGCGGTGCCCATCCGCTCGTTCCCGGTGGCGCTGCGAAGGCGCGGAGCCTTCCGGTGCGGACGTCAACTACCCGCAGGGTGCGACAGGTGTAGTAGCCGAAATTACTTCCGTAGCTCAGGTTCTGACCCGTTGTCCGGCTTGTGCAGTCACTGCCATAGGCAAGCAGCCGCGGGCTGACCGCGAAACCTTCGGCCGACGAGGAGTACGGCAGCTTCCTTACTGCGCGGCCGGGAGTCCACAGGCTGAAGGGCCCGCCTGTATCGCCAGATGAGGCCAGCAGCAGGCCAGCGTCCGTTCCGGCGACCAGTTGCGTCCCCATGGGCAGCGTGATCGGCGCCCCGAGCGTGCCGCCGGCTACCGGGATGGACCGTATCGCTTCGGCAGAGGCGCTGGCCAGGTTCGAGCCGTACTCAAGCCAGACATCGCCAGGAGTAGCGGACGAGGCGAAGGCCAGCGCTTTCCCGAGCAGGTGCGTCCTGCCGGTGGCGGCATCAGCGGCCTGGACGCCGTCGCTGGTGACATACACGATCCATCCGCTGACCAGCGCGATCGGCTGGTACTCGCCGGGGTCGACCATCGGGGTGGCTCGTCCGAGCCTTCCGGTGCGCAGATTGTCCAGGTAGATCGTTCCGTCCTGCTCCGGGCCGCCCGGCCACATCAGCACGGTCGAGCCGACACTTGCCGGGATGGGGCCGGGCACCTGCGGGCGGTGCGCGGCGGCCGGACCCGGGTGAGGCCTGCTCGCCGGCGGGCCGCCGGTTCCGCCCAGACCGGCGACCGTGCCCAGCACGGCGGCCAGGGCAACCGCTGCAGAGATACCGGTCGCGGCGTAGCGCCGCCGCTGGCGCCGCCGCGCCTCCCGGATGATCGCCTCGGGAGCTGTGGCAGGACCGGATGCCGGCCGGACGGATGTGTCCTTCATGGCCGGTTCCTACGACACCTGCGCGATGATCTCGGCCAGCTCTTCTGACCGGTATCCGCACTGCCGGGCCAGCGTGACCAGCTCACGCGCCTTGGCCACTACGGCGCTCCGCTCGGGCCCGATGCCGCTCACCGTCACGCCCCGTCCACGGCGGAACTCGACAAGGCCCTCATCTCGCAGGGTGCGCAACCCCCGGAGCACCGTATTGGCATTGACACCCAGAACCGAGGCGAGATCCCTGGCCGGCGGCAGCCGCTCACCGGCCTCCGCCTCGCCATCGGCTATCGCCCGCCGGATTGCCGCCGCGACCTGCTCGTGCAGCGGGGTCGGGCTTGCGTGGTCTATCTCTACTACCGGCCTGGTGCTACTCACATTAGCACCATACACCCGGCCGAAAGGCTGGCGGCCTGAACAGTGAGGTGATCGGTATAGCCGCCGATGCGACCCCGGACCAAACAGTCCGATTAATCAAAGACTCATTTAGACCTGGAACGGCTCGGCCTCGGCGTCGGGGGCGACTATGCGGTTGACGACGTCGGGGTCCAGCAGGTTCGCCATCCACTGGCTAACGACCTCGATCGGACTGGCGGGCATGTCATGCTCCTGTTCGGGCTGGCGCCGGGGTTAGGCCTGGACCGGCGGGATGGCGTGGACGACGGTCTTGGCTTCCTGGAATTCAGTGATCGCGAGGGGACCGCGCAGCCGGCCGATGCCGCTCTGCTTGTAGCCGCCCTCGGCGAAGCCGTCGTTGATCGCGGCCCACGTGTTGGTCCAGACGGTGCCGGCCTGGATCTCGCGGCTGACCCGGCGGCTGATGTTGATGTTGCTGGTGAAGATGGCGGCCGCCAGGCCATATTCGGTGGCGTTGGCGCGCGCGATGGCGTCGGACTCGGTGTCGAAGACCTCGAAGGTCGCGACCGGGCCGAACACTTCCTTCTGGACCAGGTCGGTGCTGACGTCCTCGACCTCGAGCAGGGCGGGCCGGTAGAAGGCTCCGGCGGGTGACGTCGGCCTTGTCGATGAGCGGCCCCATGTCCGTTTCCGGGTCCATCCCGTCGCCGACGCGGACGTTTTCCAGCAGGGCGGCCAGGCGCGTGCGGACCTCATCAGCCACCCCGCCTTGCACCAGGATGCGTGAGCCGGTCATGCAGAATTCGCCGCCGAAGGTCGTGATCCCCGCCGCGAGCAGCGGAACGGTGCTGTCGAGGTCGGCGTCGTCGAAGACGATCACCGGCGTCTTGCCGCCGAGCTCGAGGTTCATCCGCTTGAGGGTGGGGGCGCCGTTCGCGGCGACGATGCGCCCGACCGTGGTGCTGCCGGTGTAGCTGATGACCTGCACGTCGGGTGAGGCGACCAGGTAGGGCGCGCCCGTGTTGCCGGATTCGGTGAAGATGTTGACCACGCCGCGGGGCAGCGAGGTGACCTCGGCGATGATCTGCGAGACCAGGTTGGCGACCAGCGCGGTCTGGCCGGGCATCTTGACCGCGACGGTGTTCCCCGCGGACAGGGCCGGACCGAGGGACCGGATGAGCAGGGCGACGGGGGAGTTCCAGGGGACGATGATGCCGACGACGCCGGCCGGCTCGGCGTAGGTGCTGAACCACTGGCCCGGCGCGACCTCGGCCGAGATGCCGGTGTCGGTCAGGGCCTGGGCCGCGCTGTGCCGCAGCGTGGGGCTGGGGGATGTCCCCTCGAACAGGCCTTCGGCGATCTTCTTGCCGTTCTCCTTGGTCACCAGCGTGCCGAGCTCTTCGGCGTGGGCGTCGAACCGGTCGGCCATCTCGTTCAGGGCCCGGTGGCGCAGGCTGCGGTCCCGGGACCAGGGCGAGGTGTCGAACGCGCGGCGGGCGGCCGCGACGGCCGCGCGGGCCTCGGCTTCGCCGCCGTCGGCCCACCGCCCCAGCACCGCTCCCGTAGCGGGGTTGATGGACTCNNAGTCAAGTCTTACCGCATCCAACTTGAACCGTCAAGTCACTCGGGCTAGTGCTTCAGCGGACGAGATCCGGCTTTGGGAAGCAGCGGTCCGGCCAGCAGAACACGTACGGCGTAATCGTTGCGCCGACGGCCGCCGGGCCCCTACGTGACGGTCACGCCGATTCATATTGACTTGACGATTCAAGTTAGTTTGGTCTAGAGTTCAGTTGGGCGGACAACTCGATCCTCGAGAGGCAGGAAGAGGGGCGGCAAGAGCGCCGCGCTTCAGCACTGACCAGGCGAGGGGCGGGCCAGCCTGCCAATGGTCCTGATTATTATCGATATTTTCTTGACCTGTCGACAGAAAAGGCGTAGACCTAGGGATAG
>PLDT01000559.1:0-4274 GCA_003136255.1 Actinomycetota bacterium
GAACCACGGTCCGTTCGGTGAAATGAATTTCATTATTCCGAACCGGCAGTGGTGCGCCGAACCTGTCAGGCGAGGGACGGCGGGCCGTCGTAGCGGGCGACGCTGACTAGGGGATGAAGTGCAGGACTGTCATCGTCCTCGGCGCGACCCTGCGGTGGACTGTCGCGGCTGGTTCCTGGTTTCGGGGGTCGGAGAAAGGCTTGATCCATCCGCACTTGTCCCCGTCATGGGTGGTCGTGCAGGTCCAGTGCAACTTACCCAAGTTGGCTCCGCCGAGAGTGCGGACGTGCCTGACGTCGGCGTCGCACTTCGGACACCTCGGCGGATCGGCCAGATCGTCTACTCGCTCGTGCTCCAGGATCAGATCCATAATGGTGCCTGTTTGCTTATGCAGGACGGGCGGGGCCGGCCACGGCCTTGACGATCGGCCATCGGTCCGAGAAGCGAGCGCAGGCCTACCCAGGCACGAGATCCCTGTACCGGGATCCGCTCGCTCAAGCCTGTACGCAATCCTATCCAGGACAGCTATACGTGGATAGGATTAGGTACGCAGAGGAGGTGAGCGCCATCGCGGAGCCCGAACTGCCGGCGACATTCACGTTCGCGGAGGCCGGGGACCACGGGCTGTCACGGCGCAGGCTTCAGCGCCTGCAGGCTACCGGTGCGGTTGAGCGCATCGGGCGCGGACTGTACCGGCGCACCGGTGAAGAGCTAGTCGACCACGACCTGATGGAGGTCGCGGCTAAGGCCCATCAGCCGACGTTGTGCCTGGTGTCGGCGCTGGCCCGGCACGAGCTGACTGATGTCATCCCGCCCGTTCATGACATTGCGATCCCCCGCGGGGCGTGGCAGCCCGTCGTGTCCGCGCCGGTACAGTGGCATAAGTTCGCCCTGGCCACGTTCGAGGTGGGGCGGACCACGATTCGGCTTGACGATGTGTACGCCATCGGTCTGTATGACGCTCCTCGCACTATCATTGACGCGTTCCGGCTACGTCATGTCGTGGGCCCCGACATCGCGAATGAGGCATTGCGACGCTGGCTGCGCTACGGAGGTAAGCCCGCGGATCTTATGCGCCTGGCCAAGATCTTCCCGGCGGCGAAACCGGCTTTGCTTCACGCACTACAGGTGTTGCTGTGACAGTTTTGCACTGCAGCTGAAGTCCTTTTTGCGGCTACGGCACGAGGGCGACGAGACGAGGACGATATCACCAGACCTACCAACGCCACCGTCGGCGGACGAGCCTTCTTGGCGCTGCAAAGGGAAGCCAAGACTGCGGGCCGCACGACCGCCGAGTATTTGCGGCTGTATGCGCTCGAAGGATTTCTGCTTCGCCTCGCTCACTCACCATACAGAAACAGGTTCATCCTGAAAGGTGGCGTACTTCTCGCAGCCTACGGCCTTCGTCGGCCGACGGCCGACATCGACGGCGCGGCGCTGCAGATCTCGAATGAGGCGGAGGGTATCAGGCAGTTCGTCACCGCCGTGGCCAGCACCGTGCTGTCGGCTGAACTGGCCGACGGCCTTACGTTCGACTTGGACAATGTAACCGCTGAGGCCATCCGAGACGAAGATAGATACGGCGGAGTGCGGATCCGGCTGGTCGCGCGGCTAGCAAGCGCACGGGAACCGTTTCATGTCGATGTCAACATCGGCGACCCGATCTGGCCCGGACCGGCGGAGATCTCCCTGCCCCGTCTGCTCGGGCAGGAACCGATACAACTGCGCGGCTATTCGATGGAGATGGTCCTCGCCGAGAAGATAGTCACTGCGCTGCAGCGCGGCTCGGCGAGTACCCGATGGCGGGACTTCGGCGACATCTTCACGATTACCGGACGGCACACCTTCACGGCGGGAGAAGTGCGGCACGCACTCCCTGGGATCCCGTTCGGCGAACCTGGAACCGCGCGGGCTAGCCACTTCCGAGGTGACCGAGGAGTTTCGACGGGTCCCTCCACGCGTATCTCAGCCCCATCGGCTTGCCGTTGAGCCGGGCTGGGTCTCCTCCTGGCGGCGGGGTTTCGGGGCGCTCCCCCAGGCGCGCCCCGCGCCGCGTAGAAGGCACGGGCATACCTGGCTCCACCGCTCGGTTGCGCTGGCCAGTCAGGACTACCTGTGCCTGGCCGGTCCGGCGTTTCGGCCAGCGCGTGGACAGCGCGTTCGAGTTCGGGCAGGGCCTTTACCGCTTCGCCGATTTCGAGTAGCCGGATGCGGACAGCGTCGAATACCAGGCCTCGGATAGATCGCCTCGTAGCAGATGGGAGCGGACGGCATCGATCGCTGCCTGGATATCGGCCAGCCGCCGGATGATCTCGGGAGCCCATTCCTGACCCGGAACGATCTGACCGTCGCTCCATGCTGAGATATAGCCGCCGGCACGCAACCCACCGAGATGGTCGAAAAGCTTGTCACGCAATCCTTCGTCCTTGCGGGCATAGGAGACGAACACGGACGCAGCCCTTCGGCGGCTTGATTGCTCACGGTGGAGCGGAAGGAGAGAGGACCTGATGCGAAGGGCTGACGATGGAGCGGAGGACGAGGGGCGGCACGGGGGGCGGCGCCGGGGGCCGCGACCATGTGCCAATGACGCCCCAGGAATTCGAGGTCTTCTATATAGCCGAGTACCCGAAGCTGGTCAAGTTCTTGATGGTGAGGATGATGGCCAGCTTCGCCGAAGCAGAAGATGCGGTCCAAGAGGCGATGGGGAATTTCTTCCGGCGGTCCAAGACTGGAGAGGTGGCCGACTACCCGGTTAAGCTGGCACGCCATGGAAGAAAACCGGGTGCTGGCCGCGGTGTCCGCAGCCCAGCTCCTTTCGGGGCTGGGCGGACTGGCATTGGCGATACGCCGCCGCCACGCCTTCGACGTCCCGTTCTGGCGGGGAGAGCCATCTGCCGTCGGCCGCGATTGCGTGCTGATGGGAACGGCGCTCTCCGCGCCCGTAGTGATGCTTGCCGCACAGGCATGGGCGACCGCGGCCCTGCTGCGGCGGCCGGCCCCCTCGGCGGAACGTGCACTGGGTGGCCTGGGCGCCGCGATGACAGCGGGGTACCTGGCNNCAGGGTCAGAAGTAGTAGCTCGGAAGGGGTGCGCTGGCCGTTTTGCGTCCGTGGCCGAAGTGGCGGGAGCCTTCAGGCGCGTTCGTGCGTCAGAGGAACATGCGCTGGGGAATGGATGTATCCGGCAGCTTTCTGCTGGCCGGCCTGCTGGCTATTGCGGCGTGCGGATCGGAGGCTGCCCCGGCGACTCCGGCGCCGGCGGTCCATGCCGCGGCCTCGTCCTGCGCGAACGGATCAGGATTCGCGGCGTCGCTGGTATCGGGCCGGGGTGGTCAGCCAACGCCGGCTGCCGCCGCCGCCTGGTTTGCCCGGCACGGCGGCCTGACGGGAATCCCTGCTCAGGGCTGGCGGCAGGTCAGCCGCAGCGGCAGCGGCGCGACGGTGGAGTCCGGCGCGGTTACCCTCCATGTGATCCAGGGACCCGACCAGACATGGCATGTCGACAGCGGCAACCGGTGCTCGTGACTCGCTAGGTACGCCCGCTGCCTGGCGCCCGGACTCCCGCGCGTCTGATGACACCGTCGCGCTCGCCATGCGGCAGATGAGGGCGGTGCTCCCAGCCCGACGGGGCGGCGCTGGCAGGATACAGGCCATGACCTTGCTGACACACCGCGGCGACGGGCCTGCGTTCTCCTATGCCGGAAACCCGATGCACATCCTGGCCGGCCACAGCGGCCAGCCGCCCGGATTCGCCGCGATGGAGATCACCATCCCGGCCCGTTTCGCCGGGCCGGTCCCGCACGCGCACGACGAATTCGATGAGGCGATCTACGTGCTGAGCGGGCGGTTGCTGGTGGCAGGCGAGGATGAGCCCCAGGAGGCGGTCCCGGGCTCGATGTTCGTGGCGCCCCGCGGGTACCGGCACGGGTTCAGCAATCCGTCTGGCGAGGAGGCCCGGGTGCTGGGACTATGGGCTCCGCCGGAGCCTGCCCTGGCCTTCATGCGGGACATCGGCGCCGCGCTCACACCGGACACCCCGCCAGACCCGGACCGCATGCGCGAGATCTACGCCCGGCACGCCAGCCGCCTGCTGCCCTAATACCACGGCGTCCTCCCCTCGCGGACATTTCAACAGGCACGAGCCAACGCCCGATATGCGGCAGATCCGGATGGATTCAGTTATCAGACTGACCTGTCCCCTCGCAGCCGGCGTCCCGGCGTATTCCGCGCCTGCGGATTCGCCGCCGGCGCAGGGAATCAATGAGAAAACTGGCA
>PLDT01000559.1:4299-6167 GCA_003136255.1 Actinomycetota bacterium
AATCAGTGCCGCACCAGCAGGATCACCAAGCGATGGCGGACCTCTTCGCCCAGCACATGGACGCCGAACTCGCCGGAGACCTTGAGACGACGCTGGCGACAATGACGGACAACCCGCACCTGGTCAACGTGCCTTCCATGACCGGAGGCGCCGGCCGCGAGGAAGTCCGGGCATTCTACGCCGACCACCTGGTCGGAAAGTTCTTCCCGCCCGACGTCGAGTTCACCCAAGTGTCACGGACCTTCGGGGACCGGCGGCTCGTCGACGAGCTCATCATCTCCTTCACCCACACCCAGGAGATCGAGTGGATGCTCCCCGGCGTGGCCCCCACCGGGCGGCCGGTCTCAGTCGCCTTCGCCGTCATCGTCGGAGTGGAGAACGGGAAGATCGCCTACGAGCACATCTACTGGGACCAGGCCACCGTCCTGGTACAGCTGGGCCTGCTCGACCCGGCGGGCCTTCCCGTCGCCGGCCGCGAAGCAGCCGCCAAGGTCCTCAACCCGGCCATACCCTCCCCGCACCGCTGACCCATCCCGCCCGGCTCGCCGGCCAGCAGAACATCACGCCCCGCCCCGCCCCTTCCCGCACCCCGCAAGCTCGTCCCTGCCCGTACCGCCAGGCTGCCCGGCGTCCACAGCCACCCGGTCCGGCGGCATGACCGGACGTTTCCGCGGCTACGCCGAATGGCGTGCTCGCTCGCCCGCTCGGCTGTCCTGTCTCATTGATCCTGAGGCACGGCTATCGCTTCTACCTGCGGTGCCTCAAGTAGGTGAGACAGTCGACGGCGTCCATAATCTCGCCGATCATGAGGCAAGTCCGCATGCCGTTGTTGCTATCCCACCAGGTCGGTGGTGCAGGTGCCTCATTTCCGTGAGACGGCACGGAGGATGCCTCGCATTCGCGCGACATGCCTCGGTTCGGATGAGACAGGACATCGGCGGCATGAGCGCGAGTTTAACCACCACGCCGCACTGGATAACTATGCAGGCCGTCATGGCCGGCGCCTTCATGATCGTGGACAGTTTTGGTCATTATTTGGCTCAAACTGTCCACGATCATGGTCCGCCGCCCGGCCGCTACGAATACGCCGTCGCTTTATGCCGATCGATGCATAAACATACACAGAGGGCAACGCCCGCTATTCAACACGCATGAGCGGACCTGGATCTATATTCTGAGAGCTGCCTTGAAGACGTGGCGGTGGTGCCAGGAGATGTAAACGACGTCGAGTGGCGGCTGGCATGGGCGCGGGATCAGGAGTGGCTTGGCCTGCGAGGGCATCGACTGTCCGGCCAGCTTCGTTCCTGGCGACGTACAGGCTGGATACGCGGATCCGCCGGTCCTCGGTTATGCCCAGGTCGAACAGCGCACGGAGCACGCAGAGGGCCAGTTGGGCGCATTGAGGATGCCACCTGCCGATCCCGGCTCCGGCAGAATGGCCGGATGGATCTTGGGCTGGAGGGCAGGGTTTACCTCGTCACCGGCGGCAGCCGCGGTCTTGGGTTCGCTGCGGCGCAGGCNNACGCCGCCGCGGCCGAACCTGCCGCGTGGGTGATCGCTGACAACGCCGATCCGGCCACTCCGGGCCGGCTGATCGCGGCGGCCAGGGACCGGTTCGGGCGGCTGGACGGCGCGCTGATCAGCGTGGGCGGATCCCCGTCGGGGACCGTCGCGACGACGACGGACGAACAGTGGCGGTCCGCGTTCGAGAGCGTTTTCCTCGGCGCCGTGCGGCTGGCCCGGATCCTGGCGGCAGATCTGGGCGGCGCGGGCGGGTCTGTCACGGGGACGGGCGGGTCGATCGTCTTTGTGCTGGCCTCGTCGGTGCGGGTGCCGCTGGCGGAACTGGCCATCTCGAACGGGCTGTT
>PLDT01000631.1:0-6191 GCA_003136255.1 Actinomycetota bacterium
CACCGATGACCTTGACGGCCGCAAGGCTGACGATACCGTCCAGTTCGCCTGCACGGCACGGAGTATGAGATCCACCTGAACGCCGAGCATGCCCCGGACGCTGCCAGACCGAGGGCAGGCAAGCCTCCGCTGGGTGGCACGGGTGCCGCGTTCAGCTCTGGGAAGCCTCCGCGGCCTTCACCAGGCCGGCCACGATGACCGGGTACAGGTTACGCAGCGACGGGTAGACCAGGCGGCCCGCTGGTCCGGTCCCACGATGCGCCCCAGCGGATGAGGGTGCCGCCGGGTGCCGGGCTCACAGGTGCGGACTCATAACAGACGCGCAGTTGACGCACATCCGGGACAAGGTCGGTCACCCGGCGTGTTACCGCAAGGCTCGCGAACCCGCACCGCGCTACCTGGTGTCGCGCGGCCCGCCCGGGACGTCCCAGGTGGTCCAGCGGAACGGCACGCCGAAGGTCGTCGTCGGGTCGGTGATCAGCGTCTGGTCGTCGCGCCCGACCGTCCTGATGCCCTTGTCGGTGAAGTACGCCTCGGTGTCGTCGAGGTTCTGCACCTTGAATGCGGCCGCGTGGTGGCTGTCGCCGAACTTGGCCGCGTCCTGGGCTGCGATCGTGCCGTCCTTCACCGGCTTGGACAGCTGGATCACCGTGTCACCGAGCTGCACGTACACGTCCTCGGTACCCGTCAGGTCCGAGGCACCCTTGTGTAGCAGTGTGCCGCCGAACCCCTTGGTGTAGATCGTCTCCGCGCGGTCGAGGTCGCGGGCGATGATCGTGGTGTACGCCAGGCCGGGGGTCTTGACCGGGTGGTTCTTGATCCACCAGTCCCCGTCCCAGTCAGGGAGAAAGCGGGAGTCCCGGTTCTGCATGTCTGTGAAACGCGGGTCGAAGAACTCGATCTGGGTGAAGGTCTCCTTCGGGTGCGTGAAGACCGAGGTGTTGGCGTGCTGCTCGTCCCAGACGGGCTCTTCGGTGAGCGGCTTGCCGCCCTCGCCGTAGGTGCGGAGGCCGAGCTTCTGGGTCGTGCGCCAGATGTCGACGGTGTCGTCGGCGTAGTACGCGAGGGAGTGCCAGTGGTCGCCGAACCGGTTGTAGAACCGGCCGAGCGGGAACTGCGACCAGTCGGGCTCGCTGAAGGCCGGCGCCAGCGGCTCGATGACCGTGTCGCCCAGCAAGACCAGCGACGCGTCACGGCGCTCTCCGGGCATGTAGCTGTGCGGCATGAATACCTTCACCGCGAACACATCGTCGTACCAGGCCTCGAGCTCGTTGAGCTGGCCGGTCATGTGGATGATGTGGAAGAGCTTTCCGACAGCCATCTGCTGGTTCCTCATGAGTATCGTGACGGTCACCGGCCCGCTAAACGGTGGTCCGTCTGGCGTGGACCTCAAGATCGCGAGAGCGGGCAACTACACGAGGTAGAACACGAAACATTTAAATATATCACGCCAGTGGGCCCTTGCCCTGGCCGGCTCCTAGCCACAGCTCGGCCGCCAGCCCGATGGGCTGGCATGTTTCAACCGCAGGTACCTCGATGTGACCCGGCAGGTCAACAGCCAGCTCGGCCAGGGCTTTTTCGCCGATCCGGCGTTCATGACCTACCTGGACGTGGCCTTCGCCAACCTGCACTTCGCGGCGGCCGACACCGCAGGCGACCCGGCGGCGGCGGCGCTGGCCTGGCGACCGCTCGTGCAGCAGCGCGCCGCGGCGGGGATCGAACCGGTCCAGTTCGCCAGGTAGCGCCCAGATTCCCAGCCTGGCACGAGCGCCCGCCGCCTCCGCCGCCGTAAGTGGCGCTGGATCGGTCGGCCGGTCAGGCTGCCGGTCTTCACAGTGGTGGCTGGGATCCGCAGCCCAGGACGGCCTGGATGCGCGCGGCGTCGGTGATGAGCGGGGCGGCGGTCGCGGACGGGATCAACGGGATCTGCGTCTTGACCTCGATGATGAACGTGCTCAGGGTCAGGCAGGCCTGGCCAGGGTGCCCTGCGGACAGCTGCTGCTGGGCGATGGCGACGATGCTGGCCAGGGAGTTCCCTGAGCCGACGCCATGCACGGCCTGGTGCAGGTCGGCCAGCTGCGCGGCGGCGCCCTCGACGGTGATGGTGAAGCTGGTGCTCGCCGGGCTGTTGATGTCGTTGCTGTCGGTGGCGGTGCAGGTCACGGTGGTGGTGCCGATCGGGAACACGGACCCGGAGGGCGGGGTGCACACCGCGGCGGGCGGGCTGGTGGCGTCAGGGTCAGTGACCGCCGGGAGCGGGTAGGTGACGGTGGCCCCGGACGGGCCGGTGGCGTCGGTGGTGATGTTGGCGGGCTGGGCGATAGACAGGACGCCGCCGAGGATGTCGCCGAGCGCGGTCCACAGCTGGTTGCCGGGGACCTGCCCGCCCGGCAGGTTGTCGACCTCGAGCTGCGGGCGCGGCAGGTCGTCCGGAGAGCTGCCGGCCGGGTAGGTGAGCACGAAGGGGTTAGAGAAGTTGGTGTCGGAGCCGTTGATCAGCGGGACGAAGGAGTGGGTAACCGACGCCGCGGAATCCGCAATCCAGATGGTCTTGCTGCTTACGCTGCAGGGCTGGAGGGTAACCTTCTCGCCCGCGGTCGCGGTTGCGGCGACGCCGACGCACTGGCCGGTGGGAGCGCCGAAGGGCGAGTACTGGACCTCGTACGCGGCGTCGCCGCCATAGTGCTGATCCACGGCCGCCGAGACCAGGCCGTTGGCGTAGAAGGCCGACACCAGGCCTTGTCCGGCGATGGTGAAATCTTCCGCCGGGTCCGCGTTGCTGGCGGCGAATAGGATGACGGGCGTGCCGGTGGTCTGAGCCTGCTTGTACGAGTCGATGAGGAAGCTCGAGCCGAAAGCGTCGCTGAACAGCTCGACGCAGCTTTGGCCGCATTGTGCCGTTTCCGCGCGCCGGGAGCGTGACGGCCACGGCGGCACCGCCGGCGACGGCCAGCGCCGCGGAGACCGCAGCGATCATGCCCTTGACAGACATACTCAGGTTCCTCCCCTACCCAGCGGCCCTGCCCACACGGTACTGAGCGGCCGACCGGGGCGGAGGGCCGCCGACCAGCGCGCGGACGTGCCCGCATGGAGCCGTCGCTGCCACGCTGCCTAGCTGGCGGTGACATTACACCCGTTGACCTGATAAGCGCCGACTATCGCGGATGGCCTATCTGTCAGGCATGTATCGAATATGCATCGCATACGTAACAGAGCCTTCCGCCGGGAGCCGCCAGCACCCCCGGTGCCGCTATAGCGGCACGGCTCGGCCTGGCCGATGCGACATTGGTCCGCCGTCACCTGCACCAATACCGGCGGGTCGGTCCATCCGCTGGGCAGACAGCGGTCTATCCGGTGAGGATCATGATGGGAATCTGGCGGTCAGCGATGCGCCGCGCATAGGCCTCGTAGCCGCCGTAGATCTTCCTGGCCTGGCCCAAGATCGCCTGCCGCTCTTCCGCGTCTGCCTCCCGGGCGGCGGCTGTGACGCTCCTGTTCCGGTAGGTGACCTCAGCGCGCGGCTGGGCCCGCAGGTTGTAGTACCAGCCCGGCGTGCCCAGCTGCCCGAAGTTGGTGCCGATGATGGCGATATCGCCGCCGAACGGCACGCCTAGCAATGGCGTGGTGCGCCGCAGGCCACTGCGAGCGCCGGTCGTCGTGATGGTCAGGACCGGTATTCCCCCGGTGATACCTGCCAGTGTCACCTGGCCCCGGCTCATCCGCAGCACGAACTTGTCGACCTGGGGCAAAGACCTGGCGAACAGCCAGGCTCCGGGTCGTGAGGAAGAGATGCGCCACATGGCCCGCTGGATGGCACTAGGCACCGGAAGCTTGTAGTCAAGCGCCTGGACCAGCCCCATGAGGAGCAGCGTAAAGATCCCGGCGGCAGACCGCAATGAGCTAAGGCGGCAGGTACGCGACAATCAGACAATCACCCAGCCCGTCGGGGGCCAGTCGGCTCAAGATGTGATCGGTAGCCCGCATGGTTTATGCATTATCCGGACCGGGCTGTCAGACAGAGCACGGTCGAATTACCTGACCGGACGGTAGTCCCGATGCTGGCGATCGCCTAAATCCAGCTATGGAACCACATGCGTGACAGCCAGGAGGTGTACGGGATGACCTTGGCCGCGAGGATGGGGTAGAGATAGGCGAAGTTGGCCAGCACCGCCAGCAGGTAGGCGCCGCTGAGCACTGCCCCGGCAGCGCGACGCACGGGGGAGGCGCGCTCGGGCCCGATGATCAGCCCGAGGCACAGGGTGAGGGCGATGATCAGGAACGGCTCGAACGCGATGGCGTAGTAGTAGAACTCGGTGCGCTGGTCGTGTAGGTAGAACCAGATCCACGGCAGCCACCCGGCGGCCACCCCTAGCAGCGCGGCGCCCGCCCGCCAGTCGCGGCGCATCAGCCACCAGCCCAGGCAGACCACGATGGCGACCGTGGCGCCCCACCAGATCAGCGGGGTGCCGATGGTCAGCACTTCCTGCTCGGTGGACCCGGCCGAGCCGCAGGCGTTAGCGGGCAGGCAGGAGGAATAGAACGAGATCGGCCGGGCCAGGATCAGCCAGCCCAGCGGGTCAGACCTGTAAGTCTGCGAAGAGGTCAGCCCTAGGCCGAACTGGAGCATCCAGTGGTTGTACTCCAGCCACGCCAGCAGGGTGGAGGTCGGCTTATGGTCCGGGCTGAACGCCGCGCCGTTGCGGTCGTAGCCGTAGGGGGTGGCGAACCAGCCGGTCCACGAGGCGGTGTAGACGGCGGCCGGGAGGACGGCGAACCACAGCGGGATCCACCGGCCGTCGCTGCGCAGCACGCCCCGCCAGCGGGCCGGGTACCCGGCCGCGCGGCGGGCGCCGAGATCCCAGGCGATGACCAGGCCGGCGAATGCGGCGATGTACCACACCCCGTTCCACTTGCACGCGACGGCCGCGCCTAGGCATACCCCGGCGCCGACCAGCAGCCACCGCACCCCGAGCTTCGGCCCGGCCGCATCGTCCTTGCTGTCCTGCCCAGCTTCGCGGGCGGCGGCCGTAGCGACCAGCGTGGCGCGAGTACGGTCGCGGTCGATGACGACCAGGCCGAACGCGGCCAGCACCCAGAACATCACGAAGATGTCCAGGATCGCGGTCCGGGACAGCACCAGCTCCAGGCCATCCAAGGCCATCAGCAGCCCCGCCACGCAGCCNNTCGGCCCGGGTGCCGGCCAGGATGTTGGCGTTGCCCTGAGCCAGCAGCGCGTCGGCGTTCGTGACGTGCTCGATCTCCACGCCGTGCTTCAGGATGCCCCAGGCGTCGCCGACGTAGTAGGTCTCGTCGAATACGACGGCCTTAGGCACGCTGAGCCGGTCGAACCGCAGGAACGCCCCGAACAGGGTGACCAGCAGCGGTCCTGCCCAGCCCCACACCGCGCTGCCCGGCATCGGGGGCGGCAGTCGCTGAGCCAGGCTGTCGTGCAACTCATCAACCCGGCCGTCGGCCTCTCTCACCGAATGCGCCTTCTGAGAAGCCGCCATCAAGACCCACCTCAGCTACGGACGCCCGGTACGCCACCAGCCTGGTCGACAGTACCCTAACCTTGCGGAGATGATCAGGCACAGCTGGCCGACTCCCGTGAAGAGCTAGGGTCAGGGCACAATCAGCCCGGTCCTGAACGTGTACGGGTTCATCACCTTGCTGGCCAAGGAGCAAGTATTAACGTTCTCGCACACCGCCAGGACGAACGTCCCGTTATACGGCGCCTGCAGGCTGATCGTCGACTCCGCCTGATAGTTCGTGAACCCGTACGACACCGCTTTTGTGTTCCGGAAATTCGCGTCAGTCGTCCCCGGCGGGTACATGTCGAAAGTGTACGAATTGACGGTGGAACTGTTCACCATGAACACGAACTTGTAACCCTCATAGAGGTTCAGCTTCCAGCACTGGGCGAGCGGCCACCCGCCGGACTGAACCCAGGTTTGCCGACCACCGAAGGTTGATGCCGCGTACGAGGATCTGCCCGGCGCGGGCGGCTACGGCCGACCCGCGCCGTCGGCCGGCGCGGAGCCGATCGGCGGGCTCGCCGCGCCCGGCCGGGCCGTGGTAGAGGGCCGGATCCGGGTGACGGCGATCGAGGCCCCCGCCGAGGACGAGACGGTGCTGCCGACGGAGATCTCCGGCTCCGCCGGCGACCTCACCGCGCTGTTCCACGGCCGGGA
>PLDT01000101.1:0-3790 GCA_003136255.1 Actinomycetota bacterium
ATAACTCAGGCTGAATAGCTACAAACGGGGAGCCAACGACCACAGGCATGCGGCTATGTCAGGCCACATCCGGCCATTATCACTTCAGCGAAACGGCACGTCAGGCCACGCCCAGCGACGTCGGGCCGTGTCATGGGAATGCCTCCTAGGCAGTAGGTCCCGCGTTCGAGTCGCGGTCGGGGCGCAGCTCAGAGGCCTAGAGCCTCACCGGGCGGCGTGACGGGGAGCCTGCTGACGCGCGGCCGAGGGACCGCCGCTCCCGGGCGCCAAAGCCGTAGGTGCCGCGGACTGATCGCAGATCCCTGGGTTCCACTGGGGCCACGCGCCCTCATGCACGCGTGCCGACCAGGGTTCTGCACGGGCTCGACGCAACTAGCCGAGGCGCGATCGTCGAGCAATACCAGCTATAGAAGGAGGCTCTCATGCCCTCGTCCTCCACCGCCCCCGAACGCCCCGGCTCCGTTTCCGGGACGCCGGACCTGCCCAGCGACCTTCGTGAGGGCTACGCCGAGATCGGCGACGTCCGGCTGCATTACGTCGAGGCCGGCCAGGGGCCGCTGGTCGTCCTGCTGCACGGCTTTCCCGAGTTCTGGTACGGCTGGCGGCGGCAGATCCAGCCGCTCGCGGCGGCGGGATTCCGCGTCGTCGCCCCCGACATGCGCGGCTACAACCTGTCATCGCGGCCGGACAGCGTCGCGGCCTACGACATCGGCCCGCTGACTGCCGACATCGCCGGTCTCATCCACAAACGCGGCGCCGAGTCCGCGCTGCTGGTCGGTCACGACTGGGGCGGATCCGTCGCGTGGGCCCTCGCGATGAACCACCCCGAGGTCGTGGACCGGCTGGCCATCCTCAACGCGGCTCACCCGCGGAAGCTGTCGCAGGGGCTGCACCACCCGGGGCAGCTCCGCAGGTCCTGGTACTTCTTCTTCTTCGACCTCCCGGACCTGCCCGAAACCGTCGTGCACGCCAACAACTGGCATTTCTTCCGGCATTTCCTGCACGACGCCACCCCGGCCTTCACCCCGGAGGAAACCGACCGCTACGTCGAGGCCTGGTCCCAGCCCGGCGCGGCTACCGGCATGATCAACTACTACCGGTCCTCGGTGCGGCAGTCACAGAAAAAGGCCGAAGCGGCGCTGCGCCCGATCAAGGCGCCCACCCTGGTCATCTGGGGGGAGCGCGACCGCTACCTCGGCCCCGACCTCGCCGAGCCCGACCACGACGACGTGCCCAACCTGGACCGCGTCGAGCGCCTGCCCGACGCCTCGCACTGGGTGCACCACGACGAGGCCGACCGCGTCACCCAACTGCTCATCGACTTTTCGCCCCCGCCCTGCCAGTCAAAAACTGACTAGGAGCTTCGACAGGCGCCGGGGTCGAATTCGAGAAGGCCGCGCTGCCGGTGGCCCACGCCAGCCTCGCGCTCACCGCTGCCGGCCCCGGCATTGCGCCGGAAGAAGTCCGGACCGAATCGGATTGTGACATGTCAATGACATCCATCCCGCAAGTCCGCTTCCGGACCGTCGGCGGAGTCCGGATCCGGTATGCCGACAGCGGCAGCCCGCAAAAGCCGGCGGTCGTCCTGACCAGTCCCTGGCCGGAGAGCGTGTACGCGTTCGCGCCGATGTGGGCGTCACTGTCCGAGCACGCCCGCTTGTTCGCCGTTGACCTGCCGGGTTTCGGGGCGTCCGAACGCCGGGAAGACCTGCTGTCACCGCGGGCGATGGGCGGGTTCCTGGCCCAGCTCATCGCCGAGGCGGATCTGGGCCGGGCGCACCTCGTCGCACCGGACGCCGGAACCTCGGCCGCCCAGTTCGCGGCGGCCGCCCACCCGGAGCGGCTCGCCAGCGTGGGCGTGGGCACCGGCGGAGCCGCGGTTCCGATCCAGCTCGGCGAGCCGCTGGCGTCCTGCGTCTTGGACCCCGACCTCGACAAGTACCGAAGAATAGACCCGCACGTGATCGTCAACACGGCGGTGGACACCCTCGCCGGCGGGATACCCGACGACATCCGCGCGGACTACCTGGCTGCTATGAGGGCGACCGCTTCGTCGAGTCGATGCGCTACGCCCGCCGGTATCCCGACGAACTGCCCGTACTGGCCGGGCTGCTGCCGCAGATCACGGTCCCGGTCACGATCATCACCGGCCGCCGCGACCGCGTCGTCCCGCTCGCCAACGCGGAGTTCCTCGACCAGCGGCTGCCTGCCAGCCGCCTGGTGATCATCGACGCCGGGCACTTCGTCTGGGAGGAAGAGCCGGCCAAGTACGCCTCGGCCATCCTCGACACGATCACGGGCAGCTGGCCATGACGCCAGGAATGAGCGATGGCTCAGGAATATCGCACGCCGCGGGCCGCCCCCAGCGACAAGGGCGTGCTCAGCGTGGTGATTGACGCGCCGCCGATGAACCTGATCGGACGGGGGTCAAGTGGCTACCTGGGTCGTTTTGTTTTCAGAGCCTGTGCCCGCTTGCGCTCGGCGTTTTCAAATGCGGGTTCTATGGCATTAATGTCTGCCTGCTGCAGTCCATGTGTGGCTGCGGCGGCCCGCCAACGTCCGGCCGCACTCGTGACTTGCGTCAGCACGTCGGTCGCTTCTTCGGCACGTAAGCGGTCGCGAGGGAAACTGCAGGTCGGGTGCTGACGTATGCGGAGCTGGACGGCCCGCCCTACTTGGCTCAATGATCCCACGCTGCCCTGAAAGCGGTAGCGCATCACTCAGAGTAAGTGAGCCGGGTTACGGTCACTTATATGTAATATGAGGATGCCAAGAATCATCGTATACGATTGACTCGTCGTAATGACCTCCGGTCATACTCTCTCCTGCGAACTGTACTGCCGTAACTCCGGTCATATCCGGTACCGTCTTTGCGCCATCAAGCGTGGCAATCCAGAGCCGGAAATCTTTCACTATGTGCAGACCGGCCGCATTCATCGCATTGAACAATGGCGTAAGGTGGCTGCGATCACAGTAGATAACGGCCGGATATCCCGGATGTAGTTCGTTCCGTTCCTTGGCCCACTCGGCGCACATTCCCGGATTCGGTGAATTACCTTTCTCAAAATCGAGAACACCCGCCTCGTCGGGGTGACTCCCGAAGACGTCGATATGGACGTGCGGTATCCCGCTAAACCTGGCGAACTCCTCCTCCGAGGCTATGTAGTTCCCGTTGACGTACCCAGCGACAAGATCTGTTCCGGGGATAGGAATGTCTTTTAGATTAGTGCTGTCCCGCATGAGCCGGACCATTTCCCCTCCTTTGGTTATTGTTTTACCCTAGCTTTACTATAGGTCCATCTGCGGTCAAGGTATTCGGTATCACGGTTGATGCCTAGCGGTGAGCATAGGAATCTTAAGTCGGGCCATCGGTCGCGATGAAATCACCGCAACGCGCCTCGGGCGAAGCGCCGGCATCAATATTTATAGACTAAGACATATTAGCGTTGGCTCGGATGGAGACACTCTGGAGATCGCATGGAGATCATGTGGAGAGAGCTATAGGCACCTGTGAAATGTTGCGCAAGGTTAATGCTCTATTCAATGACAGCTCAGACGCATGGCGCTAGCCGAGGCCGGATGCCTGGTGCTGGACGCGCCGCGGGCGCTTCGAGCGCTGGACGAACTTTGCGCCCGCTCCCAACACGCTCCCAAGCCTGCGCGCCGAGGTTCGGCGAAGGTCAAGAGCGAGCAGAATGCCCAGTAACGCGCGGCAATGGACGCCGGCCGGTCGACAGCTGGTGGCGTACCGAACGAATGCGGCTCAGTGAGCGCGGACTTAGCGGAGAAC
>PLDT01000035.1:0-3644 GCA_003136255.1 Actinomycetota bacterium
AGGGCAGATACAGTAAGCACGTACCGTGTACTCGCGAGCAGGATGACGCTTTTCCTATCATATCGGCTAGGCCACAGTCACGGCGACGAAAATGCTGGCCTGCCGCCAGAACCACCTGATCAGTCGTGATCGGTCAAGCCGCGGTTGTCCCTCCCGGCGAGCGCACCGCGGTCGGCCGCTTGTAACAGGCAGGCCGGTGCGTCCGGAGGCGCCAGGAGGGAAGGCCAGTGGTGGCGGCGGACGGCTACGACCTTGTGATCGTTGGTGCCGGCAGCGGGAATACGCTGCCTGCTGACCGGTTCGCCGGATGGCGGATCGCGGTCGTGGAAGCCGATCGATTCGGCGGCACCTGCCTGAACCGCGGATGCGTCCCTTCGAAGATGCTCGTCTACACGGCGGACGTCGCCCAGATGGTCCGCCATGCAGGCCGTTTCGGGATCAGCGCTGAGTGGGCCGGGGCGGACTGGCCGGCGATCCGTGACCGGGTCTTCGGCCGCATCGACCCGCTCCCCGNNAGGCCCGTTTCCTGGCCCCGAAGATCCTGCGGGTCGGCGACGACGAAATCCGGGCCGATCGGTTTGTGCTGGCGACGGGCTCGCGTCCCCGCATCCCGCCGGTCCCCGGCCTGGCCGAGATCCCTTACCGCACCTCAGACGACGTTATGCGGCTCGACACGCTGCCGAAGTCGATGGCGGTGCTGGGCGGCGGGTACATCGCAGCCGAAATGAGCCACGTCTTCGGATCGCTGGGCACGGCGGTGACCATCGTCGAACGCGGTCAGCACCTGCTCTCCCGCCACGACGTCGAAATCCGGGCACGCTTCACCGAGCACTACCGCGAGCGCTTCGACCTGCGTCTGAACTCGGCCGTGCAGCGGGTGTCGGCCGCGGGCACGGGAGTCAGCCTGGACCTCGCGACGCCGTCAGGAGCCCGGCGGATCGACTCCGAGGTGCTCCTCGTGGCGACTGGCCGCACGCCGAACAGCGACTTCCTCGACGTCGCCGCGGCCGGAATCGAGGTCGACGCCCACGGACACGTCTGCACCGACGACACCATGCAGACGAGCGTCCCGGGGATCTGGGCGCTCGGCGACCTCGCAAACCATTTCCAGCTCAAGCACATGGCCAACGCCGAGGCACGGGTCGTCTGGCACAACATTGCGCACCCCGGCCAGCCCCGGAAAGCCGCCTTCCCGGTCGCGCCGGCCGCCGTGTTCGCCGATCCGCAGGTCGCCTCTGCTGGCGCCACCGAGCAGGACCTGCAAGCACAGGGACGGCGCTACATCGCCTCGACCCGCCCCTACCGCGACACCGCCTACGGCTGGGCGCTGCAGGACACGAGGAGTCTGGTGAAGCTCCTCGCCGACCCCGGAACCCGCTTGCTGCTCGGGGCCCACATCATCGGCCCGCAGGCCTCGCTCCTCATCCAGCCGCTCGTCCAGGCGATGTGCCTCGGGAACACGGTCGACGAGGTCGCCTCCGGCGTTCTCTACATCCACCCAGCGCTCACCGAAGTCATCGAGCAGGCATTGCTCAAGCTCTGAGGCCGGCAAATGCTTTAGCGAGAAGCGTCACGTTGCGGTGATCACCAGCTATCGGGTGTTGAGCTTGCAGGGGATGGTGCAGATGACGGCGTCGGTGCTGGCGNNGCTTGCCGGACGTAGTCCACGACCAGGCTCGCGGCCGCCAGCAGACTGACTGTGGCTCCCAGGTCCGTCTTGCCACCGCATACGCGCCACCGCCTTCGGTGCACCGCGATCACCTGGCAGTAGGAGACGACCAGCACGGCGAGCAGGCCCGCGATGGCCAAGGTGACCGGCATCGTCAGGCGCAGCACCGACGTGCCGGCCGCTACCAGCACCAACACGATGGCTTGCGGCCCGTACGGCACCGAGCTGAGCGCGTCAAGCGATAGTGCCGCCAGCCTCCCGAAGCTAGTCAGAGATCCTTGTTGCCCTCCCCGTGCCGCAGCGGTACCCGCGGCGAGGTCTTCTTCGACTCCGTCCCCAAGCCCATATGTGCCTTTCCTGGTGGCGCTATGAGGTCCTGGCGACGCCATCATGCTGCCGGAAGGCCCGGCGCTCCAGCGTCCCCGCAGGGGGTTCCGGATACGGGACGTCTCGTCAGAGCGAATACGTCGGCGAATGCGCGACCCGTCATCCCCTTCGCAGTGATCAATGCGCAGTAGCCTGCATGCAGGGCTAGATAGCGCGCGGAGAGGAGGGGCTATCGCCATGAAGATCAACGCCTCCATGACTACTGTTGTGATCCCGGGCCTCGTCGCCGGAGTGATCTACTTCGTCATTGCCTTCGCGACCGGAGCCTCCGCGGTCGCCTCGATCATCGGCGGGTTCGTGGTGGCCGCCATTGCGGTCGCCATCGGGTCCATCTTTCGTGCAGTTTACAAACGCCGGGCCGCGGGCCCCGACGACTAGGTTGCCATCACGATCGCGTCCCCGCCGACGTTGCGGCATAAGGCTGATCGCACCGGTACGACTCGTCGTTCGATCACTGGCCGATCCGCTCAGGAGACCCTGGCCGACGGGATCCAAGGCGTGGTTCGCTGGCCAGGTGGTCCCGCAAACCGTTGGTCTGAGACGCGTTCTGCCCTGGGAGACCGCCCTCGCGGATGGGCCTGATCTCGACGGAGTCGGTGTTCTCGTCGTTGCCAGGCACGAATGGTTAGGCCTTCCGGCCGTGGCATGTGTTGACCCAGCTGGGAAAAGGCCTGGCCACCTACGGGACCAAACCAACCCAGCACCCCAACGAGGGGGCAAACCCACGGCAGCAACCACGGGCTGACCAGGTACACTGCTGACGGGCGGGGGATCCCATTGCGGCGACTGTCCCTGGCCGGTCAGGTGGCTTGTTCGTTGGCTGGCGGGAGGGCTCACCTGCCGTCCGCAGCACAGTGGGTCTTGTGGTCTGCTGGTTGCGCACGGCAGGTTGGGGATCGGTAGGGCATTCATGCCTTGTTCCAAGGAGTTGGCCTTGCGCGTGTTGATGCTCGCTGCTCCGGGTGCCGGCAAGGGCACCCAAGGTGGGCTCATCGCCGAGCACTTTGGTGTCCCGCATATCGCGACCGGTGACCTGCTGCGTGACCATGTCTCGCGGGAGACCGATCTGGGCCAGCAGGTCAAGCGATTTCTGGACAGGGGCGACCTGGTCCCGGACGGCATCGTGCTGGACATGGTCCGCGGGGCACTCGAGGCGGCGAAGAAGGACTGTGGCGGCTATGTGCTCGATGGGCTGCCGCGCACGATGGAGCAGGCTCGGGCGGTCTACCGGATGACCGTCGAGCTTGACCTGACGGCTGACGTCGCTCTGTACCTGCAGGTCGGTGAGGACGAGCTGATCAGGCGCCTGCTGGCGAGGGCGGAGCAGGAAGGTCGAGCCGATGACGCAGAGAATGTCATCCGTCGCCGGCTCGCGCTGTATCGCGAGGTGACCGAGCCGATCCTCGGATGGTACGACGGTCGGGGGATCTTGGTGTCGGTGGCAGGGGACCGGCCGGTCGAGGACGTCACACGCGAGGTCCTGGTAGCGCTCGAAGTTCTGCAGGCAGTCGTTGGCCAGGTGCCGGACTGCGACCGGCGTTCGATTGACCTGACCGGGCTGGACGCCGCCTTCGGCGCCGCGCCAGAG
>PLDT01000202.1:0-6576 GCA_003136255.1 Actinomycetota bacterium
GTCAGCTCGGTGAGGGTGACTAGCTCGCCCCCGGATGTCTCGAGCCGGCGGAGCAGGATGCCGAGCCCGGCGTCCACGGCGACCTCGATGCGGTCATAGGGCCGTTCGGCGGAACCGGATCCGAGCACATCACGACGCGGCGTGGCCGCGACCGCGATCGCGTCGCGGCCGACGACGGTCACCGGCCCCAGCACTTCCAGGGTGAACCCGCCGAGCAGGCCGGACGGGCAGAACAACTCGGGCGGCGGCGGATAGGCGACGCCCACCTTGACCGGGAGCGGCGGAGGCCCGCCTACTTCCGGCGGCCGCCACGACCAGCCCCGCTCGCCGTCGTTTCCCTCGGCGGCCTCTCCCTCGGCGCCCCGGCCGGGAACCGGGCACTCCAGGCGCCACCGGCCACCAGGACCGATCAGCAGCACTCCGCGCCTCAGGTAGCGGCCGTCGTCTTGCCTCTGCCCCGGCCAGGCGCGGTACCAGCGGGACCGGCTCCCGCGCAACGGGCGCGGGAGCGGCTCCCGGCCGGTCTCGGAGCGCAACTCGGCCGACAGGGACAAGCGAGTCCAGTCGGCGCGGTAGAGCAACCCGATCAGTTCTGGCAGGCCGGCCATGGCGGCACCATCCGACGCAAATCGACTGGGGGGCGGGAACGCCACCCCGTTTGGTCAAATTATGCCCTGCGCCGGCCTGGGACCCGCACGGCTCGGGTGACGGCACTCGTCAGCGGGGCCGGAAACGGGTCCTGAGCGGCACGGATGTTCCCGCATGTCACCCACGGCGGCTGTTCCCCGAACTAGCCAGCCGCGCCAAATCACAGGTTTCCGCAGGCGAGGGTATGTATGTGGGCACGATCCGGGCATCGCGTACTCCTGCGGGCCGGGGGCGAGACGGCTCGCCACTTCAATCAGGGCGCCGGTGCGGGGATAGTCCGGCTGAGGCCGGAGGTGCGTTCCGGCCGGACAGCGCCGCGATCTAATCCGCTGCCGGGGACTTCTCAGACGTCATATCGGCGGCCCGGTCCAGCAGCGGTTGGCAGCGAAGGTTACGGGCGATGTGGCAGGCTTCACCGACGATTGCCTCGGCGGCTTCGGTGTTGTGGGTGCGGGTGAGATGCTGCGCGTAGTCGAGCAGGCCGTGGGCCAGGTGGTAGGGGGTGCTCAGCTCGCGCAGGCCGCTAATCGCAGCGGCGAGGATTGTGGTGGCGGCTGGGTCGCTGTCGCTTGCGGCCAGGCGGGTACGGGCCAGATCGCGTTCGGCCCGCTGCATCGGGACTAGATGCCCGGGCTGGCAGGAGTCGAGCAGTGCCAGCAGCTCGCGGGCAGCGGCAGCATCATCCAGCTCATGGGCAGAGCGGGCGGCCAGCGGCCATGCCCAGCGTAGGAACTCGTGGCCGATCCCCAGGGCGTCCGCGTGAGCAAGCGCGCCGCGGGCATGTCGCAGCGCGTCATACGCTCGGCCGTGGGCGGCCGCGGTGAACGCCTCCACGAGGCTAACCTGGGCCTTATCCTGGGGATCCTCGGTGGCGCGGAGGTCTCCCAATCCCGCAAGCATGGTCTCGGCGGTGGCGGTATCGCCGCGCAGCGCGGCGAGCCAGCCCCGATAGCAGGCGAGATCCTCGTCGCCGGCCAGGCCGTCGGCCTCGGCACTCTGGGTGAGTTCGGCCTCGGCGCCGTCCCAGTCACCAAGCATCACCAGCGCCTGGGCCAGGTTGGTGATCGCGACTATTAGTTGACCCCGAGCGCCAACCCGGCGCAGATGCGTGGCGGCGGCACGGGCGGCCTCGGCTGCGGCGGCCGGGTCGGTGACCGCCAGCGGGTCCGCCAGATCGGCCAGTGCTCGCCCCAGGGCGAGATTGTCGCCGGCCTGGGTGGCGAGGCGTGCCGCTTCGCGGAAGTATGAGGCCCCCTCGAAGCGGCGGCGACCGGCGAAGTTGAGGAAAATTCCGCGGGTCACGAATAGGCTGCCGAGCGTATTGGTGTCCACGTCCAGAGCCTGGCCGAGGGTCAGCCCTTCGGTCGAGAGCCGGTCCGCGTCGGGTGAGCCGGCGAACACCTCCAGCATTGCCAGTTGGTCCAAGGCGCGCACTGTGTCAGCGTCCGGCTCAGCGCGCAGCACCTCCACCGGGGAGAGCCAAACGTCGCTAACCGCCGAGCCACTGGATCTGGACTACCAGCACGAGATCATCAGGCGGATAAACCAGGAACCTGACCAGGCCCCCGCCGCCCGGGCCGAAATGCAGTGAGCGCAGCGGCATAGAGGCGTCATCACGCTCGTCGCGGCGGCGCTGGTACTGCACCGGATCCGCGATCACGGCCGCGTCCAGGAATGCCGCCAGGGATACTCGCGCGGCCCGGGCGCAGGTCGGCGAACTCCTGCTGAGCCGGGCCATTCAGCTCCCACCGGTACACGCGTCAGACGCCGAACTGGGTCCGGATATCCTCCCGGCTCATCCGCTGTTCCGCAGGCGGCGGACCCTCATCTCGGTAGGCGTCGATGCGAGCGAGGAACTCCCGCTGCACTTGGGGTCACGCCAGGCGTCCGCCTCGAACCNNCGCCATCGGCGCAGGCGGCCAGCACGGCCCGGATCGCCGTCGGCGTCCAGGCCGGGCGAGGCAGGACCTCAGGTTGCCTGGCATGCGGCGCGGTCATCAGCAGCTCCCCTGTGGGTCGCCGTTTCGCCCAGCGTAAGCGCGTCCACCGACAGACAGCAGCGACATAACGTTCCCGGCGCGCGAGTCTGCGGGTGAGATCGCCGTGATCTGCTTTCTCTGCACTCAGAGGTGGACCATGTCCTGCCCGCGGACCCGGAGGCGCCCTCTCGCACCCGCAGCCACGTAATCAACGCGGCGTGCTCCTGTCTAGCGATGGCTGCGGAGGTCGTCCAGGAAGCTCCGGGCGGCGGAGACGGCGTCGGCGGTGCGGCGGACGGTCTCGGTGGCGGTGCGGGCCACGGTGCCAGCCAGGCCGGGAATGGCCGCGGTGTAGTCGGTGAACGGGTTGCCGGTTTCCTCCACGACGCGGGTACCGGGCGGGATGTGCACCCGGAACTCGTCCGGGTCGCCGGGTTCGGTGCTGATGTCGTCAAGTTCCCACCAGGCGTAGGGCGCGTCGCCGATGTAAGCGATCAGCCGGAGCAGGCAGCCGGTCTCGGCGTCCACGATCGCGTCGGCGGGGAAGTAGGTCAGCGGTCCTGCCAGGAACCCGGTGCCGCCGCCGCGGGTCACCCGGAGCTGGCGGGCGCGGCGGCCGCGGTAGGTGATGTCCCGGGCACCGGACAGCCGGCAGCGGAGCAGCCAGCCCGTGTAGATCAGGTGTGCGGCCTGTGTCCCCAGCGGCGCGGCCGGGCCGGTCAGGATCCGGTCCGGGAAGACCCGCCAGTAGCGCTCGCCGTCGCAGGCGTTCACCCGCAGGCCGCTCCGGTCAGCGCCGCGCAGGTAGTCGACGCGGTACCGGTCCGGGCCGCTGACGCGCAGCCGTGCGTCGGTTCGGGTCACGGTCTTCCCGCTGGGCGACGCCTCGATGAGGCTGCCGAAGCCGCCGAGGCCGGCTGCCCGGACGTCCTGCGCCATCCGCGCCGTCGTCACGGCTAGGTCGTGCCACTCGCGCACCGTGGCGCCCAGGTCGCGGGGTTCGCCGGTGCGGTAGAGCAGGTACAACAGATCGTCGGGCGGTGAGCCGTCTTCGGCGGCGAGCACGTCCGGGTCGGGTGACGGCATCGCCGCCTCGGCGTGGCCGGAGTCCGCGTCGCGGCCCGGGAAATGCGGCGCGTGCTTGATCAGGGCGCCGAGGCCGCCCGCGGCGAGGTCCATGACGTTCATCGCCTTCGACCCGTCCGGGCTGCTCAACGCCTCCCCCGGTGCTTCGCGGAAGTGGCTGCCCGGCGGCGCCGTGAAGCCGACCGGGTCGGCCGCCGCGGGCGGGTTCATCGTCACGTCCGTCAGCTCGGTGACGGCGAGCAGCTGGCCCCGGAACCTCTCCTCGCGGCGGAGCAGGATACCCAGCTCGGCGTCGACGGCGGCCTCGACGCGTTCGCGGAGCCGGTCGCCGGCGCGGGGCGTGGCCGCGATGGCTATCGCGGCGCGGCCGCAGGCGGTCACCGGCCCGAGTATCTCCAGGACGTAACCGTCGAGCAGGTCCTGCGGGCAGAAGAGCNNCGCGGCCGGACTCGAAGCGCACCTCGGCGGAGAGGGACAGGCGGGTCCAGTCGGCCCGGTGGAGCAACCCGATCACTTCTGGCAGGCCGGCCATGGTGGCACCATCCGGGGCAAGTCGGCTGGGGGGGCGGGAACGCCACCCCGTTTGGTCAAATTATCCCCTGTGCCGGCCTGGGACCCGCACGGCTCGGGTGACGGCACTCGTCAGCGGGGCCGGAAACGGGTCCTGAGCGGCACGGATGTTCCCCGCATGTTACCCACGGCGGCTGTTCCCCGAACTAGCCAGCCGCGCCAAATCACAGGTTTCCGCAGGCGAGGGTATGTATGTGGGCTGATGCCAGGGCTATGGCAGGCGGGCGACGTGGTCGATCTGGATTGCCCGCTGTNNTCGGCGAGCTGGCTGACAGTGTCCCAGAGCGCAGCGACACCGGTGGGATCGTCGCGGAGGAAGCCGGCCGCCTGGTCTAGAGCCCGAATCTCCCAGTTGACCTGATGGCTCACCGGGATGGCAGGCCTAGGCGGCGGCCCGCTTCCTCATGTGACACGTAGCGAATCTCCCCAGCCTCACGGCGGGCCAGGTACCTGGCCCGGGCAGCGTCGAACTCCTCGTTGACCTGCTGCTCTTGCATCGCCTGGCGCAACTGCCGGTACTCCTCGATGGGCACCACCACCGCTACCACCTGGCCGCTATGACTGATCACGTCGTGGGTGTCACCGGCGGGCAGTTCGCTCATAAGGGTCATGGTAACGAAGTGGGCCAACAGCCTGACGTCACAACACGACGGCGTTCCACGATCAAGGTGGAGGTGAAGGCTGAACCCGGCTGAACTGGGAGCCGGCGAGCGGATTCGGCCCCTGCCCGCCTGGCCCGTTTGGTGCGAGCAGCTGCGACACGGCTCTGACCTGGGGTTTGCGGCTGCTTCAGCTCGAACCAGGTCACTGTCCGCCCGCCACGCTGCGCCACCGCTACCGCTTCCCTCAGGCGCGCGGAGCGTCAGAGACCGTGGCATCACCACGCCGTGTCGAATCATCCCCCTGTGGGAAGTGAGTCAGGAGGCGATCACCTGGATAACGGCCAATGAGGCAGACGGTATGGGCTACGGGCGCGTGCCCTTCGAGCGACGAAGCCATGGTCAACCACGATCGGTGGGCCGGGCGTGCCGGTCGCGGTCGCGATCGGCACCACGACGGGATCATCGGTGGTGATGTAGGCGGTCTTGCCATCCGGAGTGACCACAATCTCTCCAGGCGCCGGGCCAACCGGGATCGGCGGGCCTGGCGTGCCAGTCGCAGCCGCGATCGGTGTCACGGTATCCCCGCGGCCATTGGACACATACACAATCCGCGCCAGTCTCGACACGTCATCTCCTGACGGCAGCCTCATCCGCTTCCGATTGTGTAGCCCTCCAGGGCAGGCCGGTCAACGGCGCTTCCTCCGGCCGCGTCGCCGAGGCGATGGCGCAAGCCCCACACTCACCGGCAGCAGTAGTCCGTAAACCTCACGCGGAAATGGGCCAACGCACGAGAACACCCTCGTAATGTGTAGCTGACCGGGAATACCCCATTCCGCGCTTGCGCGGCGCCTCCGCCGGTGACATACTGCTCAATGACCTACAGTAGTATTATTTGTTTTCTTTTAAAGAGATAGGAGAATAGTTATATGCTTGAAAAATATCAGAATGTTACAGTAACCGGAGGACTAGGATTTATTGGCACCCATCTCGTAGGGAAGTTGCAGTCGCTCGGAAAGAATGTAACTATCATAGATAGTCTTTGGACATCTGCCGACAAACCAGTTCCAAAAGGTGTTCGCTTCATCGAAGCAGATATACGTGACCCCGGAAAAGTTACTGAATCTATAAAAGGTGCAGATTTGGTTTTCCATGTCGCGGCGAATTCAAATGGAACGCTTTCTGTGGAAAACCCACGTTTGGATCACGAAATGAACGATATCGGCACATTTAATGTTATGGAGGGAGCATCAAACGGTGACATCGGACGTGTACTTTACGTATCGTCTGCATCTGTCTATGGAATACCGCAAAGCTTTCCGATGCATGAAACCGACCCGAAAGAACCCTTCATCCCATATGGCTCGTCAAAATATAGAGGAGAATTGAACGCGCTCTCATTTCTTCATGCACGGGGACTGGACGTCGTAATCGCCCGGCCGTTTTGCGTTTATGGCCCTGGTGAAAATCCAAAAATAGCACTAACCGAGCCTACCAGATTTATTCGTTGGGCTCTTAAGGACGATGCCATTCCCGTCGTCGGCGATCCTGATCGTAAAACCCGTGATTTTGTCAGTGTTCATGATCTCGTGAGAGGATTCTTGGTCATCGTTGACAAAGGACAAGCAGGACAAGCGTATAATGTCGGTTCGGGTGAAGAGATATCAATGACCGAACTCGTAAGGACAATCGGT
>PLDT01000431.1:0-6865 GCA_003136255.1 Actinomycetota bacterium
AGCATCCGCCGCCCGTCTGGCATCACCGGAATGTCATACGTGGCCTGTCCGCTAGCTACCGTCATCTCCCAAGGATCCCTCGAACAGGGGCGGGAAGCCGAACTTGGCCGCCAGGTCCGGGCCACCGCCGAAGACGGTGATGCGGGCGATGCCGGCCGGCGTGACGGTGAGGATGCCCAGCCCGTAGGCGCTGTCGCGGTAGCGGGCGATCGCCGCGGGCTGGCCGTTGGCCAAGGTGGGTGCCATCCGCCAGTCTCCCGGAGATCCGATCACGTGCCCGAGGTACCGCAGGCAAGTCGTGCGGCCGGAGAACCAGGTGCGAGTGCCGACCATCTCGATCGCGGCGTCGGCGCGCAGCGCCTTTTCCAGGGCCGCGGTGTCGGCGTTCTCGAACCCGGCGATGTACTGGCCCAGCAGTTCCAGTGCCCGCGGCTCGGTCGGCTCGATGATCCGCTCTGGTTCCGGGGCGACTTCATCTAGCCGGGCGCGGGCTCGCTGCAGCGTGCTCTTGACGGCTGTGGTGGAGGTGCCGAGCATGCTCGCGACCTCGGCGGCCGGGAAGCCGAGCACCTCCCGGAGCAGGAGCACGGCCCGCTGCCGGGCGGGCAGGTACTGCAGGCTGGCGATGAGCGCCAGCCGGAGCCACTGGCGTGCGGCGACGATCACTGCGGGGTCTTCCGACTCGGGGGTCACCAGGGCGTCCGGGACCGGTTCCAGCCACCCGATGCTCGGTTGAGCCGGGGCGGGAGGGGCGTCCGGATCGTCGGCCGGGCCGCCGAGCCCGGAGGGCAGCGCCCGCCGCCCGCGTTGATCGAGCGCGGTCAGGCATGCGTTGG
This sequence comes from Actinomycetota bacterium, assembly GCA_003136255.1. Lineage (GTDB taxonomy): Bacteria > Actinomycetota > Actinomycetes > Streptosporangiales > Streptosporangiaceae > Palsa-504. The sequence continues at coordinate 837 of PLDT01000431.1, forward strand.
TGGCGATGCGGTAGAGCCAGGAGCGCACCGACGACCGGCCCTCGAACGTGTCGTATGACCGCCAGGCTCGCAGGTAGGTCTCCTGCACGGCGTCTTCGGCCTCGTCCGCCGAGCCGAGCATCCGGTAGCAGTGCGCCAGCAGTTCCCGCCGGAATTGCTCGGTGCTGCGCATGAACTCATCGGAGCGCTCCGTCATCGTGGTCCTTTCCCGTCGCCTTGGGCTCACAGGCCCAGCCGGTTGCCTTGGGCTCACAGGCCCAGCCGGGGCCGTACCCAGTCGGCCATCTCGCGGATCGCGTCGTCGGCCTCCGGTGCCCGCCCGGCGGCCATCTGGAAGGTGTGCAGCATGTCGGGGAAGATGTCCAGGCGCACGTCGAGGCCGGCCTTCCTGGCGTGCTCGTCCAGCAGGCGAGCGTCGTCGGCGAGGGTCTCGTCTCCGCCCGCCTGGATGTAGACCGGGCCGAGGCCGCCCAGGTCGGCGTAGAGCGGGTTAGCCCGCGGATCGCGAGCATCGGTACCGTCGCCCAGGAAGCTCCGGATGATCGCGCGCACGACGTCCGGTTTGAAGAATGGATCGGAGTCCTGGTTCGTTTCGTACGACTCACCAGTGGTCTCCATGTCCACACACGGCGAGATCAGTAGTGCCGCCGCCGGCAGCGGCAGTCCTTGTTCCCTGGCGCGCAGCTGTACGGTGATCGCGAGCCAGCCCCCGACCGAATCACCCGCCAACGCGATACGGCCGGCACTGATCCCCTGATCCAGCAGCCACCGGTAGGCATTCATCACGTCATCCGCCGGCCCGGGGAACACCCCTTCGGGGAGCAGATGGTAGCTGACGAGCAGCGCCCGCGCGCCGGTCGCCTTCGCCAGGTGCCCGAACATCTTGCGATGGGTATAGATCGAGCCGCTGACGAACCCTCCGCCGTGGATGCACATCAGCACCCGGTCCATGCTCGCGCGTTTCGGCACCGCCCACATGGCGGGCAGCCCCCCGGCTTCGGTCTCCAGGTAGTCGACCCCCCGTGGTTCGGCCGTGAGGTCCCCCCACGATTCGTCGTCGGGTGCCTCGAAGCCCGGCTGCACCATGGCCAGCCGGGCTGCCTCCCAACGCCGCCTAACCGCCGCTGACTGCCTACTCGCCATCGCTGATCACCCGCACCTCGGCGTCATCGCTCATTCCTGGTTCCCTTCACGAAGTCGTGCCGCGCGGCACCGTCAGGTCCGCGAAGCCTTCGAAATGCAGACCGCCAAGGTCGGCGAAAGGAATCGGCGTGCTCGGGCTGGCGCAGCGGGGCAGCCCGGTGGGGAACAATGGGCAGATGGGCGAACGACTCGAAGTGCAGCGGGCTGTGCCTGCATCGGCGGGCGAGATCTTCGCCGTGCTCAGCGATCCCAGGGGACACGTTGCCATCGACAGCTCCGGCATGCTGATGGCAGCCAGCGGGGACCTTGTGGCCAAGGTAGGAGACACCTTCGTCGTGCACATGGACCGGGAAGCGCTCAACGACTACCCCCTCGGTCTCTACGACGTCACCGTCGAAATCGTCACGTTCGAGCCGGACCAGGAGATCGCCTGGACCGTCCGCGGCCAGCTGAACCTCGGCCACGTGTACGGCTACCGCCTAGAGCCAGTCGAGGACGGCACCCTCGTGACGTCCTACTACGACTGGTCGGCGGCCGAGCAGAGCTGGAAGGACGCCGCCATCTTCCCGGTGATCCCCGAAAGCGCGCTGCGAGCCACCCTCGGGATCCTGGCCCGCACCGTCGCCCCCGGTAAGCCCCGCCCCGCGGACCCAACCCACCGGGAACCTGGCCCCGTTTCCGGTCCCAGCAGTTAACCGGACAATCACCGTAACCCGGTGAGCGCTCCAACTAGCTTGAGTTTGTAACGCGTCGCGATGTCATGCCCGTTTCATCACCTTTTACCCTATTTGCCCGAACGTACGGCACCCCGGCGCGGCCAGCCGAACATGGTGGGTGGGCCACCGTACAAGCAAGAGCTGGCACAACGGCCCATCAACCAGGTGACCAGGGCCTGGAATGCTCGCCGCCGCGCCCTGTCACCCGCCGCCTCGGCAGCGCTGGGTAGGCTCGCCGGCGTGGCCTACGATCAGGAACTCGCCGGTCGTATCCGGCGGCTCATCGCCAACGCTCCCGATCTCACTGAGAAGCAGATGTTTGGCGGCCTCGCCTTCCTCATCGGCGGCAACATGGCGATCGCCGCCAGCAACCAGGGCGGCGCCATGGTCCGTGTTGATCCGCAGCAGTCCGATGCCCTGGTCGCGACGACAACGGCGAGGCTGGTACAGATGCGCGGCCGGCCGATGCCCGGCTGGCTGCAGATCAGCTCCGATGATCTGCTCACCGACGACCAGCTCACCCCGTGGGTCGCGCGAGGTCGAAAACGCGGATCAGACCAGCGGCTTCGTCGACCGCGAATACGATGAACCCGGAGTCGCCAACATCTGCGACCCGCCGTCGCGGCACTCCGGTCGGCGCGCTGAACACCGCGTCGTACGGGTCGTCGCAGATCCTGATCAGCAACGTCACGAGCATCTCGAACGCCTGCTCCGGAAGGCCATGCATCTGCCCGAGCGCGCCGGACTCCAGGTACGGCCGATAGCTCACGTCTGGGTACGGCGCAGTCGGATGTAATCCTCCAGGAGCATCCCGCCGCCTGTCCCGGTCAGCGCTGCCTCCTGCGCCTCGTAGAAGCCGGGCCGGTTCGCGGCGATCACCATCCCGCTCCAGAGCCGCAAGACGCGCCTCAGATGCCCCCATCCGGCAGGATCTCGCGCACCATCCACGGCTTCCCGGTAGGCGGCGAGGAAGTTCGCGCGCTCCGGGTCGGGCAGTTCCCGGAGGATCCGCTGTGGGTCCAGCGGATCCTCGTGATGCTCAGCGGGCTGGGCGCTCATGGCGTCATAGTAGGGCCCGCGCTCGGCGGATGCCACAGCCGCGCTGACGACTCGCGTCAAGGTCCGTCCGAAGGCCCAGCTCACCTTGTCTGAGGAGATCCGGAGCCCACTGCATATCAGGGAGGGCGATCGCCGTCGAGCTGGCAAATGACAAGCTTTCGGCCGGCGCTGACCGTGGCCGGGGAGCTGTACCCGGAGCATCTGGGCGGCTGTGATCGCTGGTGTTGGCTGAGGGGTTCGTTGCTTGTGCGGACTTGCTGGCGGGGATGGCTGGTTGCAGACTTGCGTGGGTGAGGCCTGATCGGGACGGCCGGTGAGCCAGGGGCCGCAGGAGGCGGTGATCCGGACGCCGGACCGACGGCTGCGGGTGTTCGTGAGTTCCACGTTGGGCGAGCTGGCCGAAGAGCGGCGGGCGGTTTCGCGGGCCGTTTCTGCCCTGCGCCTGACCCCGGTGATGTTCGAGGCGGGCGCCCGGCCCTATCCTCCGGCCGAGGTCTACCGGGCGTATCTGACGCAAGCCGATGTGTTCATCGGCCTTTACTGGCAGCGGTACGGGCAGCTGGTCCCCGGCGCGCAGGTCTCCGGGCTGGAGGAGGAGTTCGACCTGTCGGGCGGGCTGCCACGGCTGCTGTACGTCAAGGCGCCGGCGACCGACCGCGAGCCGCGGCTGGCTGATCTGCTGGACCGGATCAAGGAGGAGTCATCGGCCTCCTACCGTTCTTTCCGCACCCCCGCCGAGCTGGGCCGGCTGGTTCGCGATGACCTAGCGGTATTGCTCAGTGACCGGTTCGCCGCCGCTGCCAGCCAGCCCGCTGCCAGCCCCGCCGCCGCCAGCCAGGCCGCGTCCGAGGCGCCGGCGGGTGCCCGCCGTCCTGGGCGGCTGCCGGTGAGCACGACGTCGCTGCTGGGCCGGGAGCAGGCGGCCGATGAGGTGGCTGAGCTGATCGAGCGTCCTGAGGTGCGGCTGGTGACGCTGACCGGGCCGGGCGGGGTCGGCAAGACCCGGCTGGCGGTCGCGGTGGGTGAGCGGCTACGGGACCGGTTCGGTGCGGGCACCGTGTTCGTTCCGCTGGATTCCGTCGCCGATCCCGCCCTGGTGCTGGCCGCCATCGGCCGGGCNNATTTGCCGACGGCGCGTGGCTGCTGATCCTGGACAACCTGGAGCAGGTGATCCAGGCCGCCGTCGACCTGGGCGACCTGCTGGCCCGCTGCCCGGGGATGGCGATGCTGGCCACCAGCCGCACGGTGCTCGGACTGCGGGCCGAACAGGAATACCCGGTGCCGCCGCTGCCGCTGCCCGCTGACCCGGTCGCGGTACCGCTGCCGGACCTGGGGTCCTGGCCGGCCGTGGCGCTGTTCGTGGACCGGGCCCGCGCGGTGCGGCCCGGCTTTGCGCTGACCGAGGGCAACGCGGCGGCAGTAGCGGAGATCTGCCGGCGGCTGGAGGGCCTGCCGCTGGCGATCGAGCTGGCTGCCGCCCGCACCCGGCTGCTGGATCCGGCCGCGCTGCTGGCCCGGCTGGCGGCCTCGCTGGATGCGCTGGGTGCCGGCGCGGTGGACTTGCCCGAGCGGCAGCGCACCTTGCGGGCCACGGTGGAGTGGAGCGTGGACCTGCTGGAGGACGCCGAGCGATCGCTGCTGGAGGCCGCGGCGGTGTTCGCCGACGGCTGGACCATCGATGCTGCCGCCCAGGTGGCGGGCCTGGGGGAGGACCGGGCGCTGGAGCTGTCTGAGGCGCTGGCCCGCCACAGCCTGGTCTACGTGGACGTTACGGAGCTCGGGCCCCGGTCGCGGATGCTGGAGACAGTTCGCGGGTTCGTGGCCGAGCGGCTGGCGGCCCGGCCCGACGCCGACCAGGTCGCGCGGCGCCACGCCGGCTTCTATCGAGCCCTGGCTGAACAGGCGGACCGGCCGCTGCGCAGCGGCGATCAGGGCGAGTGGCTGGAGCAGCTGGACGCCGAGGCGTCCAACCTGGCCGCCGCGGTGCGCTGGCACCTGGTCCAGGATCCCGGGCCGCTGCCGCACATGTTCCGGGTCCTGTGGCTGTTCTGGGCGCTGCGGGATCTCGAGCGCGAGGCCTGGTCCTGGGTCGAACAGCTGCTGCCGGCCTTCGGCGCGCTGGACGCGCAAGCCGGGGCCGAGCTGGCGTGGGCGGCGGCGGCGATCGCTATCGACACCGGTGACGATGCGGCGGCGTTGGCGGCCTGCCAGCGCCTGGCACCGCTGCTGACAGGGATCGGTGACCCGTTCCTGCACGCGGCGTCCCGGCTGGCCCTGGCGTGGACCTGGCCGATCTCCGGTGACTTTGACCAGGCGCTACGCGAGGTGGCGGTCTGTTTGGAGGAGTTCCGCGGCCAGGACGAGCTCGTCTTCACGGCCACGGCCGCGTTCACGGCCGGCTCACTGGAGACGGCGCTGGGCCGCTACGACGATGCCCAGGGCCACCTGCGCGAGGCGTGCAATTTGGCCGAACGGGCCGGTGGTGACTGGATCAGTGCTGTTTCTCGGGCAGACCTCGGCATTCTGGCGGTGCTGCGGGGCAGCCTCGACGAGGCCCGGGCGGTGCTGGCGGAGGCGCTGGACCAGAGCCTGGCGGCCCGCAGCACCGCGGTCGTGACCTTGTGCCTGTCCGGGTACGCCTGGCTGGCGTTCGCGGAGGGCGACCCGGAGCGGGCGGCGCGGCTGGAAGGCGCGGCCGAGGGCCTGCGCCGGCGAGTCGGCCAGCGGGCGTGGCCGCATCTGCGGCGGGTGGAGGCCGATCTGGTGGCCCAGGTCCGCCAGCGGCTGGGTGCGGAGCGGTTCGAGCAGCTGTTCTCCGTCGGCGGCCGGCTCACCCAGCGGGAGGCGGTAGCCATCGTGCGGGACCCGCGCAGCGCTGGCACCCAGACGTCCTGAGTGCCATGCAACCATCCACGGGCCGGCGGTGGTCTGGATGGCTGTAGGGGGTGAGCCGTGAACGCGAAGCTGGACGGAGAATTCCGGGAGTTCATGCACGCCCGGTGGCCAGTCATGGTCCGGCTCGCATACGGGCTGACCGGGGACCAGGGTCATGCCGAGGACGTCGCGCAGGCCGCGTTCGCGCGGGCCTATGCGTCCTGGCCGAGGGTCAGC
>PLDT01000458.1:0-6406 GCA_003136255.1 Actinomycetota bacterium
TGGTCCTGAACTGATCCGGTGTCCATGGCTCCACTATGGCCCTTGCCCCAAGGACAAGCTCAACTCTCACAACGGGGGCCAGATCCCAGATGGCGCCGTCATAGCCATCTCAGCCATTGAGCGAGCGCGCACTCGTCTCTGCCGGCCGTACTGGCAACACCAGATCATTCCGATCTGCACGCCCCTCCGGGCAAGCGCAGCAAGTCGCGTGGCCCGTCGCGAAGAGGCCGGCTGCGGGCTAGGCGGACAGGACGGAGTACAGGCGCCAGCGTCCGGGCACGCCTTTGAGTTCGTGGGCGCCGTGATCTTCGAAGGCAATCCTGGAACCGGTCACGAGGTCTTTGACGGTCTGCGAGACGAGGACCTGGCCAGGGGTGGCCAGAGCAGAAACTCGCGCGCCGATCGAGACGGCGATCCCGGCCACCTTCCCGTCCAGCATCTCGCATTCCCCCGCGTGCAGGCCGATGCGGACCTCCAGGCCAAGTTCGTGCACTGCTTCGCGGATAGCCAGAGCGCAGCCGATCCCGCGGGCGGGCCCGTCGAACCTGGCGAAGAACCCGTCCCCGGCGGTGTCGATCTCCACGCCGCGGAACCGGGCCAGCTGCCGCCTCACGCGCACGTGGTGCTCAGCCAGCAGCTCCCGCCACCGTGCGTCCCCCAGTTCGGCGGCCACGGCGGTCGAGCCGACTATGTCGGAGAACAAGACGGTCGCCAGGACTTTATCCGGTTCGGGGCCTTCTCGTCCGGCCGCGTCCCGGAGAAAGGGAATCATCTGCGCGAGCAGCTGCGCCGCGTAGGCGCCGGTAGGGATGTGATCCTTGCCTTCCAGCTCCACGTAGGTCGCGCCCGGGATGTGCGCGGCCAGGTGGCGGCCGTGCTCGACCGGGACCCACGGGTCAGCGTGCTGATGCAGGACCAGCGTCGGCACGCTGAGGAGGCCCAGCACATGACGCACGTCGATGCCCATATTCATCTGGTCCAGCGCGTCGAACGTCCCCGGGCTGCCGCCATAGCGGAATATCCGCGCCCAGGCCCGGACCTCTTCTTCCGGCGCGGAAGGGAAACCGGTTCGGACCCACGCTTCGATGCCTCCGGGCGTGAGGAAATCATCGATGATCTCCCCGGCTCCGCGACGCCATTCCCGCTCGGTGGCCCCGAACAGGTAGTCCGGCGCCCACATGGTCCGGGCCATGCCCCCGTATAGCACCAGCGCGGATACCCGCTCAGGATGGGAGGCGGCGAAGACCACGCTCATCGGAACGCCCTCGGAGGCACCGAATATCGCCGCGCGCCGTGCCCCGGCCGCGTCCATTACCGCCCGGATATCGTCGCTGCGCTCCTCCAGCATCGGCACCTGCGCGACCCGGTCTGACAGGCCTGTCCCGCGTTTGTCGAAAAAGAGCACGCGCGCGTGAGAAGCCATCCCGCGCAGCAAGGCGGTCATGCCTGCCGCTTCCCAGTACGCCTCCACGTGAGAGACCGTGCCGGGCACGAAGACCACGTCAAAGGGTCCCTCGCCTACCACCTGATAGGCAATGACGACATCCCCGCTGCGCGCATAGCGAGTCTCCGGCACAGTCATGCAACGAGTCTGAGTCTCCTCGCCGCCGCGCGCAACAATCCAAAAGGCAACGGACCATAAGACCTAATCTGCGCGGCTCGGCCGACCACCACCGAAGTGCCGTCATCACGCCAGATCGGTTCGCGTTTTGCCAGGGACCGCGATGCGTCACTGACGAGTATCCGGTCGGATCGGCGGCACGGGAGTTCTGTCCGGCGACTGGACCGCCGGACAGAACTCTTCCAGCCGATGTCCGTTACCGGGCGGCGCCGGCGACGTAGGCGGCGACTATGTAGGTGGCGTGTCGGTCGAGGCTGCTGCGGGCTCGGTCGTATCGCATCGTGGTCCGCGGGTCGGCGTGAGAGGCGGCGTCTTACACGTCGCGCAGCGGGACTCCGGCATCGAGCGCGGCGGTGATGAAGGCGTGTCTGAGTGTGTGGGGCGTGACCGGTTTGCCGATTGCGGCGCGGCGGGCGGTCTTGCGGACGATCCGTCCGGCGCCGTGCCGGTCCAGTCGCCGCCCGTCCGCGGCCAGGAACACCGGCCCATCGGTCCGCTCGCCGATGGCCAGGTCGATCGCCCGGGCCGTCCGCGGCGCCAGCGGGATGGTGACCACCTTGCCGCCCTTGCGCGTGATCGTCAGCGTCCGGTGCCCGCGTTCCAGGCCCAGGTGCTCGATGTCAGCGCCGGTTGCCTCGGAGACCCGTAGGCCATTCAGCGCGAGCAGCGATATCAGCGCATGCTCGGTCCGCGAGCCGAGCCCGGCGGCTACCAGCAGCGCGCCGAGTTCGTTCCGGTCCAGCGCGACTGCGTGGGACTCGTAGTCCACCCGCGGACGGCGAACATGCGCGGCGGGTGAGTGATCCAGGAGCTCCTCTTCGACCGCGTATTTGTAGAACCCGGCGATTGTGCAGGGCCGCCGGGTCACGGTAGCCCGGGCGCGGCCCTTGGCCTCCAGGTCGCGGGCGAAAGACTCGATATCGGGGCGCCGGACGGCGAACAGGGCCACGGAGCGGGTCCGGCACCAGTTGGTGAACTAGCGCAGGTCAAGCGCGTAGGCCTCGCGGGTCAGGCCGCGGTAGCCGGTCAGGAACCCGGCGAGGGCAAGGCGTTCAGCGTCGGTGAAGGCAGGCTGGATCGTGGCGAGCGCGGTGGATGGGGCGGCAGTGGTCATCGGGCACCTCCCGGCTAGGCTGGAACCGGAAGGCTGGGCCAGATCCGGCCCCAGCGGTTAACGGAAACCCACCGTAAGTCGTCCAGCCCTGTCACGCTATGCCGCCAGCCAGCGAGCGCCAGAGCACTCGGGCCATCCAAAAAATGCTCCATACCGCCGAATATTTGCCCCTGGTGGCGGCATGGAACATTTGCTTGGCGGCAGATCATGCGATTATGACGCATGTTTCACTAGGCTGCAGCGCGTTATCGCTCAATGGCCGGGAAGTGCATTAGATCAGGCCCGCGCTCAGGGCCAACCGGGTCAGGTCCGCGCGACGCCGACTACCGGTTTTGTCGCGAATGCGGTCCAGGTGCGAGCGGACGGTGCTGACGCTGATATAGAGTTGCTCGGCGATCTGGGCGTCGGTGCGCCCTCGGGCGACGAGGCTGACAAGCTCCCGTTCTCGCGCGCTGAGCCTGGGCAGTTCCAGGGTCGTGTCCGGTTTCGGTGGCTCCGAGGCGACTTGCATGGTCGCGAACTCGGCAGCAGTGGCCAGGCTCATGGCCTGGCCGCGTTCCTCCGCTGTGCGGGTCCTTGCAGCGCCCAGAGCTTGCCGGGCTTTCCCCAACAGTTCCTGCCGGTGCTGCGCGTCTTGCGGCAGATCGGGTATCCCAGCGCCTTTCAGCCAAGCAGCATGGGCAGCCCACAACGTAACTGCTTCGGTCCAGTGCTGACCCGCAGCGCACAAATATCCGCAATAATCGATGCAATCGAGCAGGACCATACCAGGCCCGAGTCTGGAGGCAGCTTCGATGGCTTCACAGAGGTGCATCCTGGCCTCGGACATCCGGCCTGCGTGAAGGTCGAGCTCCACTAGGGGCTTCAATCCTTCCGTCAGTGAAAGAAGGTCGCCTGCCTGCCGCGCTAGGGCCAGTCCGTGCATGCAGCTTTCCTGGGCAGAGGCAAACTCCCCGGCCTCAACAAGGGCAACAGACAAGAAGTTACAGCACGACCGAATTAGCCTGCCGGGAATGGCGGCCTGGTCGACTCGCAGGGCCTCCCGCAGCAGGGACACGCTGGTCTGGGGATCACCTGCATAGGAGGCCGCAGTCGCGAGCCAGAACAGTGCACGCACCTCGCCGGCCGCGTCGCCGAGTTGCCGCGCCATTGCCAACGCTTGGCCGGCTTCCTCCGCCGCTTCGGGAAGACGTCCGCGGTTCGCCAGGCTTCCCGCCCGCCCGGTCACGGCCCGGACCAGCAGAAACGAGGGCCCGCGCGCCGCCAGAGCGTTCCGGGCAGCGGTAAAATGATCGAAGCTCACGACATCGTCATCAGGGCCGGGAGCCAGGCTACCGAGCCAGACCTGCACGGCGCACCATGCATCCGTATCTTTGCCGGCCTGGCCGCCGGCGGCGCGCAGCAGCTCGTATCCGGTCGCATAGCGCCCGCGCAGTCGCCACCAGGGCGCCAGCGCGATGGCCAGCCGCAGTGCCCTAGCCCGGTCGTGCTCCAGGCACCACGCAAGGCTTTGGTGCACCGTGGCGTCCTCGGCGTCCAGCCGCCGGCTCGCCGCCAGCTCCCCGGCCGCGGTGTCCAGCCCCGCCGCAGCATGCTCCGCCACCTGCAGCGCATAACCGGCCAGCGCGGCGACGGCCTCCTGCTGCTCGGCCGCCTCGATCAGCCGTTCGGTGCCGTAGCCGCGCAAAGTTTCAAGCATCTGGTACCGGGACCGGCCATCCGGACCGCTGGTGGGCGGGGTGACCAGGGAGCAGTCCACCAGGTGCAAGAGCATCTGCCCAGCGCCCAAGCCGGCGACCATCTCGGCGGCCTCCAAGGTAAAAGGGCCGGGGAAGACCGCCAGGCGACGGAAAACCCGCCGCTCCTGTTCGCCGAGCAGCTGATAACTCCAGTCCACCGTCGCGGTCAGCGACCGCTGCCTTGCCGCCGCTAGCCGGTCAGTGCCCACCAGCAGCCGGAACCTGTCATCCAGCCGGTCCAGCAGCTGTTCCACACCGAGCGTCTCAACCCGGGCCGCAGCCAGCTCAATCGCCAGCGGCATGCCATCGAGCCGCGTCACGATCTGGGCCACGACCGGCTCCAACTCATCGCTCAGCGTGAAACGCGGATCGACCCGGTGAGCCCGGTCCGCGAACAAGACCACTGCCTCAGAGCCGGCAATCCCGGCTGGAATCCCCGGTCCGGGCAGTCCCAACGGCGGCAGCCGGTAGCGGGCCTCGCCGGCCACCCCGATGGGTTCCCGGCTGGTCGTCATGATCCTCAGCTCATCGGCATGCGGCAGCAGCGACCCGCACAACTCCGCCACCGTGGCCAGCATGTGCTCACAGTTGTCCAGCACAAGCAGAAGCTGCTGGCGGCTCAGCATCGCCAACAGCGATTCCACAATCGAGGTGTCCGGCCCCTGCTGCGCTCCGAGCACCGCGGCCACCGCCGTCGGCAGCAGCGCCGGCTCTTGCACGCTGGCCAGTTCCACCTGCCACACACCGTCGGCGAACCGGTCAGCCACCTGCCGGGTCACCTCGGCGGCCAGCCGCGTCTTACCCACGCCGCCCGGTCCGGTCACCGTCACGAGCCGGTATCGGCCCAGCAGATCGGCCACCTCAGCCACCTCACCCGCCCTGCCCACAAAGCTAGTCAGGGCAGGCACAAAACCGTGCACGCCAGCCGCTGAATCAGACACAACCCGCCCCCGGCCTTTGCCACGACCCGCGCTCACCAAGCAGTTCCAGCAGCGCGAACGTTGCCGCTCTCCTGTCTACCTTCTGTCGGTATTTTTACACCTGCGCCCGGTTCACCGCGAAAAGGGCAAACCGGTGCCCTGCCAGGCCCTCGGCAGAGTGAGCAGCCTGTCAATTGGCGGCAGGAACACATCCCGCCCCAGGCAGCCGGGAGAAAATCATGACTCTTACGGTGCTGGCCGGAGCAGGTTTCAGCCAGTCATCCCGGCTGGGCGGGTACGGCGGCCTGTTCCAGCGGACATCATCATCGGCCTCTCCTGGCTCACGGCCGTGTCGGCGCGCACTTCAGCGCGCAGTCCCCCGGCGCCGCCAGAACATGCTGATATGCGCGCCCTCAGTCGAGGAGCGCCCAGGGAGTCGCCGCCGCTCAGATCGCCGGGTTTTTTGCGACGGTTCTCAGGCGGCTTGTCCGGGAACGTAGATCCAGCCCTGGTACTGGTGGCCGGCGACCTGTGCGGTAACGAGGCGGGAAGAGACACTGGGCCGGGTCCGGGGTCGTCAGGTGCGACCGCGGTGTAGATGTCGCTGGAGACGACGAGCAGGAGCGGGCCCCGGGGCCGTTTTGAGCGCCGCCCTGACGCGCGGGGCGTCGAGCAGCCGGAACGCGGCATCGAGTGCCTCGCCGAAATATCCGTTGCTGTCGTCGTGGACGTTCCCGGCGTGCAGGACGACGCGGACCCGGAGCTGGCGGTCCGCGCCGCCCGGATGCGGGAGGCTGGCGTTGGTACTTCATACTCAACAACTCTAGGTAGCTACGGCTGTACAGGCCACGGCTGACGACACGACGGCCCTGCCAAGACGCAGGATGCCCATCCGAGCCCAGATCACAGGAACGCGAACCGACTGCACCCTATTGGTGGTTAATAGCGCAGGCCGCGGAGCCAAGCCGATCACAAAGTGTGATCCCTGCGAAGATCAGCATGCGATCGGATC
>PLDT01000438.1:0-4842 GCA_003136255.1 Actinomycetota bacterium
GCGCTGAAGGCCGCCCTGGCCAGTGCGGATCGTGGCGACATCATGGTGGTGGTGGGCGGCGTCATCCCGCCCCAGGACTTCGACGAGCTGCGCGCGGCCGGCGCGGCCGCGATCTTCTCGCCGGGTACCGTCATCCCCGATGCGGCCTATGAGCTGCTGACCGAACTGGCCGCCCGGCACGGTTCGGCACCGTGACCGGGCTGGGCCGTTAATGTGGCCTCCCGTGCCTCCCGTGCCTCCCCTGCCTCCCGTGCCTCCCGTGGAGGACCCGCCGGATGTTGCCCGCTACGCGGATCCGGTCCTGGCCGGATCCCGGGCGGGCATCGCGCGCGCCATCACGCTGGTGGAGTCGAGCCGCCCCGACCACCGGGTCCTGGCCCAGCACGTGCTGAACCGGCTGCTGCCTTATGCGGACCAGGCCCGGCGGGTCGGCGTTACCGGCGTTCCCGGCGTGGGCAAGTCGACCTTCATCGACGTGCTCGGCGGCATGCTCATCGACCGCGGCCATCGCGTGGCCGTGCTGGCCGTCGACCCGTCGTCCACGCGCAGCGGCGGCAGCATCCTGGGCGACAAGACTCGCATGACCAGGCTCGCCACCGACCCCGATGCGTTCGTGCGGCCGTCACCCACGGCCGGCACGCTCGGCGGCGTGGCCCGGGCGACCCGGGAATCACTGGTCGTCATGGCCGCGGCCGGCTACGACATCCTGCTGGTCGAGACGGTCGGCGTGGGCCAGTCCGAGACCCTCGTGGCCGAGATGACCGACACCTTCCTGCTCCTCGCGCTGGCCCGCACCGGCGATCAGCTGCAGGGGATCAAGAAAGGCGTCCTGGAGCTGGCCGACATCGTGGCCGTGAACAAGGCTGACGGCCCGCACGCCGCCGAGGCCCGCCGGGCCGCCCGCGAGCTGGCCGGAGCGCTGCGCCTGCTCGGCCGACCCGAGGACGGATGGGCCACCCCGGTCGTCACCTGCAGCGCCATCACCGGCGACGGCCTGGCCGAAGTGTGGGACCTGGTCGACAACCACGAGCGGATGCTCCGCGACAGCGGCGAGCTGGACCGCCGGCGGCGCGACCAGCGGGTCAGCTGGATGTGGTCACTGGTGCGGGACCAGCTCCTGGATCGCCTGCGCGACAGCCGCGAGCTGCGCGCGATGACCCCCGACCTGGAAGCGGAGGTCAGGGCCGGGACGCTTACTCCGGGACTGGCCGCCCAGCAGCTCGTCGCGGCGTTCCTGCCCGATCCGGGGGTTCCTGGCGTTTAGGGCGGTTCCGGGCGGCGGGGCGGCGGTGCCGGCGGCCGGTGCATGTGGCCGGGGCAGCACCGATNNCAGCGATGGAACATTGGTGCCGCCGGGGTCCTGGCGCGGGGTGGGCTGCGGGGCGGCTGGGGGCTGCGGGGCGTGCCAGGCGCGCGCGGAGGCGAACATGGCGGCGCCATGATGCACCCGCGATCCTCGGGATGGTGGCACCACGATCTCGGGGTACGGGGCCGGTGCGGGACACGCCCACGAAGCCTGAATCGACCACGAAAACCGGAGAGATTCTCCTTATGTGGTCAGGCGGCGGCGCGTTCATTGACGGGTCGGCGGCGGAGGTCCGGGCGCTGGATGGCCGGGGGCAGGTAGGCGGCCTGGTCAGGCGCGCCGACATCGGTGCCGGGCGGGACGATCTCGTCGATCCGGTCGAGGATGTCGTCCGTCAGGGTGACGTCGACTCCGGCGAGCAGGTCGTCAAGCTGCTCCATCGTCCGCGGCCCGATGATCGCGCTGGTCACGCCGGGATGAGCGATCGCGAACGCCATCGCCAGGTGCGTCATGGGCAGGCCCGCCTTTTCGGCGAGCGGGATGATCTGCTCGACGGCGTCGAGTCGGGGCTCGTCGCTGAAGCTCGTGAAAATCGTGGCGCGGCGCAGGTCGGTCTGCTGGCCTTTGCGGATGCGCCCGGTGAGCATTCCCTTCGCGAGCGGGCTCCAGACCAGCGTGCCCATACCGTAGCGCTCGGCGACGGGCAGCACCTCGGCCTCGATGCCGCGGTTGAGGATGGAGTAGGGCGGCTGCTCGGTGCGGAACCGCTCCAGGCCGCGGCGCTCGGCCACCCACTGGGCTTCGACGATGTCGGAGGCGGGCATCGTGGACGACCCGATCGCGCGGACCTTGCCGCTGTGGATCAGGTCCGAGAGCGCGGAGAGCGTTTCCTCGATGTCGGTGTCGGGGTCGGGCCGGTGGATCTGATAGAGGTCGATGTGGTCGGTCTGCAGGCGGCGCAGCGAGTTCTCGACCTCGGTCATGATCCAGCGCCGTGAGTTGCCGCGCTGATTGGGGTCATCGCTCATCGGGCCATTCACCTTGGTCGCCAGGACGACGTCGTCGCGACGCCCCTTGAGCGCCTGGCCCACGATCTCTTCGGACTCGCCGGCCGAGTACCTGTCGGCGGTGTCCACGAAGTTGATCCCCGCGTCCAGCGCTTTGTGGATNNTGACCTTGATGCCGGTCCGGCCGAGGGTACGGTATCGCATGCGGTTGCTCCTGGAGTTGTGGTCGATATGTGGTGATCGCCTCGCCGATGCCGTACGCTGGACCGAAGCGGAACGCCTTTCCGGATTATACGGAAAGGCGTTCCGGAAAAGCAAGCGGAGGAGTGTCGTGACGGGGAACACGGCGCCGACCGGGGTCAGCTCGGGCGGTGCGGCGGGTGCGGGCGGCGTGGCCGGTGCGGCGGGTGGGGGGGCACTCGAACGGGCGCCGCGGCGGCTGCGGGCTGACGCTCAGCGCAACATCGACTCCTTGCTTGAGGCGGCGAAGGCTGTCTTCGGCACGTCGGGCGTGGACGCGCCCGCGAAGGAGATCGCCGATCTGGCTGGTGTCGGAGTCGGAACGCTGTACCGACACTTCCCGCAGCGCTCGGACCTGGTCAAGGCCGTGTTCCAGCGCGGAGTCGATGCCTGCGCCGACGCGGCCCCGGCGCTGGCCGCGGCGCACGAACCAGGAGTAGCACTCGCGAGGTGGCTCCTGCGATACACCGAGTTCCTCGCGACCAAACGAGGACTCGCTAACGCCCTGCACTCGGGTGATCCGGCGTTCGACGCCCTGCCCGGCTACTTCATGCAGCGGCTCGGACCCGTCCTCGGGTCACTGCTCGACGCCGCGACAGCGAGTGGTGAGATTCGCGCCGACATCAGCCCCGAGGACCTCCTGCACGCGGTCGCCAATCTGTGCCAGCCTGTCGCTGACGACGGAGCCGCGTATAGCCAGCGCATGGTCGCGCTGCTCATCGACGGACTTCGTTACGGAGCCGACCTTCAGCGGTCGTGAGNNTGAGAGGGTGGGTTCAGCTCAGCTTTGGGGCGGCGTCGAAGAGGGCGGCGGCAGCGGCCCGGGCCGTGGTGGCCGCGGAGGGGTCGTGGTCCATCCGCGCGGACAGGCCCGCGCCGTCGTACAGGAGGTGGAGCTGCCGGGCCAGGGCGTCGGGGTCGGCTACGCCAGCCTCCTGGGCCAAGGTGGTGAACAGGGTCCGCACCCAGTCCCGGTACGCTTCGGCGGCGTGCTCCACGGCACCGCCAGGCCGGGCCTCCGCGCTGGCCATGACGAACGCGCACCCGTTGAACGCGGGGTTGGTGAACTGCTCGCCCTGCGCGTCGAAGACGCCGAGCAGCCGGTCGCGGGGGGTGCGGAAGCGCGTCAGGGCCCGGCTGATCCGCTCACTGGTCCCGGCGTGTCGGGACTCGAGATAGGCGCGGACCAGCTCTTCCTTGCTCCCGAAGATCGTGTAGAGGGAGGCCTTGGCGACACCCGCGTGGGCGATGATGCGGTCGATCCCAACCGTCTGCACGCCCTCCCGGTAGAAAAGCTCGTCGGCAGCCGCCAGCAGACGCTCACGCGCGGACGGCTCGGCGACCTCCCTCTTCGGCATGCTGGTTCCCTTCAGACTGGACCGCGCGCGTTACTGCGCATCCAGTTCGACCTGCACACGGTCGGTGTAGAAGGCCACGTGTCCCGCGATGGCGTCCACCGCCGGGTAGGGAGCCTGGTACGTCCAGACGGCGTCCGCGAGCGCCTGCCCGTCGGGCAGCACGACATCGTAATACGAGGCGTCGCCCTTGTAGGGGCAGTAGCTGTCCGACGTGCTGGCACGTAGCGTGCCGGGGACGACGTCGTCGAGCGGGATGTAGTGCACGGGCGGGTACGCGGCCTCGCGCAGGGTCAGCGCGGCGTTCGTATCGGCGATGACGGTGTCTCCCACCCGGGCGACGACCCGGACGGTGCCGGCGTCGATGCTGATCGGGTGGTTCGCGTCGGGGACTTTGATCTCCTTGGTCACTGCTCTTCCTTCCTGCTGGTGGGTGGACGGTCAGCCGTGGACGAGGTCGAACTCGTTGCCTTCCGGGTCGGCCAGGGTGATCCAGTGGGCGCCATTCTCCTGGACCTCGCCGATCCGGGTGGCGCCCAGATCGGTCAGCCGGCCGATTTCGGTCTCCCAGTCGGCGGCGACCAGGTCGAGGTGCAGCCGGTTCTTGACGGTCTTGCCCTCGGGCACCTGGTGGAAGACCAGGCGTGGCACCGAAACGGCGGCCGGATCGATGGTCACCACCGCGTGTCCCTCGTCGGCGCCGGCGGCGACCCGCCGGCCCAGGGCCTCGGCCCAGAAGCCCGCGAGGGCCGCCGCGTCGGCCGCGTCGATGCTCAGGCCGATAATCGTGTTGCTCATGGACCCTCTCCTCAGTGGTCGGCGGAAACGGTCAGGCTGCGGTCTTGCCGCCGTTCACGCCGACGATCTGACCCGTCACGAACCGGGCGGCGTCGGAGGCGAGGAACGTGATGACATCCGCGATGTCATCGACCTG
>PLDT01000221.1:0-2625 GCA_003136255.1 Actinomycetota bacterium
CGGAAGTTGTCACCGACCTGGGTGGCGAGTCTCGCGGTTTCACGGATGTAAGCGCTCGCTTCGGCCCCGCATCCGGCGAAGAAGAAATACGCCCCGCGCGCGGTGAGCAGGTCGCAGAGCTGGCCGGTATCCACGCCGAGAGCCTGGCCGAGGCGCAGGGCTTCGTTGGTGAGCCGGTCGGCGTCCGGCGACCCCGAGAACGCCTCCAGCCTCGCGAGTTCCTGCAGGGCGCGTACGGTGTCGGTGTCCGGGTCCGTGCGCAGGATCTCGACGGCGGCGGTGAGCTGCTCGCGGGCCTCGGCGTAACGGCCCCAGTCGTGCAGGGCCCGCCCGGCTGCGGCCTGGGCGCGAGCGGCGGCCCGGGCCTCACCACGCCGCAGGTAGTAATCGCGAGCGCGGCCGGCGTGCTGGACCGCCACGGCGAAGTCCGCGACGGCGGCAGCGGCGTCAGCCGCGCTGACCCACAGCGCACCCGCGTCCGGCTGACCGTCCGCGGCCTGTCCCGCCGCGATACCGGGGGTGCTGAGTTCGGCGGCGGCGGCGTAGCTGGTGGCGGCTCGGGCGAGGGCGCCGGTCCGCATGGCGCGCTCGGCGGCGCGGATCAGGGTGGCTGTGGCCTGGTCGCGAATCTCGGCGGTATCCGGATCGCCCGGGATGGCGTGCAGGGCGTCCAGGTAGTGCCGGGCGATGATGTCGGTCACCTCCTCCCCGTCGCCGGGGAAGGCCTGGCGCAGATGCGCGGCCACGGTCAGGTGCCCGGTCTTGCGGTCGCGGCGGGACAGGGTGTCGTAGGCGACCTGACGGAGCATGTCCTGGGCGAACTGGTAGCTGCCCCGTTCTGGTGAGAGCGGATCCGCGGACACCAACAGCACCTCGCGGCGCACTAGGTCGGCCAGCGCCGCACGGACGGATGGCTCGTCCCGCCCGGAGATCGCGATCAGCGCCTCGGCCGGGAACGTGCTGCCCAGCACCGCGGCGTCGGCCACCAGCCGCCGGACCCCGGGGTCCAACGCGTCTAGCCGGGCGGCCAGCAGCGCGTGCAAGCTGTGCGGAACCGCCAGCTCGCCGATATCGCCCACCAGCCGGTACACACCCTCGACCGGCTGGACGATGTCCCGGTCGACCAGCGACCGGACCGTCTCGACCGCGAACAGCGGCACGCCCTGGGCCTGGCGGGTGACCTTCGACCGCGACGCTTCCGGCATCCCGGGCACCAGCGCGTCGACGAGCTTGTCCATCGACGCGTCATCCAGCGGGTCCAGGGTCAGCGTGACCCGGTTCCGGCCGGCCCCGAACCGCGGCCGGGTCTGGCCCAGCTCGGGCCGGGCGAACACCAGCACGTAGATGGGCAGGTTCCTGGCCCAGTCGACCAGATGGTCGAGGAAGTCCAGCAGGCCGCCGTCGGCGTACTGGGCGTCCTCCACCAGCAGCACGACCGGGGACTCCGCCGCCAGGCGCTCGAAGAACAGCCGCCACCCGGCGAACAGCTCCTCCCGGGACAACGCGGCCGCGTCCTCGGCCGACCCCGCGCCCAGCAGCCTGCCGAGCCGGACGCCCACGTAGGCCCGCTCCCCCGGATCGAGCACGAATCGGTCCAGGGCCGCGGCCAGCTTGCCCGCCGCGACGTCGGCGGAGTCCTCCTCGGCGATGCCCAGGCGCTGCCTGACCATCTCGGCCAGCGCCCAGAACGCCACCCCCTCGCCATACGAGAGGCACCGCCCTCGATGCCACCACACGTCGGCGGCCAGGCCCTCGATGTACTTCCGGAACTCCCAGCCCAGCCGGGACTTACCGGTGCCGGCCGGGCCGGACACGAGCACCATCCGCGGCACCCGCCGCTCGGCCGCCGCGTGGAATAGCTCCTTGATCGTGCGCAGCTCCGCGTCCCGCCCGGTCAGCGGGGCCTCCAGCCCGTCGACCCGCTGGCTGCCGCCCACCCCGGCCAGCACCCGGGTCGCCCGCCATAGCGGAACTGGATCGGACTTACCTTTCAGCCGGTGCTCACCGGCGTCTGCGAACCCGACCGCGCTGCCCGCCAGCCGGTACGTCGCCCCGTCCACCAGCACCTGCCCCGGTTCGGCGGCGGACTGGACCCGGGCGGCGGTGTTCACTGCGTCCCCGGCCACCATGCCCTCACCCACTGCGCCCAGGGTCACCGCGACCTCGCCGGTCACCACCCCCGCCCGCGCCGCCAGGCCTGGCACTCCCGCCTCGGCCCCCACCTCGGCCACCGCGGCCACCAGGTCCAGCGCGGCGCGCACCGCCCGCTCCGCGTCGCCCTCGGTCGCGGCGGGCGCCCCCCACACCGCCATCACCGCGTCGCCGATGAACTTCTCCACCACCCCGCCGTAGCGGCCGATGATCGTCCGCGCCACCTCGAAATAACCCGACAGCAGTTCCCGGACCGCCTCCGGATCCCGCGACTCTGACAGCGGCGTGAACCCCGCCACGTCGCAGAACAGCACCGAGCACACCCGCCGCTCGGCCACCGGCCCGGCACTGCTCGCAGCCGGCGCCACCGGGCCGGTCACCGGCGACGCCGACCCGGCCGGGGCCAGCAGATACCCGCATGACGGACAGACCCGGTGGCCCAGCGAAGAGGGCTCACCGCACGACGGGCACCGC
>PLDT01000606.1:0-2827 GCA_003136255.1 Actinomycetota bacterium
GGCAGGTCGTGGTCATCGCCGCCCTGGCCGGCGCCCTGGTCGGAGGAGCGGTGGCCGGCGCGGTGGCGGTGGTGTCTGCCAGCGGCAACCCGGACCGCCCGGCCTCCTCGTCGGGCGGCAGCGGTTCGGTCAGCACCGCCCAGGTGGTGCGGACGAACCTCACTAACACCGTGCAGGTCGGCGGCTCCATCGGCTACGGCGGCTTCTACGCCATCGCAGCCCTGCGCGGGGGCGGGGGTGTCTACACCTGGCTGCCCGAACCGGGCCAGGTCATCAAGCAGGATCAGACTGTCTACTCGGTCGGCAACGAACCGGTGCTGCTTCTGTACGGCTCTGTCCCTGCCTACCGGACGTTCGATGTCGGCATGTCCGACGGCCCCGACGTGAGCCAGCTGACCGGCGACCTGATCGCCCTCGGTTACGGCACCGGGCTGCCCCGGAGCAACCACTACTCCCCGGCCACCGCCGCCGCCGTCGAACGCTGGCAAAGCGCGCTCGGCCTGCCGGCGAACGGTGAGATCCCGCTCGGCGAGGTGGTCTTCGAGCCCGGCCCCATCCGGGTCACGTCGGTCGCGCCGTCGGCCGGCACGCCCGTCGGGGGCGTGGGCGGCACCGTGCTGACGGCCACGAGCACCACGCCCATCGTCACCGTCGACCTGGACGTCAGCGAGGAGTACCTGGTCAAGCCCGGCGACACGGTCTCGGTCGTGCTGCCCGACGGCACTTCCACGGTGAACGGCCGGATCGAGACGGTCGGCACCGTGGCCACCTGCCCGGGCGGAAGCGGCATCGGCGCCGGAGGCGGCGCCAGCGGCTCGGCGGACGGGTCGCCGTGCGAGTCCAACGGGTCCGGCACCTCGTCGGCGGCGACGGTGACGGTCACCGTCACCTTGAACAGCCCCCCGCCCGGCGCCAGCATGGACCAGGCCCCGGTGAACGTCAACATCACCTCGCAAACGGTCGACAACGTGCTGGCGGTGCCGGTAAATGCGCTGCTGGCCCTGCAGGGCGGCGGGTACGGCGTGCAGGTCGTGACCGGCAAGACCAGCCACCTGGCCGCGGTCACCACCGGCTTGTACAGCGACACCCTGGTCCAGGTCAGCGGGTCCGGCATCACGGCCGGCACCCTGGTGGAGGTGCCATCCTCGTGACTCACCCGGTTCCCGTCCCGGCCCGGCCGGACGCCGGTCCGGCGCCCGTCCTCGAGCTGGCCGGCGTGGTCAAGCAGTACCCCGGCGAACCGCCGGTCACGGCCCTGGCCGGGGTGGACCTGCGGATCGGCCAGGGCGAGCTGGCCGCCATCATCGGCCCGTCCGGATCGGGCAAGAGCACCCTCCTGCACGTGATGGGCACCTTGGAGCGGCCCACCCGCGGGGTGGTCCGCGTCGGCGGGCAGGACACCTCGGCCATGTCCGACACCCAGCTGTCGGGTTTGCGGGCCTGGCGCCTCGGCTTCGTGTTCCAGCAGTTCTTCCTCCTCGATGGCCTCAGCGTGCTCGACAACGTCGCCAACGGCCTGCTGTACCGGGGCGGGCGGGCCGCCGAACGCCGCCGGCTTGCTGAGGCTGCCATCGAGCGGGTCGGGCTCGGTCATCGCGCCGGACACCGGCCGAACCAGTTGTCGGGCGGCGAACAGCAGCGCACTGCCATTGCCCGGGCCCTGGCCGGCCGGCCTGCCCTGGTCATGGCCGACGAGCCCACCGGCAACCTGGACACCACGACCGGCGCGTCCATCCTGGACCTGCTCCGCGAGCTGCACCGCGACGGCACCACCATCGTGGTCATCACCCACGACCCCGACGTCGCCGCCGCCATGGAACGGCACATCGAGATCCGAGACGGGAGGATCATCCGTGATACGCCGGCCGGTACGTGACAGCGGCAGGTCCCGGCTTTCACGGCGGGACCTGCTCTGGGTCGCGAGCCTAGGACTGCGAAGCCGGCGGGTGCGGGCGGCGCTGTCGGCGCTGGGCATCAGCATTGGCATCGCCGCCATCGTCGGCGTGCTCGGCATCTCCCAGTCATCGAAGACGGGGCTGCTACAGGAGCTGGGCCAGCTCGGCAACCTCCTGACGGTGCAGCCGCAGAGCACCGCCTTCGGGCAGCCGACCGAGCTGCCCGCCACCGCCGAAGGCATGGTGTCACGCATCGGACCGGTCACCAGCGTGACCGAGATCGGCAGCATCGCGAACGCCTACGTGTACCGCAACTCCGTTGTCCCGGCCAGTGACACCAGCGGCATATCGCTAACCGCGACCGATGCCACCCTGCCCGCCACCCTCGGCGTGACCGTGGCCCACGGCACCTTCCTCAACGCGGCTACGGCTCGCTACCCGGCGGTCGTCCTGGGGGCCGAGGCGGCCAGCCTGCTGGGCATCAACGATCTGGCCAGCCCGACACAGGCCTGGATCGGCGGGCACTGGTTCACGGTGGTCGGCATCTTGAACCCGGTGGAGCTGCTCTCCCAGCTGGACAGCATGGCCTTCATCGGGTTCCCCGTCGCCGAGCGGTACTTCGGCTTCGACGGCCACCCCACCGGGCTCTACCTGCGCAGCGTTCCCAGCCAGGTCACCGCCGTGGCCGCCGTCCTGCCCGCCACCGCGGATCCGGCCAACCCCTCCATCGTGGCGGTCAGCTATCCGTCCGACATCCTCAAAGCCGAGGTGACCGCCAAGGGGGCATATAACGGGCTGCTCCTCGGTCTCGGCGCCGTAGCCCTCCTCGTCGGGGGCGTCGGGATCGCCAACGTCATGGTCGTCTCGGTCCTGGAACGCCGCTCCGAGATCGGCCTGCGCCGGGCCCTGGGCGCCACCCGCCGCCACGTCGC
>PLDT01000606.1:2883-5499 GCA_003136255.1 Actinomycetota bacterium
GTCAGGTAACTAGATAGGTCCCCCCTGGCCCACGATGCCCGGACGCGAACGGGCCCCATCCTGACCAAGATCGCGGACGGCTTTGATGTACGGGCTGTTCAGTAGCGTGATGGGTCAGCGGTTCATCAGGACGAAGACACCCCAGCCGAGATATTCGCGCCGGTACCTCGCGTATCGTGCGGGCGAGGTGGCGAGTTCCGCGCGCATCTGGCCAGCTAGCTCGTCATCGGGATTGGCGTCGAGCCAGCGGCGGATATTCAGCCATTGCGCCGCGGCGTACCGGTCCCAGTCGTCCTGGCTGGCGAGGACCATTTCGACGACGTCGCAGCCCAGGTCACCGAACCGTTCGATCAGTTCGGGCAACGGCAGGAAGTCATCCGAGCCGATCGCGTGGCAGCCCTCGGCGGTGGCCTGGTCGGGAGGTTCCTGGCGCCAGTACGGCTCGCCGATCAGCATCATGCCGCCGGGCTGCAGGCTGTGCCGCAGGAGCTCGACCGTGCCGGGTACGCCGCCGCCGATCCAGGTGGCGCCGATGCACGAGGCGATGCCCGCCGGGGCGCCGGCGACGTAGCCCGACGCGTCGCCGTGCACGAAGCTGACCCGGCCGTCCACTCCCAGCTCGGCGGCCCGGGCGCGGGCGGCGGCGATGAACACCGTGCTGATGTCGATCCCGGTCCCGGTCACCTGGTAATCGCGTGCCCAGGTGCACAGCATCTCGCCGGTCCCGCAGGCCAGGTCGAGCATCCGCGTTCCCGGCGGCGGGCTCAGCGCCTCGCCCAAGGTGGCCAGCTTGTCGCTGGTGAACGGGTTATGGATGCGGTGGCTGCTCTCGCGGATGGTAAAGCTGCGGGGAAGGTCCACGTCAGGTCTCCTCATCCGAGGCGGTCTCCGGTGCAGCGGCGGCCGGGCCATCGTGCCCCGGTGAGGGGCTGTGGCCGCGGGGCCATTGTCCCGGTTACGCGGGCACCGGGGTAGCTGATTACCGGCTCGCTCCGCGAGAAACCCCGCCCGCCAGCCACTACCGAGTGCACATCCGAAACTACAAACTTCCGCAGACCTATCCAGTTACGCGGTCAGCAGCCCGCGTTCGCGTACGATCGCCACCGCGAACTCCGCCCGCAGGACGCTACCACCGAGTTGCCCGAAAGGCCGCGAGGGCGAACGCTCCAGGCAAATAGCCGAGCGGCCTGAACCTGACCCTCGCCGGGTTCCGGCGAGCGACGAAAGGAACAGCATGAGCAAGTTCGCACTCGTGACCGGCGCGACCTCCGGAATCGGCCAGGCCTTCGCTGAGCGCTTGGCCGCCGACGGCTATGACCTGGTGATCACAGGCAGACGACAGGATCGTCTGGCGGAGTTCGCCGATTCGCACCCAGAGGTCACGGTCCGGACGGTAGCTGCTGACCTGTCCACCGAGGCAGGCATCGACCAGGTCGCGGAGATCTGCGCTACCGAGCCGCTGACCATGCTGGTGAACAACGCCGGGATCGCCCACTACATGCCGCTGGCCGAACTCCCCGCCGCCCAGGCCAGGGAGCTCGTCAACGTCAAGGTCCTGGCCCCCACGATGCTCACCCGCGCCGCGGTGGGGGGAATGCAGGCGCGCGGCGCAGGCACGATCATCAACGTGGCCGGGATGATCGCCTTCAGCGGCCCCGCCCCGCACGCCCAGATGCCCCGCCGCGTCGTCTACGCCGGGACCCTGGCCTACCTGGTCACGATGTCGCAGACCCTCAGCGCCGAGCTGCAGGGCACGGGAGTCACCGTGCAGGTCGTGTGCCCCGGCGTCGTGGCCACCGAATTCCACCAGCGCCAGGGCATCGACCTGAGCGCGGTGCCCCGCATGACGGCCGCCGACGTGGTCACCGCCAGCCTGCGGGGCCTNNGGTTGAGCCCAGGCGGCCCACGGAGCGACGGCCGGACTACCCGACTGGGAGCCGGGCCAGGAGTGCACGATCGTCGACCGCTTACCGGACGGTTGTGATCCCGGCCAGGATGAGGTCGATGCCGGCCAGGAATTGCTCGCGGTCGTCGTGCCCGGGCAGTTGCGCCGCCACCTGATGCACAAACGGGTATTGCGCGGGGTCGAGCAGCGCCCACCGCGCGGCGACGTTCGCGAGGAAGGCCGACCGATCCGTGTCGCGGGGGAGGAGGCGGGTGGCCGCGGCGTACTGTCCGGCAGGCGTCCCGAGGTGCTGCGCGGAGACCTGCGCCGGATCCTGATTGAATCCCTGCCGGCGGAGACGATCCAGTGGGAACGCAAGCTCCTCGGCGTGTCGGCACTCGGCGACGGCCGATACGAGCTGACCTTCGCCGACGGGCCGACCGTGACCACCAGCCTCCTCGTCGGCGCCGACGGCGCCTGGTCGAAGGTCCGGCCGCTGCTGTCAGACGCCGAGCCCGAGTATGTCGGCACCACGTTCATCGAGGCCTACCTGCACGACGCCGACGAGCGGCACCCCGCGACCGCCGAAGCCGTCGGCGACGGCGCGATGTACGCGCTCACCCCGGGAAAGGGGATCGTCGCGCATCGCGAGGCGGGGAACATCCTGCACACATACGTCGAGCTGAACCGCCCCGCCGAGTGGATCGCCGGCATCGACTTCACCGACGCCG
>PLDT01000182.1:0-4969 GCA_003136255.1 Actinomycetota bacterium
GCGGCAGGGCGCTGGCCAGGCCCGCGATCATCAGGGAGAAGAACACCCCGATCGACAGCGAGGTGCCGGAGTTCTGGAAGGTGGCCCGCATCCCGGAGGCGACGCCGCGGTACTCGGCCGGGACGCTCGACATGATCGAGGCGGAGTTCGGCGAGCTATACATCCCGATGCCCACCCCGTTCAGGGCGATCAGCAAGGCGAACGCCAGGTACGGGAAGTTCACCGGCAGCACCAGCAGGCCGACGAAGCTCAGCGCGAACAAGACCATGCCGCCGGAAGCGAACCAGCGCGATCCGAACCGGTCAGACAGGGCGCCGGAGACCGGGCCCGCGACGAAGAACCCGGCCGTCAGCGGCAGCAGGAAGATGCCCGCCCAGAACGGCGTCTGGCTGTAGTCATAACCGTGCAACGGCAGCCAGATGCCCTGCAGCCAGACGATCAGCACGAACTGCAGGCCGCCCTGCGCCAGCCGGGCGGTGAACCCGGTGAGGTTGCCGGCCGTGAACGCCCTGATCTTGAACAGGCGCAGCTGGAACAGCGGCTCCGCGACGGTCCGCTCGATCGCCACGAACACGGCCAGCAAGGCCGCGCCGCCGGCCAGCCCCGCGATCACCGCCGGGTTCGACCAGCCCATCGTGTGACCGCCGTACGACTGGATCCCGTAGGTGATCGCGACGAGGATCGCGCTCAGGCCGATCGCGAAGGTGGCGTTGCCCCACCAGTCGATCCGCGCCGGGTGCCGCGCCCCGTTGTCCCGCAGCCGGAAGTACGCCCACAAGGTCCCCGCGATGCCGACCGGCACGTTCACCCAGAACACCGCCCGCCAGTCCCACGCCGCGAGCAGCCCTCCGGCGGTCAGCCCGAGGAACTGCCCGGCGATCCCCGCGACCTGGTTCACGCCCAGGGCGAAGCCGCGCCGCTCCGGCGGGAAGGCGTCGGTCAAGATCGCGGCCGAGTTCGCCGAGAGCATCGAGCCGCCGAAGGCCTGCAGGAAGCGCCAGCCGATCAGCCACAGCGCCGCGCGGGAGCCCGTGAGGGGATCCAGCGACAGCAGGACCGAGGCGACCGTGAACACCACGAAGCCCAGGTTGTAGATCCTGACCCGGCCCAGGATGTCTCCCAGCCGGCCGAGATTCACCACGAACACCGCCTGCACGAGCCGGTAGCCCATGATCATCCACAGCAGGTAGGCGATGTTCGCCGGCGCCAGCGGGTCCAGGTGAATACCCCGGAAGATCGCCGGCAGCGCGATGATCACGATGGAACCGTCCAGGGTTGACATGAAGACGGCCATCGTCGTGTTCGTCAGTGCCACCCACCGGTACCGGTCGGCCGCGGAGGAACGGGGCCTGGCTATCCGCGGCGGTCTGCTTGGTTGACTACTCATCACTTCTCCGGCTGGCTACGTGTCCCGCGCTCCGTCCCCTGCACTCCGTTTCCTGGGAAATGGGAAGGCACTGCGCGCGGAACCCGCACGGACTGTTTAGGTATACGAAAGACTTTATTAGGTATACTAATGATCTATGGAGAAGAGTGCAACTGAGGAGCAGGCCGCTGAGGCCGAAGGGACCGACCTCGGGGGCCAGGTACGCTCCGCCGTCGGACGCCTCTACCGCCGCTTCCGCAGCGAACGCCCAGACGGCAGCCTCGGGGACACGGCCCTCGCCGTACTCACCCGCCTGCACAAACACGGACCGCAGACCCTGACCGAACTCAGCGAGCACGACCGGGTTTCCCCCGCCTCGATGAGCCAGACCGTGAACCGCCTCACCTCAGCCGGCTACGCGGTCCGCACCGGCGACCCGGACGACCGCCGCAAGGTACTCTTCAGCACCACCGCCGAAGGCGACGAGCTCGCCAGCGCCGCCCGGGCCCAGCGCAACGCCTGGCTCGACCAGCGGCTACAGGCCCTCAGCGCCGAAGACCGCGCGGTAATCGCCCGCGCCACGGCCCTCCTGAGCAGGATCGCCGACTCATGACCGACCGCGAGCTCCAGCGGGTCACCGACGAGCTCAACAAGTGGCGCGAGCTCGCGGTCTCGACCACGCACCATGATGCCGCCTGACCGCGAGCCCGCCTGGCGCCGGACGGCGCGCTGACCGATCACCGGCTCGGGCATCGATGGCTAGTATGGCGGCGGCGTCCCTCCCGGCGCCGCACAGGCCCGAGGAGACACAGGTGAGCAAGTCCCATCCCGAGCAGTGGACGATCCACGAAGTCGCGGAGCGTCCGGACAGGTCGCTGGTGACCGCGCTGCGCGAGTTCGACACGACTCAGATCGCCGACTGCGGTGGTCCGGTCGGGATCGTGGGCCCGCCGCTGCGTCACCTGGCCGGCGGCGCGCAGCTGTGCGGTCCGGCGGTGACCGTGTGGACCAAGCCTGGCGACATCTTGTACGTGCTGAAGGCAACGGACCTGATCGCCGCCGGCGACGTGCTGATCATCGACGGCGGCGGCCGGCTGGACGCAGCGGTGATCGGCGACATCGTCGGTCAGACGCTCGTCGACCTCGGCTGTGCCGGGCTGGTCGTTGACGGCGCCGTCCGCGACCTCGACGGTCTCGACGCGACGGGGTTGCCTACGTTCGCCGCGGGGGCCCATCCCGCGACGGGATCCAACCAGGGCCCGGGTGCGATCAACGTCGTCGTGCAGTGCGGCGGGGTGACCGTCCGTCCCGGGGACGTGGTCCGCGGCGACGCCAGCGGCCTCGTCGTCGTCCCGAAGGAACACTTCGCGGAGGTGCTCGCCCTGACTAAGACGGTCGCCGACCGGGAAACAGGTTGGCGGCAGGCCATCGCGGGCGGCACGAGCCTGCCCGCCGCAGCCGGCATCGACGACCTGATCAGCAAGCTCGCCGCGGACCGGGCGGCGGAGCCGGGGCACGCGTGACCAGCAGTCCAACTGGCGTGCGCCACGGCCGTTCCGAGTTCATGGACGTCATCGATGACCAGCCACAACCGGTCCCGCAACGGGGCCAGGTCGGTCAGTAGCCGCTGACGCCGCTAGCTGCCCGCGCCGGTTAGCACGGCGACGCGTTCGGGCTGGTGGGTGGGCCAGCAGGGGAAGTGAGTGTCAGTGCCCAGGCCGGCGGCGAGCTTGTCCAAGGCAATCCGGCTTTCCTCGTCGGCCGCTGTGCAGACAACCATCCGGGCGTCGGGGAAGACGCTGACCGCGAAGCTCGTGGTCGTCACGCGGACGGTGCCGACGCCGGGATGGCGGAACGACGTCACCCTGATCATCGGCGGTGCCACGTCGTGCCCGGCCCAGGTCTTGGCGAAGGCCGGGCTCTGCCAGGGCTTCCTGGTGGTGGCAGTACCAGGATAACCAGGCTCTTGGTACCAGAATAACAGCCGAGGCAGGCTTAAGGCCATGACAGAACTAACCGGATGGCTCACCCTGGCCAGGACCCGGCGGGCGCCGGGAGACAGCCGAACCCGGCCCATCCGGCCGGGCCTCGTGCTCGCCGTCGTCCTCACCGGACAGCTGATGGCAGTGATCGACAACTCCATCGTCAACGTGGCCGTGCCGTCGATGGCGGTCAGCCTGCACGCGTCCGGTGCACTGCTGCAGCTCATCCTCGCCGGCTACACCATCTCGTACGCGGTGCTGCTCGTCACGGGCGCGCGGCTCGGGGACATCCTCGGCCACCGCAGGGTATTCCTCGCCGGGGCCGCGCTGTTCACGTTGGCCTCACTCGGCTGCGGCCTCGCCCCGTCGGCGGGTGCCCTGGTGGCACTGCGCTTCGTCCAGGGCGTCGGCGCGGCCGTGATGATCCCGCAGGTGCTCAGCCTGATCCAGCGGACCTTCACCGCTCCAGGCCCTCGGGCGCGGGCCATGAGCATGTACGCCGCCGTGCTTTCAGGCGGAGCCATCCTCGGCCAGGTGGTCGGCGGGCTGCTCGTCAGCGCGGACCTGTTCGGCACCACGTGGCGGCCGATCTTCCTGGTCAACGTGCCAGTTGGCCTCGCGGTCCTGGCCTTTGGCCGACTGCTGCCAGCGGCGGACGCCGACCGTCCGGAACGCAGGCTCGACCTGCCTGGCCTGGCCATACTCACCCCTGCCGTGCTCGCCTTCGTGCTGCCACTGGTCCTCGGCCAGTCGCTCGGCTGGCCCGCGTGGGGCTGGGCCCTGCTCGCCCTGGCGGTCGTGCTCGCCGCCGCCCTCGGCCCGGTGGAGCACCTCGTGCACGCACGCGGCGGGCAGCCAATCCTGCCGCGCTCGCTGCTGGCCGCGCCGGGTGTCGCCACCGGGATCGGGGGGATGTTTACCGTGCTGGCGATCTTCGGCGGCTGGCTGTTTGTCTTTACCTTGCACCTGCAAGACGGCCTCGGCTACTCGGCACTCCGCTCTGGACTCACGTTCGTCCCCGCCGCCCTCGCGTTCGCCCTCGTCGGCCTGAACTGGCGGCGCGTCCCGGTGGCGGCCCACCACCTGCTGATCGTCGGCGGGTTCGTGCTCAACGCCGGCGCGCTGCTTGGCCTGGGGCTGCTGCTGCGCGACGGCGGCACCGGCGGGGTGACCACCTACGTCCTGGGGGCCATCTCGGGCGGCAGCATGGCGGCCGGGTTCGGGCCGCTGATGACCCGAGTCCTGTCCCGGGTCCCGGTGGCGATCGCCGCCGACGCCAGCGGCGTCATCGTGACCGTCAACCAACTCGGCATCGTCGGTGGCGTGGCGACCGTCGGCACGCTCTACCTCAACCTGGCCGGCCACCTGCACGCCAGCGCCCTGGCGAGCGCCCACGCCTACGAGGCGTCGTCGGTCGCCCTCGCAGCGATGGCCATCATCGGCGGCATCCTCGCGGCTGTTCACGTCCGCTTCCGGAGTGATCAAGCCGGGTAGGAGCTGACGTTGGACGCTCCGCCCAGACCGGGGAGTTGGCTTCAATACCGACCGCAACAGCACTCACGATGCGGTACACGTCGCGAAGCGGGACACGGCATCTCGGTGGACGCGCTCGCCTTCGCCG
>PLDT01000072.1:0-18345 GCA_003136255.1 Actinomycetota bacterium
CGGAGCGGGTCGGCGCGGGGCTTTCGCCTGAGGCCGGCCAGGCCGGCGACGGCGATGAGGGCGGCGGCGGGCAACAGCCAGCCGGTATCCCGGCCGAGTTCGTCCTCCAGCAGCCGGGCCGGGCCGGGGNNCGGCCGAGGGCAGGTCGAGCACGCCCACGTTCTGCCCGAGCTCGCCGGTGAGCAGCTGCAGCGGGGTCTGCTCGCCAAAGCGGCCGAATCCGTTGTATACGAACACCTGCTGATAGAGGGAGTTGTCGTGGCTGCCGTCGGCGTAAGGCCTGCTGGCGGCGGGCACCAGCGAGACGGCCGTCATCCACGCCAGCGACACCACCGCCGCAACCACGCCCGCCGCGACCAGCTGGCGCACCCGCCGCCACGTCGGCCCCGGGCCGCTGACCAGGTAGGCCAGGCCCAGCGCGGGCAGCNNCCAGGCCTCGATCATCTTGGCCTGGAAGGCCAGGCCCACGCAGACGCCGGCCAGGATCAGCCGCCACCACTGGCCGCCGCGGGCGATGGCGCCCGAGACGGCGTCCGCCGCCAGCACCAGCAGCAGGATCATCAGCGAGTCGGAAATGTTTCCCCGGTCAAGCGCCACCACCGCCGGACTGACCGCGAGCACGAACGCGGCGATCAGGCCCGCCGTGGGCCCGGCCAGCCGCGTCACCGCCCGGTACAGCACCAGGACGGTGATGACGCCCTCGACTACCTGCGGCGCAATCATCGCCCCGGTGCTGTAGCCGAAGGCCCGCACGCTCAGCGCCTGCACCCAGAACGCCCCGGGCAGCTTGTCCAAGGTGATGGTGCCCGCCGGGTCGAACGCGCCGAAGATGAAGTCGTGCCAGCTCCCCGACATGCTCCGCACCGCCGCCGCGTAGTACGGCTCGAGCGGATCCCTGCCCAGCTGCCACGCGTATGACAGCCCCGCGAGGGCTGCGATGACCACGATCGCCGAACGCCGCAGCCAGGCCCGGCGGGGATCGGGTCGCGCCGTCCCGGCGGCCGTCGGGGTCTCGGGCTGCGACGTAGCAGGAGCCGACAGGTTTGGGTTATCCGCCATGCCACCACCTTGACGTGACCGCCCCCCGACGTCACCGGCCCGGGGTCTGAACCTTGATACCAGACGCGCCTCCACCCGGAGGTGGAGACGCCTACGGCTTGAGCAGCGGCCGCAAGTCGTCGAGCCGGTCGAACAGGTGCCACACGTACGCCGAGGAGCCGCGTTCCCGGTGCGGGTGCAGGTCGGCCAGCGCGGGGTCCTGACGGTAGCTGTCGAAGGCCGCCTTGGACTCCCACTCGACGAGGATGAGCACCTGCCGGGGGGCGATGTCGCCGGTGACGCTTTCGGTGAACCGGCCCAGGGCCACCACGCGTCCTCCGTGCCGCGCCACCTCGCGGGCCGACCGGCGTGAGTAGGCCAGGTATTCCTCACGGTCGGCGACATCGAACAGGTTCAGCGCGTAGACCTTTGTCTCATCGTCTGCCACATCCAGACCCTAAGGCACCAGCACGATCTTGCCGCGGGTATGGCCGGTGGCCAGCGCCCGGTGCGCGGCGGCGGTCTCGGCCAGCGGATAGGTCGCGGCCACGATGACCCGCAGCTTTCCCGCTTCGGCCAGCCGGGCCAGCTCGAGCCGGGCGGCGGCCCGGATCTCGGTCCCGGGATCGGCCCCGGGCGCGCCGCCGATGACTTTGATCCCCGAGTCGAACGCCCGGCGGCTGGCGACCACGGTCACGATCTTGCCGCGGTCGGCCACCAGCGCGAGCGAGGTGTCGAGCGCCTCGTCACCGCCGAAGCAGTCGATGGCCGCGTCGACGCCACCGGGGGCCAGCGCCCGGACCCGCTCTGCCAACCCGGCCCCATACAGCACGGGCTCCGCGCCGAACTCCCGCAGCAGTTCATGCCCGCTCGCGCTCGCCGTGCCGATCACCCGCGCGCCGGCCGCCACCGCGAGCTGCACGGCCATCAGGCCCACGCCACCCGAGGCGCCGTGGATCAGGACGTATCGCCCGGCCCGGGCCCCGACGACGCCCAGCGCATGTACGGCGGTCACGCCGGTCAGCATCATCCCGCTGGCCTCCTGGAACGACAGCGTGGACGGCTTGCGGATAACGCTGGCCAGGGGAACCGTCACGTCGTCGGCGTACGCGCCCGTGATCCGGTACGCGATGACCTCGTCGCCCACCCGGACCGGGCCGCTCGGCCCCTCGGCGCCGTCGGCCACCTCGGTCACCACGCCGGCCGCCTCGAATCCCAGCCGCATCGGCAGCCGGGCCGGATCCTGCCCCATGACGCCGCTGTACACCTTGTAGTCAATCGGGTTGGTGCCCGCGGCCCGCACGCTGATCAGGGCCTGATCCGGCCCAGGGGCCGCGAACGGCGTCTGGATCACCGCCAGCACCTCGGGCCCGCCGTAGGCGGCCGCCACCACGGCCCTCGTCATCCCGGAATCATCCACGGCCTCATTCTCCTCTGCCGGTCAGGCCACTAGTCATAAGGTTCAACTGAACGCGCGCCCGCTTTTGGTCGTAGTCCTCGATAGAGGCCGCGTCGCAGGGGCGCGGGCCCGGCACGAGTCCAGGAGCTCCAGTGTCCGTTTCGCAGATCCGGGTGCGCGCACCGGCGCGGCGTCTGTGCCTGTCCTCGTTTGTGCTGGCCGGGATCACCGCCCTGATCGTGTGGGCCGCCCTCGCTGACCTGCTCCAGCAGGGCCACCTGCAGACGGTGCTGTCCGCCGGCTGGGCCGAGCTCGCCGCTCCGCTTCTGGTCGGACTCGTGGTCGCGACCGGGATCTGCGAACGGATCTGGCCTGCCGAGCGGCGTCCGGTCCTAGCCCGCGGCCACGTGCAGGATGCGTGCTACCTGGCCCTGCACGCCATCGTGGTGATCCCGCTGATGACGTTGCTCAGCGTCGGGGCGGCGTCGCTGATCGCCAGCCACGCGCGCTGGATCGAACTGCGCTCGACCGCGCACTGGTCCGGCTGGCTGCTCGTCCCGCTCACCATCTTGGCCATGGACGGCGCCAACTGGCTGGCCCATTACGCCGATCACCGGCTCGACCCCCTGTGGCGCTTTCACGCCCTGCACCACAGCCAGGAAGAGCTCAGCGTCCTGACCTCCTTCCGCGCCCATCCGCTCATGCACACCACGGGGTTCGTCCTGGCTACGATCCCGGTCGTGGCCCTGATGCCGACCCGGGCGATCGCCCCGGTACTCATCACGGCCTACGTCTGCGTCGGCACCCTCCAGCACGCCAACCTCCGCTGGACCTTCGGCCCGGTCGGCCGGGTGATCGTGAGCCCGGCCTACCACCGGCTACACCACGCGACGGACAACCAGGCCGTCAACCTCGGCGTCGTGCTGACGATCTGGGACGTCCTGGCCGGCTACGCGAGGTTCCCGGGCCGCAGCGGCGTCGTGGGGCGGACCGGTCTGGACGGCCGGCCGGTCCCGGTCGAGCAGGACGGCCCCGCCCGCCCGGCCCTGCTCCTCCTCGCCGACCAGCTAATCGAGCCCTTCCAGCCACGAGGCTGACCGTTGGTACGATTTGGGGTATGACCAAGAAGATCGGCGTCTCGCTCCGCCAGGAGCTGTACGACTGGGCCGCCCGCGAGGTCGAGGAGGGCCGCGCCGAGTCGGTGTCCGCGCTGATCGCCCAGGGCCTGGAACTCCTGGAGGCCCGCGCCCAGCTCGAGGCGGTCGTTACCGGGCTGCGCTCCGAGGTCGGCGAGCTGGACGACCAGGCCCAGGCACGCCTGGCCCAAGCTCTCGCAGCCGCCGACGAGGCCTACCGCAGGCACCGTGGTAGCAGCGCCGGACATGCGGCGTGAGAGGGTTCGTGTTTGACGCGGGCGCCTTCATCGCCCTGGAACGCAGGTCGCCCCTGCTGCTGGGCATCCTTGACGAGGCGCTGCGCGGCACCGTGGAAGTGGTCCTGCCCCGCACGGTTATCGCCCAGATCTGGCGCGGCAGCCCGCGTCAGGCCAACGTCGGACGGCTGATCAGCGCAGGCCGCACCGGCGGCGGTCCGGTGATCATCGATGAGCTGACCGCCGACCGCGCCAAGCAAATCGGGGTCACGATCGGCGCGACCTCCCACCCCGACATCGCCGACGTCCACGTCGCCCTGGCCGCCGCGGAGCGAGGGCACGCTGTCCTCACCTCAGACGACGGCGACATCGCCGGAGTCAACCCCGAGCTAATCCTCGTGCACGTCTAGCACGCGGCCGGCACCCGCCTCAGGCTGGCCGGGGCGGGTACCTACCAGCGAACCGTTCTAGCTTCCGCCGGGAGTGGGAGTGGTGGTCATCACGATGCTGGTCGGCTCGTTGCCGTCGCCGGAGTTGGGGCCGTCATCTCCGACGTTGATCGTGCCGGCCACGTCATAGGTGGCCGTGTCCAGCAGGGTGATGATGCCCGAGGTGAGCCCGCCGACCCACAGCTGCGAACCGTCCGGGGTCAGGGCCAGCGAGACCGGATCGCCCGCGATCGAGATCGTCTTGGTCACCGTGTCCGAGCCGGTGTCGATCACCGAGACCTGGTTGGAGTCGGCATCGGCCACGTAGAGGGTCTTGCCGTTGGACGACAGGGCCAGCTGCCACGGCAGCTGCCCGACTCCGATGGTGCCGGTGACTCGGTCGGCGGCGGCGTTGATCACCTCCACCTCGCCCTGTTCGGTGTTGGTCACGTAGACCGTGCTTCCGTCCGGGGAGACCGCGACGCCGAACGGGTCGCCGAGCCCCCTGATGACGTTGGTCACGTGCTCAGTCGCCGTGTCGAACACCCACAGGCCGTCGGCCGTGGTCACGTAGGCTGTGGCCCCGGACGGGGAGAAGGCGATCTGGGCCGGCGCGGTGGGCAGCCGCAGCGTCGCGGTCACCGTGTCCGTGGCGGTCGAGATCACGCTGATCGCCGTCGGCGACGCCGGGCCGGTCTGCGGACCGGTGTCGGCCACCCACACCTGCGAGCCGTTGGGCGTGACCGCGATGCCACCGGGGTTGAAACCGACGTGGATGTCGGTCTCGGCCGGGCTGTAGTCCTTCGGGTTGAGCGTGGCCGCGTCGATAATCGCCACCTCGTCCTCCCCGGTGACGGCGAAGTACAGCGTGTCGCCGTGGATGGCGACGGCCTCGTCGGTGCCGGCGTAGTTGTAGTCCCCGGAGTCACCGGGCACCTGCGGGTCGGCCACGTTGTAGACCTGGGTGATGTCGCAGTTGTCCGTGTCGATGGCATCGAAGGCCTGGTAGCCCGGAAGGGCGACGTAGGCGGCGCCGGCCGGGCCGCCGCACGTCGACGAGGCCAGGTGGGCGGACCTGGTTCCGCCGGACCCGTGCTGGGCGGCCACGTGAGCAGCGGGACCCGAGGTGAGCGCGGCAGCGGCCCCGGCCGCGAGGATCACCGCCGCTGACCCGGCCCACAGCGCGCGGCGCTTGGTCCAGGTGCGACCGGCGCCGGAAGAATCGCGAAGCGACATTCAGATCACCCCTACCGTGCTGGCGGCGGCGTTCGGGACCGGCGGCTTGGAACCGGGCGGCTGGACCGGGAAGGTCTGGCTGGCGCCGGGGATGGGCGGGAGCTGGAACTGCAGGACCTCGTTCTCCGCCGCCTCCAGTTGCGCGGCGGTCGCCGGGAGCCGCGGGAACCTCCGGTTCGGGATGCCGCCCAGGACACTGCTGAGGTCGCCGACGGTCTGCCGCCGCCACTGCGTGATGTTCGGATTCACCACCCCGGTCACCGTCTCGAGCAGCCGGATGACCGAGGTGTGGTCGAAGGTGTCGTGGCTGACGTAGCCGCCCACCGTCCAGGGCGAGACGATGACGCACGGCACCCGGAAGCCGAGGCCGATCGGGCCGGGGGCGTCCTTCTCCGCGCTCGCTGACGAGGTGATGTACTCGCCGGGCGTGCCCGCCGGCGCGGTGGGCGGGGTGACGTGGTCGAAGAGCCCGTCGTTCTCGTCGTAGATGAGGACGAACACGGTCTTGGCGAAGACATCGGGGTTCGACGCGATCGCGTTGAGCTTGCTCGCGACGAAGTCGGCGCCGGCGGCCGGCATGAAGTCGGGGTGCTCGGACTGGAAGGACGTGGGGATGATCCACGACACCGTGGGCAGCCGGTCGTGGAGGGCGTCGTACTCGAACTGGCCGGCCTGGTAGAAGCGCATCGCGCCCTGGTACAGCGGCGACGACACCGGGGCGTTCTGGTACTGGTCGAAGTACTCCATGACGTTCATGCCGTAGTTGTCGAGCTCCTGGTAGATCTTCCAGGAGACGCCGGCGTTCGTGAGCAGCTCAGGGTAGGTCTGCCACGAGTAGCCCTCGGGCGGCACGTAGTTGCCGTAGATCGGGCCGCCGTGCAGCCCCGCCGGGTCGATCTGGCCGGTCATCAGGTACAGCCGGTTGGGCCAAGTCGGGCCCAGCACCGAGCAGTGATAGCCGTCGCAGATCGTGAAGGCGTCGGCCAGGGCCCAGTGGAAGGGGATGTCGTTCCGCTCGAAGTAGGCCATCGTGTACTGCCCGGCGACCCCGTCGGCCGCCAGGTGCGCGGTCACGAACCCGTCCATCTTCCCGTTGTCATACGAATCGTGCTGAGGACCCCAGCTGTGGCTGTTGGAGGGCAGGTTCTGCGCGCTGGTGCTGTGCGTGTCGGTGTGGAACGGGAGCAGGTACTTGTCGGGGTTGTCCGCGTCGTACTGGTAGAACCGGCTCTTCGGCACGCTCGGGTCGGCGAAGCCGCGCACACCGGGCATGGTGCCGAAGTAGTGGTCGAAGGAGCGGTTCTCCTGCATCAGCACGACGACGTGTTCGATGTCGGAGATGGGCGCGCCGGTCAGGCGCGCGCTGCTGGGCGATGCTGGCGCGGCGCTGTCGAGCATCTTCCGCAAGCCGGACGGCAGCGCGAAAGAGGCCAGCACCATCCCGCCGGCCGACGCCATCAGCTGGCGCCTACTCACCTCAATCGTCACGTAGGACTCCTAACGCCGAAGTGGCGACCTGAAAGGACGGGTAAACCGTAGCCCCCGGGTCCGGGCTCTTCCAGACAGGCTCACCCAAACCTGGACGGTATGCCCCGTAACGAGCTAAAAACCAAAGAAAGGAAACGCTCAGGTGACCAGAAGATGAAGAATCCGAACGCTTAGCCGGCCAGGACCGTCCGCAACGTCGCCGCGAAGGCGTCCGGCTCGCCGGCCGAGCCGTACTCGCCGCCGAGGAACCCGTCGTGGCCGCCGGGGAAGGTGACCGGCGCAGTCCCGAGCCGTTCGGCCACGGCCACGGCCGCGCGGCCGGGAAGGATCGTCCCGGATTGTGCTCCGACGCCTATGACGATACGGGTCGACGCCGCGCGGAGGGCGTCGAAGTCCTGCTGGTACGCGTTGCATGTGACGATGTTCTGCCCGACCAGCGGATGGTTCCGGGAGCCGTCATCCTCGCCCGGCAGGCCGAACATGGCCGGATCGGGAGCGGGCTGCTGGGCGTAGTCGACCGAGAGCGGGCCCCGATAGCTGACCAGCACGATGAACTTCGCCATCGCCGGGCCGAACCCGCTGCGCTGGTAGGTCTGGTGGATGTCGTCGCACGCGGCCAGGATCGGCTCGCGGTCCGGTAGCTCCTGGGAGGCCGGGGGCTCGTGCGCCAGGAGGGTCCGGACCTGCTCAGGGTGCTTGGCCACCAGGGCCAGCGCGTTGACGGCCCCGCCGCTGCTCGCGAAGATGTCCACCGGCCCGGCGTCCAGCGCCGAGATCAGCCGGTGCAGGTCATCGGCGTGCTCGTCGGGTGTGGTCTGGCTGGCGCCGTCGGTGCGCGGGCTGCGCCCGGCCCCGCGCGGGTCATAAGTCACCACCGTGCGGTCGGGGAAGTGCCCGGCCAGGGTGACGAATCCGCCGGCGTCCATCGGCGACCCGATGAGCAGCAGGACGGGCTCGGTACTGGCCTCGTTAGCCCGGACGTCGTACTGCAGCACGGCACCCGGCACGTCAAGGGTGTGCGTCTTTGGTTCGGTCATACCCGTGAGACGCGCCAGGCCGACGAAACTCATCACCCAGCGCGGTCTAGCCAGCCCGCGATGCTGCGGTCCAGGGCCGGCATCGGAAGCGAGCCGTGGTCCAGGACGGCGGCGTGGAAGGCAGGCAGCGAGAACGCCGGGCCCAGGCGCTCCCGGGCTTCGTCCCGGATCCGGATGATCTCGAGCTTGCCTGTGAGGTAGGCCAGCGCCTGGCCCGGCATCACCACGTACCGGTCCACCTCGCCGGCCAGGAACTCCCGTGGCATCGGGACGTGCTCGGCCAGGAACTCAAGGGCCCGCTCCCGGCTCCACCCGAAGAAGTGGATGCCGGTGTCCACCACCAGCCGGGCGGCCCGCATCAGCGACGTGCTGATCGAGCCGAGCAGGCCGCGATCGTCGGCGTAAAGCCCGGCTTCCTCGGCGAGTTGCTCGGCGTACAGGCCCCAGCCCTCGGAGAACACGGGCAGGCTGCGCTGGCGCTGGAGCGCGGGCAGCTCGGTGAGCAGTTGCAGGCGGGAGAGCTGCAGGTGATGCCCGGGGACCGCTTCGTGGAAGGCCACCACCTCGATGTCCCATCCGGTCCCGGCGGTGGGCCGCTCGGTGTTGAACCAGAACGTCCCGGCCCGGCCGCCGTCCAGCCGCGGCGGAGTGTAGTGCGGCGCGGCGCCGCTCACGGCCACCACCTCGGGCATCGGCGTCACCTCGCACGGCGGCGGCAGGGGCTGCGGGAAGAACTCCGCCGCCCGGGCCTCGGCCCGCCGCACCGCCACCGCCGCCTCGCGGATGGCCTCGGCCGGCGATATCTTCCCCGCCGAGTCGCGCAGCGCGTCGAACACCTCAGCCAGCCCGGAAAGCCCGAGTCCGGCGCCCAGCTCGACGGCCCGGGCCTCCAGCGCGGCGATGTGGTCCAGGCCGGTCTGGTGCAGCTGTCCGGGGTGCAGCGGCAAGGTGGTGTAGATCCGGACCGCCCGGGCGTAGTCTTCCTCGCCGCCCGGCAGGTGGACCAGCCCGGCCTGCTCGGACGGCCGGGCCCGCGGCAGCAGCTCATTGACCGTGGCGACCCACCTGACCAGCGCCGGCTTGACGACCTCGGCCGCGATCAGGCGGCGTTCGGCTTCCCACGCCGCCGTTCCTATCCATCCCTGGGGTGGCTGGGGGGACAGCAGCGGTGCGGGGGCGGGACCGGCCAGCACGGCCTCTGCCCAGGTGATGGCCTGTTCCATGAGCGGGGCGACTGGGAGCCGCCCCTTCTGAGCGCCGGCCCGCAGCCGCTCGCTCAGTTGGTCGAGCCACACGCCGCTGCGCCGCAGCCGGGCCAGGTAGGCCTCCGCCGCCGCCGCGTCGAGCAGCACGGTCCGGGCCGCCACCGCCATCAAGACCGCCGGCCCGGCGTACTGCATGGCGGTGACCGTGTACTCGGCCCGGGCCAGGTCGATGCTCGCGAGCTCCTGGACGGCCGCCTCCCTGGTGCAGTCCAGCGTGACCGCGTCGGCCGGGCTGAGCGGCTCGGCCGCGATCGCGTCGGCCTCCCCGAGGAACTGCGCGACTTCGGCCCGCCAGGCCTGCGCGCCCTCCTCGCTCTCGTCCGGCATCAGGTCGTCGTACCCCGGAATGCCGTACATGCTGGCCGCAAAGGGGTTCTCCTCGAGCCAGCGCAGATGAAAGCGATCGGCTAGGTCACGCGCCGGGGTCATGATCCTCCTCGCAAAAGTCTTCCGAGGTTGACATCATCGCAGCCGCCCGGCTCCGATGATGAAGTGGTCCGCGACGGGGAGGAAGACGGGGAGGAACGAGCCTTACAGGGCGTAGAGGCAGCCGTCCCAGTACGCCTCGACGCGCGGACGGCGTTTGCCGTGCAGGCCGATCTCCAGGACCTCCGGCCGCCGGCCGCCCGGCATGCGGTACCAGACCTCCAGGCCGGCCGTATGCGCCGGACTGAATCCGCCCGGGTCCAGCGGCGGCGCGGTGGCCGCGTGCATGTAGGCGGGCGTCCCCGAGCAGCACATGGGCGGGTGGGCGGCCCAGACCCACAACTGCCCGCCCCGTCCGCGGACGAACTCCTCCGCCTCGAGGCTCACCTCGACCCGCACCACACCTCCGACCAGGCCGCAGCCGACCTGTCTCCATGGTGCCACGAGATGAATCCGGGGTAGACCCTAAGGTGCAGTACCGTCGCGACGAGGGAGTCGGTCATGGGGTTCTTTTCATGGTTCAGTTCCTGCGGGACCGTGGGCGAGGGCGGGGGCGAGGGCGGGCGCAGCCTGATCCACACCAACGTCGCGGACCCGAAGCTCAGCGAGGTCCAGCGACGCGCAGCCGAGGACGTCGCGCGGGTCCAGCAGGACGACAAGTACTTCCACCGCAACGACGGCGATCTGTAGGCCGCGCGCTAGGTCGAGCAGTGCGGGGACGGCGGCACGTCCAAGGCCGGATTGCGGTCGAAGAAACCGAACGGCTTCAGCCAGAACGACACCGCATCGGTCGGCATCACCGGCCAGTCCTCCGGCCGGGTGATGTGATGGATGCCGAACACGTACCACAGCACCACATCGGTGTTCTCGATGGGCCGGTCCGCCGCCGTCCACACGGGCAGCCCGGTGTCCCGTGAGCTGAGGTTCGGGAAGTCACCGCAGGGCCAGCGCTCGTCCTCCCGGTACGGCGTGACCCACAGCGTGTGCCCGATCACCTCGGCCCGCTGGAACGCGGGCGACGAGGGGTCCAGCAGCGCAGGGAACGCCCCGGACGGCACGAGCTTGTACCCGACCGACGAACCCAGGCCGTTCGGCACCCCCTCGTTGACCACCTTCCAGGCGCGCTGAGAGGCCCAGTCGTAATCCTGCTTTCCCTCCGCCTCGGTCCGCAGTGGCGTCGACACCACCTCCAGGCCCAGGCCGTACGGGTCGTCTCCGGTGGCCCGCGACGAGACGGCGTACACCGTGTTGTCCGGTCCGTCCACGTCCAGGTCGAGCCGGGCCACGATGAAGTGCTGGTGGAACGGCGCGTACGTGCCCTGGTCGACCAGCGTCCCATTGACCGGAACCCC
Organism: Actinomycetota bacterium; assembly: GCA_003136255.1. Lineage (GTDB taxonomy): Bacteria > Actinomycetota > Actinomycetes > Streptosporangiales > Streptosporangiaceae > Palsa-504. The sequence goes on from PLDT01000072.1 coordinate 11,042, forward strand.
AGACGCGTGCGAGGTCACCACGATCCCGGTCGCCCGGACCTCGCACTCGATGTTCCCGTCCTGGTAGAACCGCCAGTACACCAGGTACTCGTAGTTGGCCACGGTGACGTGGAAGGAGATGACCAGCCGCCGCTGGCGCCGCACCTCGGCGCCGGTCCGCTCGTCGACGTGCTTCCACAGCACGCCGCTGTCCTCCTCGTGCACGCATATCGCGTTGCGTATCTCACGGGGCTCACCGAAAGAGTCGTGCACCACCGCGTCCAGGTACGCGATCTCGCCCAGGCAGTCGCAGCCGAGCTCAAGCGACGTGGTCATGAAGCCCAGGCCCCACTCGCCGATGTCGAACGCGGTCCGCCGGTAGTGGTCGGGGCTGGCGTCCCGGTACGGCACGAACATCTCCGCGAACGACATCCGGTGCGCGACCGACCGCAGCCGCCCGCCGTCATCGAACCCCACCTGGTGCAGCACCAGGCTTTCACGGTAGTTGAACCCCAGCCGCAGCCGCCAGTTCTGCCAGCTCAGCAGGCGTCCGTCCAGCGTGAATCCGGCCCCGGAGGGCTGGCTGATCTCCAGCGGCGCGACCTCCCGCAGCGGCCGTCCGAGCAGTGCGGGCGTGTACTCGCCCCGCACCTCGGGCTGCTCGCCCGGGTCAACGTCCTCGATCTCCAGCACCGTCATGCGGTTCAGGTCGACCACCGGGTGCAGCCCGGTCACGTGGTGCGCGTACGGATTGCTGTCCGGGCTGTCCCGGTACCAAACGTCCGACCAGCCGATCCGCAGGCCGCGGTACCGTTCGGGCACCAGCGCGGCGCCGTAGGCCCACATGTCGGTGAGCACCAGGGACATGTCGGTGATCCCGCGCCGGGCCAGCGCCGCCGCCAGCGCCGGGTCGGCCCGGAGCACCTGGTCGCACTCGTGCCACTCGTCGACGGTCATGTTCGGCTGCTGGCCGGGCAGGTGCTCCCAGCTCGTCACCGCGTCGCCGGCCAGGGACACCACGGCCCGGTAGGCCTGCCCGTCCGAGCGGTCCCAGCACACCACGATCGCGTCCCGGCCGGTCGCCTCACCCGCCGCCAGCGCGGCCTTGCCCGGCTCCTTGAGCTCGATCGACGCGAACCGCCAGCCCGACCCGACGACGCCGACCTCGCGGTCGCGCCGCAGGATCGCGGCCGCCTGCCGGATCTCCTCCGCCGTCAGCGGGTCGAGCGGATGTGCCGGTGAGTTCGTCACGATCGTCCCTCCATTCCCGCAGGCAAGCCCCATCCTGGCGGATGACCGTGGGCGACGCCATATCCGCCCGCTCCCGAAATTTATGCCGAACGAAGCGTGCTGCGTGCACCAGGCCGCGTTCAACGGGTCCCGCGGGACTTCGCAGCGGTGGCCTGCGAGCCTACAATGGCCCTTACATGCGAGCTTGACCAGGTTCACGTACCGAGCGTGGGAGAAGTCGGGTGGGGTGCGGGCGGTGCGGTGCTCCGTTGGACGAGGGCGACCTCTTCTGCGGGGACTGCGGCGCGCCCGCGAGCGTCGGCTGCCCGACCTGCGGTGAGCCGCTGACGCCCGGCAAACGCTTCTGCCGCCGGTGCGGCACCACCCTCTTCGATGTCACGACCGCTCCCGTACCGGCTTCCGCGCCGGTCCGCGAGTCGGCCGCCGAGCGGCGGATGTGCTCGGTGCTGTTCTGCGACATCGTCGGGTTCACGCCGTTGTCTGAGGCCCGCGATCCGGAGGCGGTCCGCGAGCTGCTGTCGGAGTACTTCGGGGTCGCCCGGACGGTAATCGGCCGGTACGGCGGCGTGGTCGAGAAGTTCATCGGGGACGCGGTGATGGCCGTCTGGGGCACCCCGGTGGCGACCGAAGGCGACGCGGAGCGGGGCGTGCGGGCCGCGCTGGAATTGGTGGCGGCGGTCGCCGAGCTGGGCGCCGAGTCGGGCCTGCCCGGCCTGGCCGCGCGCGCCGGGGTGGTGACCGGCGAGGTGGCGGTAAACCTGCGTGCCGTCGGCGAGGGGATGGTGGCGGGCGACGCGGTGAACACCGCGTCCCGGGTGCAGGCAGCCGCCGAGCCCGGGTCAGTGCTGGTCGACGTAGCGACCCACCGGCTGACCGGCAGTGCGATCGCGTTTGCCGATGCCGGGGAGCACACCCTGAAGGGCAAGGCCGAGCCGCAGCGGCTGTGGCGGGCGGTCCGGGTGCTGGCCGCAGTGGGCGGCTCGCAGCGGGTCGACGGCCTGGAGGCCCCGCTGACCGGCCGGGACGCCGAACTGCGCACGATCAAGGACCTGTACCACGCCGCGGCCGAGCGCAAGGTGCCGCGGCTGGTACTGGTGTCCGGCCCGGCCGGGGTGGGCAAGTCCCGGCTGGGCTGGGAGTTCGAGAAGTACGCCGACGGCTTGAAGGCTGACGTGTGGTGGCACCGCGGCCGGTGCCTGTCCTACGGGGAAGGGGTGGCGTTCTGGGCGCTGGCCCAGATCGTCCGCCAGCGGCTGGGGATCGCCGAGGAGGACCCGCCCGAGACTGCCGCGGCCAAGCTCGCCGCGGGCCTGGACCGGTTCGTGCCCGATCCGGCCGAACATTCCTACGCCGGGCTGCGCCTCGGCCGGCTGCTCGGCGTGGCGTTCGCCGAGGACGGCGGTGAAGCCCTGTCCCGGGAGGAGCTGTTCGCCGGCTGGCGGCTGTTCTTCGAACGGCTCGCCGCCGAGAACCCGGTCATCCTGCTGGTCGAGGACGCGCAGTACGCCGACACCGGCCTGCTGGATTTCCTGGACCATCTGATCGACTGGGTGCGGGACCTGCCGGTGTACGTGCTGGTGTTCGCCCGCCCCGAGCTGGGCCAGGCCCGGCCCGGGTTCGGCGCGGGCCGCAACCGGAGCACGTTGACCCTGGATCCGCTGGACACGGCGTCCATGGACCTGCTGGTCGACGCGCTGGTCCCGGGGATGCCGCCCGCGGCCCGGTCCAAGATCACCCGCCAGGCCCAGGGCATCCCGCTGTTCGCGGTGGAGACCGTCCGCTCGCTGATCGACCGGGACATCGTCCAGCCGGTCGAAGGGGTCTACCGGCTGACCAGCGATGTGGGGGAACTGGCCGTGCCGGACAGCCTGCACGCGCTGCTGGCCGCCCGGCTCGACGCCCTGGACCCCGGCGCCCGGCGGCTGGTCGCGGACGCCGCCGTGCTGGGCACCACGTTCCCGGCCGAGGCGCTGATCGCGGTGTCCGAGCGGGACGAGCCATCGGTGCGGGCCACGCTGGCCGACCTGGTGCGCCGCGAGGTGCTGAGCGTATCCGCCGATCCGCTGTCGCCGGAGCGGGGCAGCTACCGGTTCTCCCAGGAGATGCTGCGGCAGGTCGCCTACGACACGCTGTCCCGCCGCGACCGCAAGGCCCGTCACCTGGCCGTGGCCGCTCACCTGCGCGCGGTGTTCCCCGGCGACGGCGAAGAGGTCACCGACGTGATCGCCCAGCACTACCTGGACGCGCTCAACGCCATCCCCGACGCCCCCGACGCTGCGCAGATCCGCGACCAGGCCGTCACCGCCCTGACCCGGGCCGCCGAACGGGCCGTGCGGACCGGCGCCCCGGCTCGGGCCGCGGCCAGCTACGCCGCCGCCGCCGAGCTGAGCGCGCCCGAGGCGGCAGCGGCCTTGTGGGAACGCACCGCGCGGGCCGCTTTCGCGGACGCCAGCTATCCGATGGCCATCGAGTACGCGGAGCAGGCCCGGGGGCGTTATCTCCGGCGCGGTCAGGACCGGGCCGCCGCGCGGGTCCAGGCTCTGGCCGGCCAGGCCCTGCGGTTCAGGGGGCGTCATGCCGATGCCCGCGAGCGGCTCACCGCCGCCGTGGATGTCCTGCGGGAAGGCCCGGACACCGACACCGTGTGGGCCATGAACCGGCTGGCGGGGCTGGAGGTGTTCTCTGGCTCGCCCGACGCCGACCGGCTCAGCGCCGAGTCGCTTGCCCTGGGCCAGGCGCTCAACGTCGGCCCGGGCCAGCTCAGCGAGCTGCTGCTGACCCGGGGGCTCTACCATCTGGTGGCCGAGCGGCGGCCCCAGGCCATCTCTTACTTGCGTGAGAGCGTGCGGCTCGCCACCCAGGTCGGCGACAACTTCACCATGGGGCACGCGCTGCTCAACCTGGCCGACGCGCTGATGTCCACCGATCCCGCGGCCGCGGCCGACGCCGCGCGGACCGCCGCCGGGCACCTGCGCCGCACCGGGGAGCGGCATTACCTGGCCGTGGCGATCATCAATGTGGCCGAAGCGCTCATCGATATCGGTGACTGGGACGCCGCGGAGACCGAATATACCCAGGCCATGGAGTCCGACGGGCTGGCCGACATCGAGGAGCTCAACTGCGAACGCGGCTGGCTGGCGGCCCTGCGGGGCGACGAGACGGCCGGGGAGGTTCTCACCGTCCTGCGGGACATCCGGGCCAACGAAGATCCGCAGGTAAGAGCCGAGATCAGTATCCTGGAGGCCTTCACCGCGGCCGCCCGGCGTCAGCCGGCCGACGCGCTGCGGCATGCCCGGGCGCTCCTGGCTCTCGCCGACGGCATCGGGATCAGCAACATCTACCTGCGCTGGGCCTGGCCGCTGGCGGCGCGCTGCGCCCAGGAACTGGGCGACACCGCCGCCGCCCGGGATCTGCTCGCCCTGCTCGACTCCTACCAGCCCGGATATCTGGCCTCCATGCTCCGGGCCGAACGCGACCTGGTCTGCGCCCGGCTCGCCGCCGGCGACGGTGACGGTGACGCCGCGGCTTCCTTCACCGCCGCGGTCAAGAGCCTGCGCGAGCTGTCCACGCCCTACCATCTCGCCCACGGCCTGCTCGATCACGCCCAGTACCTGGCCGCTGCTCAGGCCGCCGGAGCCGCCCGTGACGCCGGTGACGCCGCGCTCGCCGCGGCGGCCATCGCCGAGGCCCGCGACATCGCCGGCCGCCTGCGCTGCCAGCCCCTGCTGGACCGCGCCGACGCCCTGACCCCGCGCGATCCCGTCACTGCCACCCCACAGGACTCACCACGCGCCGTTCGTTGACCCTTGCGATCCCGTGTCCCGAGCCTCTACGGTGCGCACCATGCACAGTGTGGATCCGACGACGGAGTCGATGATCAGGTCGGTACTGGCCTACGCGGAGAACCGGCTCCGGCTGGACCCGGTGCCCCTGGACCGGGGCTCGCGGGATCCGGCCGAGCTAGAGGCGGCGCTGAAGGGGCTGCTCGGCCCCGAGCCGCACAACCCGGACCAGGTGCTGGGCGTGTACACCTCGGTCATCGCGCCGGCCGTGATCTCGGCGGACAGCCCGCGCTTCCTCGGGTTCATCCCGGCCGCGCCGACCAAGGCCTCGCTGCTGTTCGACATGCTGATCTCCTGCGCGTCGATCCAGGGCATCTCCTGGCTGGAGGCGGCCGGGGCGATCCACGCCGAGAACATGGCGCTGCGGCTGATCGCCGACCGGGCCGGGATGCCGGCCAGCGCGGGCGGCTGCTTCGTCTCCGGCGGTTCGGCCGGGAACCTGTCCGCCCTGGTGGTGGCCCGTGAGGTGGCCAAGCGCAAGGCGGGGTCGGGCGCGGCGGGCCGGCGGTGGCGCGTCGCGGTCAGCGAGGACGCGCATTCCTCCATCACCAACGCGCTGCGCATCCTGGAGATGGACGCGCTGATCGTGCGGGCCGATGATCACCGGCTGACCGGCGCCGGACTGCGGGCGGCCATCGCGGCCGACGGCGACTCCCGGTCCCTCGCCGCGGTCGTGGCCACCCCCGGCACCACGAACGCGGGGATCATCGACGACCTGGCCGGCGCGGCCGAGGTCGCGCGCGAGTACGGCCTGTGGTTCCACGTCGACGGCGCCTACGGCGGAGCTGGCCTGTTCGCGCCTAGCATCCGGCACCGCTACGACGGCATCGAGCACGCCGACTCGTTCATCGTGGACCCGCACAAGTGGCTGTTCGGCCCGTTCGACTGCGCGGCCCTGCTCTACCGGAACCCGTCGGTGGCCCGCGCGGTGCACAAGCAGGACGCGTCCTACCTGGACGTCATCCACGACACGCCGGGGGAGTGGAACCCGACCGACTACGCCTACCACCTGACCAGGCGGGCCCGCGGCCTGCCGCTGTGGTTCTCGCTGGCCGTCTACGGGACCGACGCGTACACCCAGGCCATCGAGGCGGCCCTCGAGCTGGCCCGGGAGACCGCGGCCGAGATCCGGGTCCGGGATCACCTGGAGCTGATCCGCGAGCCCGAGCTCGGGGTCGTGCTGTTCCGCCGCCGCGGCTGGGATTCCGCCCAGTACACCCGCTGGGCCGACCAGCTGCTGACCGACCAGGTCGCGTTCATCCCGCCGTCAGCCTGGGAGGGACAGACCGTGGCCCGGTTCGCCTTCCTGCACCCGCACACCTCGATGGAGCTGGTCCGGCAGATCCTCGACCGGATGGCCTGAGGCCAGTGCGTCGTTAGCTAAATCAGCGCGCCGTTAGCTAAACAGCCGTCCCAGCAGCTCGTCGATGGCGTCGACGCCCGCCTGCATCGCGGCCTGCTGGTCGTCCGAACGGGCGACCAGCAGTGCGACCTCGTTGACCGACGCGAGCAGCATGTGGGCCAGCGTGCCGACCGACTCCTGCCGCAGTTTCCCCTGGTCCGCGATGATCTGCAGCACCGCCCGGATCAGGCCGAGCGCGTGGTGTTCCTCCATCGCCCGCCAGCGCTCCCAGCCGAGCACCGAGGGCCCGTCGATCAGCAAGATCCGCTGCACCACCGGATCGCCCGCGAGCCGGATCCACGCCGTGAACCCGGCGCGCAGCGCCTCCACCGGGCCCTGCGAACCGCTCGCCGCGGCCACGGTCTGCGCCCCGACGCTGGTCTCGACCTCCTCGGCCACCGCCTCGAACAGGGCCTCCTTGCTCGCGAAGTGGTGGTAGAGGGAGCCCCGGCTGACCCCGGCCTCCCGGAGCACCGCCTCGATCGAGGTGTCCTCGTACCCGCGTTCGGCGAACATGCGCGTGGCGATCACGAGCAGCTGCCCCCGCGTCGCTTCGCCGCGGGCGACGTTCCTGTTCGGCCGGTCCGCCGCGTTCGCCTGGTCCGCCGCGTCGGACCCGTCCATCGCGCTCCTCATCCTGGCTAAAAGCCCTTGACAGACCGACTGTCGGTTTGTTTAGCATAAACCGACAGTCGGTCTAGTAACAATCAGGCATCGTCTAGAAAGGCGAGCGTAATGCAGCTATCCGAACTCAACGCCCACCGGCACACCGCCGCGACTCGCTCCGGCGAGATCAGCTACCTCGACATCGGTGCCGGGCCCGTGGCGCT
>PLDT01000072.1:18388-19032 GCA_003136255.1 Actinomycetota bacterium
GCCGCCTGCTATCCGCAGCGGCTGGCCACGCTCACCCTCACTAACTGCGACACCGTCGACAACCTGCCGCCGGACGCCTTCAAGCCGATCGTCGAACTCGCCGCGGCCGGCCACCTCGCGCCGTCCGCCGTCGAGATGTTCGCCGACCTCGAGGCCGCCGCCCAGGTCTCGTTCGCCTCCGGGTACGAGCACCTGGACCGGATCGACCGGGACGTGATCCGTTCCTACCTGGAGCCGTGCTTCGGCACGCTGGAGCGGGCCCGTCAGTTCGAGCGACTGCTGGTCTCCCTGGACGCTGGCGACCTGCAAGCGGTGACGCCGCAGCTTAGGGAGCTCACCGTGCCCACTCTCGTGGTGTGGGGCACCGGCGACGCGTTCTTCGACGTTTCCTGGGCCTACTGGCTGCGGGACACCATCCCCGGCACGACCCGCGTGGTCACGGTAGACGGCGCCCGGCTGTTCTTCCCCGAGGAGCGCCCCATGGACCTCGTGCCGCACCTGGAGCAGCACTGGGCCGCGGTCGCCGCCGTTCGGGCGTGAGCACCGGAGGTACCCGGCCCGTCCAGGCGGGCCGACCGTCGGCTCACGGGGGCCGCGCCCGGGCGACCGGGCGCGACCGAGCCGGCTCGCCTCTGTCGTGCAAG
>PLDT01000072.1:19046-35616 GCA_003136255.1 Actinomycetota bacterium
CAGTTCATCCTGACCAGGGAGCCGGCCGCGCCGGAGCAGCCGCTCAACGGGCACGCCGGTCCCGAGGCCGCCCTCGCCGCAGTGCAGGAGACCCTGGAAGCGGTCGGGGCCCGGGAGGCCCAGGCCGGCCAGAAGGCTCAAGGGGCCCCGGGAGGCAACGGCGGCCAGGCAGGCCGGGGACCCGCGGCCGCCAGGCCCGCGAAGCTGGTCATCGAGGGCCCGGAAACCGTGGTCGTCGGCGAGCAGGTCCGTTACCGCGTCCGGCCGACCGCCGTCGGGACGGCGGTGACCTGGGCCGCGGGCGGCGGCTCGGTGTCTCAGGCACCCGACCCCGCCCATTCCGACGAACTGCTCCTCATCGCCGACCGGCCCGGCGACCTGATGCTCCACGTCCGGGTGCGCGAAGGTCTCACCGAGCGCCGCGAGACGAAGTCCGTCACCGCCGTGCCCGACGTGACCCCGGGCGCGTCGCCGTTCCCGCTGCGCCTGTTCCTGCACGGATGGGGCCTGGTCGTCGTCGCCATCCTGGTCATCGGCTTCGCCGGGGCTCTCGACGCGCTGGGCAACCTCACTGGCGCCGACTTCATCGCCTTGGTCGTCCCGCTCACCGCACTGCTCGGCGTGATCGCCGTCGTCCGCACCGGCAGTGACCCAGCCCCCCGCCCAGGCCGGGGTCCAGCCAGTCCCGAACCCTAGCGCTGACTCATCCACACCGAAACGTGGGCAGGTTCCAGGGCCTGGTGCACCACACCGGCCAGGTCGGCCTGGACCGCGTCTAGGTCGACGGCGTCTTTCAGCCGCGCCGCGAATGCCGCCACGGTCTTGTCGGCGTCATAGCGGGCCCGGTTGAACCGCCGGTCCACCGCCCGCTGCACCCGCTGCCGCAGCGGATTGAACAATGCCGCCGCCGCGAGCGTGGCGGCGGCCACCGCCACCGGAGTGCGGAACTGGAACACCTGGGTGGCCAGCAGGACCAGTCCCGTGTACACCCCGATCAGCAGGCCGGTCACGATCGCGTACGACAGGGTCCGGGAGATGATCCGGTCTATGTCGTACAGCCGGTACTTCAAGATGGCCACGGCCATGCTGGCCGGAAGCGCCGCCGCGCCGAGCCCGACCAGAAAGCCGAGAACCAGCTGGACCTGAGGCAGATCCGGGTAGCGCGCCAGTACCGGCTGGAAGATGATCTGGGAAACGGCAAGGACGGCGGCGCCGCTCAGCAGCCACTTCAGCTGCTGGCGCCGCTCTCCCGACGAGCGCCGCCAGCTCAGCACCTGCGCAGCGACGAACGACAGCATGAAGGCGGCGATCACCGGGAAGATCAGCCAGTAGAAGGTGGCCGACGAAATGGCCGTGAGATTCCCGTCTGAGTCGACGCGTACATGGCGCGCGGTAAGGGCGGTAGCCGCGAGCGCATATGTGCCCCCCGCGTAGCACCCGACCACCGCCAGGTAGGACCACAGCACTGGGCGCCAGCGCGGCGACGGGAGCCGCCCGTCGGGGAACAGCAGGATCGCGAGCCCGAGCAGGACGATGGCCGGCGCCCAGGAATATTCCAGCAGCAGGGCGACCGCGCCAAACGGCAGGCGGTGGCCCAGACGGTAAGCCAGCAGCGCATAGGACGCGGCATCCGCCGGGAGCAGCTGGAGGCCAGCGGGGGCGGTGAGCAGGATCCAGCCGATCGCGTTGCGGGGCTGCCGGCGGACGATGACGAAGCCCACTGCCGAGAAGAGCACGGCCACAGCGATGTTCTGACCGCCGTTCACCTGCCAGTTCTGGTGCGTCAGGGCGTAAAGCGGCACTGAGGCGGCAGCAAGCACCACAGCAAGGACGACCAGTACTACCGCGGCCGCGGATGATGCCACACCGAAGCGGGGCGCCGCGACCTCCGTCGTCACCGGTACCGGCCCCGTGGCCGGCTGCGCCTCCCGCATAACCACAACGTACGCCCGCACCGTTCCGGGAACGTTACCGCTCAGCGCGGGAACCCCGGCGGCGCGCGCCATGTAAAGGCGTTCCCGCGGAAGCGCCTCGTGAAAGAATGCACAAGGCGTCCCCCGCGGAAACGGCATGTACGGTATCGGAAGGGGCGGACGATGCAGGTTTTCCTTGAGACGGACCGGTTGGTACTGCGCCGGTTCACCAGTGCGGATGCGGACAACCTGGTGAACCTGGATGCCGATCCCGAGGTCATGCGCTTTGTCACCGGCGGGATGCCCACGTCCCGTGAGGAGATCCAGAACGAGGTCCTGCCCGCATTCCTCGGTTATTACCAGCGGTACGAGGGCTATGGATTCTGGGCGGCCATCGAGAGGACAACCGGGGAATTCCTGGGCTGGTTCCATTTCCGGCCGCGTCAGGATTCCCCTCCCGGCCAGGTCGAACTCGGTTACCGGCTGTGCAAGTCAGCCTGGGGCAAGGGTTATGCCACCGAGGGATCGCGCGCGCTGATCCGCAAGGGCTTCACCGAGTACGGCGTGCAGCGGGTGGTGGCGGAGGCGATGGCGGTAAATGCGGCCTCGCGGCGGGTGATGGAGAAGGCAGGCCTGAAGCTGGTGCGGACCTTCCATCAGCCCTGGCCTTACCCCATCGACGGCGACCAGTTCGGCGAGGTGGAGTACGCGCTCGACAAGACCGGGTGGCAGCAAGACATCACCGCCGGTAGCTGCCCGCCGTCTTAAGACGGCCACGGCCGGACGGCCGCACTCGCCAAGTCTCCCGGGCTAAGTGCCGGCCTCCTGTACGCGGAGCTCGGCTACGCACTGCGCGCTTCCGCAGGTCCGGCCCGAACCCAGGCGTGGCCTGCCGCACCGGCAGGCCGGCCGCAAGCGGGCCAGCCATGCACCATAAGCCAGCAGCTCGGCGATGCCGCCGGAGCCTGGAACGGAGACGACCGGCCGAATCCCGCCACCGGGCAACGCCAGCCACTCCCGCGGTCTATCCGTCGCGGGATCGTGAGGCGCGCTACCCATGACCACTATTTTCCTCCGTTCCCCGAAGCGTAATCTCCTGGCCCGAGACCTCAGACCATCCGGAACCGCCTCAACGTACTGCTGGCCGGGCTGAAGGCCACCAGCGCCGCCGAGACGGCCGCCGACCGGCAGCACGGGTGACCTGCGATCGTGCGGGCTCCTCAGGAGAAGCGGAACACCGGTCCCCGCGCCGGAAAGGGGAGGACGGCTCCGGCCGGGATCAAGAACGCGTGATCCCGCTTGATCCGGACCCGGTCGATCCAGGCGTCCGTGATGACGAGGATCGGGCCGTCCTTCGGGAAGTCCGGCGCATGCTCCAGGAGGTCGACGCCGGGTTGCAGTACGGTACCGCCGCGTCCGCGGACCCGCACCCGGCCGGCGATGTCGAGCGGATGCATCCAGCCGTTGTCGTGTGCCTCGGCGTCGCAGAAGACCACCCGCACGGCCTGCACGTCCCGCGTGACCGCGTAGGAGGCGATGGCCCCGAGGGCTTTCCCGAGGAGCCGCCGGTCCATCGAGCCGCTCGTGTCCAGGACGACGCCGAACGTCCGGCCTTGCACGAGCTCCTCCGGCAGGTGCCAGCCGGGGCGGGGAATGTCTGGCGTCGCGGACTGGCGGCGGCTCGCCCGGGCGTAGGAGCGGCGCCGCTCCACCGGCACGAAGTGATCATCGAACCACCGGGCCAGTTCGACGTCCCAGGGCACCGGGGGCTCCGTCAAGGCGCGGATCTCCTCCACGAGCCGGGCGGGGAGCAGGCCGCGTCCCTGCCCGCGGTGGTAGTCGATGCCATCGGCCAGGCAGCGCCGGTAGAACTCGTCGAGATCCACCCCCCACGCCGGGTCAGCCGCCCCGGCCAGCCGCCGGGGCAGGATGTCGCACGCCCCGGGGCCGCGCAAGGTCGCGAGCTTCCACGTACGGCGCCGGCCAGCGGCGATCTCTTCGTAGACCTCCTCGGCGGACTTGCCGCGCAGCGAGGCGTCGTGCAGCGCGCTGTCCGGGAGATCGCCCACCGCCATCTCGGCCAGCCAGCCGTTGATCACGTAGTCGCAGGCCACGTTCCACAGCCAGGGATCCCGGCCGCCGCTGCGGGTGTCGTGCCGCAACCCCGCGTGCAGCAGTTCATGGGCGATGACGAACCGGCGTTCGCCATCTTCCAGCCCGCACAGCGGGTTAACGTACAGCTCGGCGGCGGCTGGGCTGATCGCCGCGACCGAGATGCCGTGCAGCCGGCACACCTCGGCGTCCTCGACCAGCTTGAACGCGGCGGCGAGCGCGCCCAGCAGCGGGTAGGAGGAGATGAACCAGTTGAGCGCCTGCCGCCACGGCGTCTTGCGCCCGTCCCCGCCCGCCAGCTGATCGGTCACGCCGCCTGCGACATCCACGGCGGCGCCGACCGCGCTGGCCAGCCCGGCCGCGAGCAGGTCGGGCCAGTTCGCCGGCCCTCGCCAGCTCCGGGGCGAGGGAACGCCCTCCCAGCGCAGGTCACCGCCTGGCCCCGCGGTCCCGGCTCCGCCTAGGTCGGGCGGATTGGCCAGGGAACGCAGCCGTTCCGCCAAGGCATCCTCGCCCACGGTGGCCCCGGCCAGGTGATCGTAGCTGGAGGGCCCGCCAAGTCCCTCGGGCGGCCGGCCGACCTTCAGGTGAGACAGGAACCGGTTGACGGTCACGCAGGCGGCGAGGTTCCACGCCGCGTCAAAGGCCGCGCCCGAGCGCGCCGCGGAGACCGACGGCAGGCCAGTGGCCGCGCGCCAGCCCGCCAGGTGCTGCTCCGCCAGGTGGTCGAAACCCAGGTGGAGCAGGCAGTGCGCCGCGACCCACGCCCACTCCTCCGGCTCGCCTCGCCGTCGCGGATTCAGGTAGACGTAGCCGAGGCTGGTGGCCATGGCCCACCCCTGCGGCGGGCACCGGTCATCATCCTGGCTGGCGCTCCAGACGGCCCGGTATGCCAGCGGCGCAAACAGCGGGTGCCGCCGGATGAGGTCCAGGCCGTGCTTCCTGTTTTCGGTGGCCGGGTCGGACCGAGCGCGGGGCCGCCGGGGCTGGCGCCCCTTTGCCGACACGGCTAGACCTTGGCCCCGTCGCGCGCGGCGGCCAGCCGCGGCAGGTCGCGCACCACCTCGACCATGAACCACGACGGCAGCCGGGCGTCGCTGCCGTCCTCGCTCACGCCGTCCTGCGCATCGGCCACGACCAGCTGGGCGGCCTCGACGCTGATCTCGGCCAGCTCGGTAAGCAGGGCCTTCGCGCGATGAGCGAGCTGCACCGTGCCGCCGCCCAGCTGAGCCCGCGACGCCGGAAGCTCCTTGGCCAGCCGGGCCCGCAAGCCCTGCGCCAGGAAGTAGCAGACATCGCGCTCGGCAGGATCGGACGGCCAGTGCATCGTCCCCTTCAGCAGCGCGTCGAGCGACCAGGCGTGCCGGAGTTGGCGGACGTAACCACGGAACTGCCCCGCGTGCGACGGCGATACCGTGCCCAGCGCGAGGATCCGCAGCAGTTCGTCAGGCATCTCCGGTCCGGTCGCCGAGCCGGCCCCGTAGGAGTGGAGCAGGTCGGAGAGGATGTGCCAGGCACGAGGGGTCGAGAACGGCTCCTCATGCCGCGGCGGCGCCGTCGTCAGGTGATCCGGGCGCTGGCTGATGTAGTCGATAACCCACGGGTGGATGCCGCTGCGCCGCGCCCAGACCAGCCAGTCGCGGGGGCTGCTCACCAGGTGGACGTGCACCATCCGGTTGATCAGGGCCGACGACATCGGCCGCACGATGGCCGAGTCCTGGCTCCGGTTACCCGCCCCGATCACCACGGACTGCGGGTGCAGCGTGTAGGTACCGAGCCGCCGGTCCAGGATCAGGCTGTAGAACGCCTTCTGCACTTCATGGCTTGACCCGTTCAGCTCGTCCAGGAAGAGCACGTAAGGCTCGTCCCGCGCAATGGCCTCCGGCGGGCAGAACCGGCTGCGCGCCTGGTCTCCCTCCCCGATGATCCGCGGCACGCCGATTAGATCCTCGGCCGCGAGCTGGGTGCCCAGCAACGTGTGGCACTCCAGTCCGACCTGCGCGGCGAACTCCTCGACCAGGCTGGACTTGCCGATGCCTGGCTGCCCCCAGATGAAAACCGGCCTTACCACCGCGACATGCAGGAGCAGTTCGGGCAACTGCACGGGGGTGACGGTGACAGAAGCGTGCATATACGGCCAGGGTACGTTCCGCCGGCCTGGTCGTCACGTAAATATCCTGCTCGCACCCGCCCGAGCCGCCCTATTTATTGACCGAACGTTCGGTAAAGAGTAGCCTGCCAGAGGGAGAGACGGGAGGCGCCGTGTACGGCAACTACGACACCGGCACCGCGGGCGGCTCGGACGGCCCGCAAGACCAGGACGCCCAGCAGCGCTTCGATCAGCTCATCGCCGCCGACCAGCGCATCGAGCCCCGCGACTGGATGCCGGACGCGTACCGCAAGACGCTGATCAGGCAGATTGCTCAGCACGCGCACTCGGAGATCATTGGCATGCAGCCCGAGGGGAACTGGATCACCCGCGCGCCCAGCCTGCGCCGCAAGGCCATCTTGATCGCGAAGGTCCAGGACGAGGCGGGTCACGGCCTATACCTCTACTGCGCCGCCGAGACGCTCGGCATCGACCGCGAGGAGCTCCTCGACCTGCTGCACGCCGGAAAGCAGAAATACTCCAGCATCTTTAACTACCCGACCCTCAACTGGGCCGACGTCGGCGCGATCGGCTGGCTGGTGGACGGTGCGGCGATCATGAACCAGGTGCCGCTGTGCCGCTGCTCCTACGGCCCGTACGCCCGGGCCATGGTCCGCATCTGCAAGGAAGAGTCGTTCCACCAGCGCCAGGGGTTCGAGATCCTGCACACCCTCGCCCGTGGAACACCTGATCAGAAGGCGATGGCCCAGGACGCGGTGAACCGCTACTGGTGGCCGTCGCTGATGATGTTCGGGCCCCCCGACGAGGAGTCGTCCCACTCGGCCCAGTCGAGCGCCTGGGGCATCAAGCGGTTCAGCAACGACGAGCTGCGGCAGCGCTTTGTCGACATGACCGTCGCGCAGGCCGAGGTGCTCGGCCTGACCGTCCCCGACGAGGATCTGCGCTGGAACGCCGAACGCGGCCACTACGATTTCGGCGCGATCGACTGGGACGAGTTCGCTCGCGTCATCCGCGGCGACGGGCCATGCAACGCCGAGCGCCTGCACCGGCGCCGCCAGGCCCATGACGACGGCGCCTGGGTCCGCGAGGCGGCCCAGGCCTACGCGGACAAACACGCGGATAAGCACGCCAGCCAGCAACAGGTGCGCGCGTCATGAACGACGACAGCAAGCGCGGCTGGCCGCTCTGGGAGGTGTTCGTCCGCGCCCGGCGCGGCCTGGCCCACCAGCACGTCGGCAGCCTGCACGCCCCGGACGGCGCGATGGCCGTGCGCAACGCGCGCGACGTCTACACCCGGCGTGGCGAGGGTGTGTCGATCTGGGTGGTGCCGTCGGCCGCGATCGTCGCGAACAACCCGGATGAGAAGGACTCGTTCTTCGACCCCGCGGCGGACAAGGTCTACCGGCATCCGACCTTCTACGACGTGCCCGAGGGGGCCAAGCACCTGTGACCGGCGTCCGGACACTGCTGCCCCTGGCCGCGTACGCGCTGGCGCTGGGAGACGACGCGCTCATCCTGGCCCAGCGGCTCGGCGAGTGGGTGGCGCGCGCCCCGCAGATCGAGGAGGACGTGGCCCTGGCCAACATCGCGCTCGACCTGCTCGGCCAGGCACGGACCCTGCTCAGCTACGCGGGCGAGGTCGAGGGTGCCGGCCGTGACGAGGATGACCTGGCCTACCAGCGGGACGACCGGGACTTCCGCAACGTGCAGCTGGTGGAGATCCCGAACGGCGACTTCGCCGTCACGATGGCGCGGCAGCTGGTCTTCTCCGCCTATCAGTACGAGCTCTACACCGCGTTGCTCACCAGCGCCGACCCGACCCTGGCCGGGCTGGCCGGCAAGGCGGTCAAGGAAGTGGCCTACCACCGCGACCACGCGACCCAGTGGGTGCTGCGTCTCGGCGACGGCACGGACCTGTCCCACGCGCGCATGCAGGCCGGCCTCGACCAGGTCTGGCCGTATACCGACGAGCTCTTCGACCCCGCGGACCAGCTGCCCGGCGTCGCGGCCGACCCCGCGGCGCTGCGACCGGCCTGGCAGCGTTACATCACCGAGGTCCTCAGCGAGGCGACGTGTCACCAACCCGAGCCGCGCTGGCGCTCCCGCGGCGGCCGCGACGGCCTGCACACCGAGCACCTCGGCCACCTGCTGGCCGAGATGCAGCACCTGCACCGCTCACACCCTGGGGCGACCTGGTGAGTGACGCCGCCCGCACCGCGTCGGCCGCCGAAAACCGCGCCACGCCGACCGCCGAAAACCGCGCCACGCCAGACCGCGCCACGCTGCTGGCTGCGGCCCGCGCGGTGCCGGACCCCGAGCTGCCCGTCCTGACCCTCGGCGACCTCGGCGTAATCCGGGACCTGCGGATCGCCGGCGACGGAGCCGTCGAGGTCGACCTCACCCCCACCTACACCGGCTGCCCGGCCACCGCCGTCATCGCGGCTGACGTCCGGGTCGCCCTGCGCCGGGCCGGGGCGGACCAGGTCCGCGTCCGCACCGTGCTGGCCCCGGCTTGGACGACGGACTGGATGAGCGACAGCGGGCAGCGCAAGCTGCGCGAATACGGGATCGCCCCGCCCGGTCCCGCCGCGCACGCCGCCGAAGGCCCGGTGATGCTGGCGTTCTCGGTCCGCTGCCCGCACTGCGGCTCGGCCGACACCCGCGAGGTCAGCCGCTTTGGCTCGACGCCGTGCAAGGCGCTGTGGACCTGCCGGTCCTGCGCCGAGCCCTTCGACTCCTTCAAGGCGATCTGATGGCCGACGCGCCGGCGGGCCCGCGCCGCCGCTCGGTGTTCCACCCGCTCCGCGTGGCCTGCGTCGAGCGGCTTACCGACGACGCGGTGGCCATCACCTTCGACGTCCCGGCGGAGCTGCGCGAACAGTTCCGCTTCCAGGCCGGGCAGCACGTGTCGATCCGGTCTCCGGTGGTCGGCGACGAGGTACGGCGTAACTACTCCATCTGCGCCCCGGCCACCGACGGAGGACGGCGGCTGCGGATCGGCGTCAAGCGCATCCCCGACGGTGTCTTCTCCAGCTACGCGGCCGAACGCCTCCGCCCCGGCGACGTCCTGGACATCATGACGCCGACCGGCAGCTTTTCCACCGCCCTGCAGCCCGGTCAGCGCAAGCGGTACGGCGCGATCGCGGCCGGCTCGGGCATCACGCCGGTGCTGTCCATCCTCAGCACCGTCCTGGAGGTCGAGCCCGAGAGCAGCGCGGTCCTGATCTACGTCAACCGCACCACCCTGAACATCATGTTCCTGGAGGACCTCGAAGACCTGAAGAACCGCTACCTGGACCGGTTCCAGCTGATCCACGTGCTCGACGAGGAACCCCTGGACGTCGAGATCCTCTCCGGCCGGCTCGACGCTGGCCGACTGGACCGCATCCTGGACCATCTCGTCATCCCAGAGGACGTCGACGAGTGGTTCCTGTGCGGGCCCCTGCCGATGACCGACGTGGCCCGCGACGTCCTGCTCGGCCATGGGGCCGACGACGAGCACATCCACCGCGAGCTGTTCTTCGTCGGCCCGCCACCCACCGCCAGCAGCCGCGCCTCAGCCGCCTCGGCGGCGGAGCCCGAAGCGGGCGCGGAGGTCACCGTCATGCTCGACGGCCGCTCGCAGGCCTTCGTGCTGCCCGAGGACGGCTCCTCGATCCTGGAAGCGACCCTGCGGTACCGGGCCGANNCTCGAACCCGCCGAACTCGCCGCCGGGTACGTCCTGGCCTGCCAGTCGCACCCAGCCGCCGACCGTGTCGTCCTCGACTTCGACCAGTAGCGCGTGTTAACGCGCCAGGACTGGGTTAAGGCCGATATCATTCCCGCGCGTAAACGTCGTCATGCAGCGGGCGCTGAAGGGGACGTCAGAAACGGGAGGAAGCTGTCATGCGTAAGGTCAGCCAGCCTGGATTCGCCTCCAACCGCCCTGCGGGTGGCGCCGTTCCCCGAAAGCTAGCTCTGCTCGCGGTGGCGGCCCTGGCCGCCGCCGGCCTGGCCGCCGTCCCGCTCAGCGCGGCCGCTGCCCCGCTCAGCGCGGGAGCCGCGGTCCTGCCCGCCCAGGCGTCCGCCCTGCCTCCTGTCTCCTCGGTATGCCCGGGGGCGACCGTGGCCGCCTTCGGCCCCAACGTGTGCGTGTTCAGCGACACGATGAGCCAGGCCACCATCCAGACCGACCTGAACAACATCGCCGTCCAGCAGGTCCCGGTGGCCAGCCAGTTCGACAGCCAGCGGTACGCCGTGTTCTTCCAGCCCGGTACGTACGGGTCCGCGACCGACCCGCTGGTCTTCCAGGTCGGCTACTACACCGAGGTCGCGGGGCTGGGCGCCATGCCGCAGGACACGGTGGTGGACGGCGCCATCGAGGTGTTCAACAACCTGTGCACCGCCGGGACCAGCAACTGCAACTCCGACGATAACTTCTGGCGGTCGCTGTCCAACCTGGAACTCAACGTGGACCTGCCGAGCTCAACGCCGGCCTACGCGCCCCCGGTGCTTGACGCCTACGGGGCCGGCTGCGCCAACAGCGAGGAGTCCTGGTCGGCATCCCAGGCGGACCCGATCAGGCGCGCCATCATCAACGGCAGCGTCGTCTTCCAGGACTACTGCGCGGCTGACGACTACGCCAGCGGCGGCTACATCGCCGACAGCAAGGTCAGCGGCGACCTGGACTTCTACGGTAACCAGCAGTACATGGTCCGCAACTCCGTCATCGGCGGGGCCAACGGCTGCCCGAACGGCCTGTGGAACCTGGTCTACTCCGGCGTCGTTGGCGCGCCCGCGGCTGCCTTCAGCGGCCAGTGCCAGCAGAACACGGTGGTGCCGACGAGCCCGGTAACCGAGGAGGAGCCCTTCCTCTACACCGACTCGCAGGGCGATTACCAGGTCTTCGTCCCCGCGGTGCAGCATGATTCGTCCGGCCCGTCCTGGTCCAGCGGCACCGAGGCCGGCACGTCGGTCCCGCTGTCCAGCTTCTTCGTGGCCAACCCGAGCACGCCCGTCGTGGCCATCGACCTCGCGCTGGCCTACGGTAAGAACCTCATCCTCAGTCCCGGTGTCTACGACCTGGACCTGCCCATCGTGGTCAGCCGTCCCGACACGGTGATCTTGGGCCTGGGCTTTGCCACCCTGGTACCTCAGCACGGCAACGCCGCTATGGTCGTGCTGCCTAACAACGGGGTGAAGCTGTCTGGCCTGATCTTCGACGCCGGCCCGGTCAACTCGCCGGCCTTGCTCTCGGTGGGGGTGCCGGGGCCAGCCGACGCCAGCAGCCCGGACCTGATCCAGGACGTCTTCTTCCGCGTCGGCGGCGCCGAGACCACCCCCGTTTCGGCGACGGTCAGCCTGCTTGACCAGGCGTCCAACTCGATCATCGACGACGTGTGGGCCTGGCGTGCCGACCACGGCAATGACGTGGGCTGGACCCAAAACCAGGGCAATTCCGGCCTCGTGGTGACCGGAGACGACGTGACCGCCTACGGCCTGGCCGTCGAGCACTACCAGAAGTACGAGGTGACCTGGAGCGGCCAGGGCGGCACGGACATCTTCTTCCAGAACGAGCTGCCCTACGACCCGCCCGCCCAGTCGGCCTGGATGGCATCGCCGACCCAGGACGGTTACCCCGCCTTCCTCGTCAGCCCGGGCGTCAAGACGTTCCAGGGCTACGGCATGGGCAGTTACGTGTCGTTCACCCAAACCTCCGCCACCTTGTACAACGCCGAGGCCTTCCAGTCCCCGGACACGCCCGGTGTGCAGTTCCACGACATCTTCGGGGTGTGGATCGCCGGCTCCGGCGGCGACAACTCGATCATCAACGGCACCGGCGGCCCGGTGACCTCAACCCACCCGGGTACGGTCGAACCGGTGGACGTGGTGAGCTACCCGTAACGGACTAACGACCGCAGGGGCAACGAACGCCGCAGGCCGTCATGGCCCGCGGTGGTCTTACCGCCGAAGCCCTGCCCGGCTCGCTGGGCCCAGTCCGTGACCGCGCCCGGGTCGGCCGGCAGGTAGTGGCTGAGGATCAGCTCACGGACCCCGGCCCGTTCAGCCACCCCGCCGACCTGGCTGACGTCGGTGTGCAGCGCGGCCATCCGGGCCAGTTCGGCCTCGTCCGTGCCGTGCCGCCTGAGGTAGCCCAGGTCGGCCACCTGGTGCACCAGGATGTCCGCCCCCTGGGCCAGCGCGATCAGGTGCTCGTTCACGGCGGTGTCGCCGGAGAACACCACCGAGCCGTCCGCGGTGTCGAACCGGTAGGCCAGCGCCGGGACCGCCCGGCCGTGCATGACCGCCACCGCCCTGACCCGCACCGCGCCATCCTCGAAGACGACCACCGGGGCCGCCCCCGCCGAGACCGCCACGTCGATGCCCCGCACCAGCGAGCCCGCGTCCGGCATCCGGGCATCCAATGGCATGACGTTCAGGTGGTAGGCGAAGCCGGCCAGGATGTGCTCGACCAGATCCGCCGTGCCGGGGTCGGGTAGCTCCGGATGGATCGTGGTCACGCGGTGGAAGACGGCGTCGCCCTCCGGCAGCGCCGCCGGCCGCGACGGACCGTACACCCGGACCGGCGGCAGCGAGCCTCGCACCCCCCACGGGTACAGGAGCATGCCCGGCAGGTCACCGATGTGGTCGACGTGCAGATGGGTCAGGAACACCGCTTCCAGGCCGGTGAAGTCGAGTCCCGCGGCGACGAAGGCGGACGGCGAACCGCGCCCGCAGTCGACCACGAACACCCGCCCGTCGACGATGACCGCCGACGAGATCCCGCCACGCCCGGCCACCGGCAGCGGCGCGCCCGCCGTCCCGAGCAAGACCAGCTCAGTCGCCATGTCGACCTCCAAAGAACCGAAGCGTCAGGGCTTGATCCGGAGCCCGTCGAACGCGACCGCGACGATGCTGTCCGCCAGCTCCCCGGGCCGTCCGCCCCGCGGCCGGTACCACTCCACCACCGAGTTGATCATCCCGTAGAGCAGCCGCGCGACCAGAACCGGGTCGACGTCGGGCCGCAGGTCGCCCTCGTCCCTGGCCTGCGTCACCAGGTCCGCTACCACGGCATCGAACGAACGCCGCCGGGCCAGCGCCTGACGTTCCACTGTCGTGTTCCCCCGGACCCGCAGCAGCAGCGTGACGAACGGCAACTCCGCCACCAGCAGCAGCACGCTGCGACGGGTCAGCTCCTCCAGCCGCGCGATGGCGGGCGCGTCCAGCGCCGAGATCTCGTCGAGCACGGCGAACAGCCCGTCCAGCGCCCGGCCGGTGGCCAGCCGGAGCAACTCCTCCTTGCTCGCCACGTGGTGATAGATCGCCGACTTGGTGATGCCCAGCTCGCGAGACAGGTCCTCCATGCTCGTCCCGTCGTAGCCGCGCTCGTTGAACACCTTGACCGCGCCGCCCAGCACCGACTCCAGGTCATGACCGGGTCGGCCGCGCCGCACGCCCGCCTGCATCCAAGCCCTCCCCACCGAAGCCAAAACACTGGCCCGCACCGGCAAAAACCGACCGAATGTTCAGTCAAGAACTCTAGTGCAGACGCGGCCGCCTTGTCAGGAGCCGGGCAGCAGCCGGGTCTGCGCGCCGGGCAGGTCGGGAAGCTTGGCCCACCAGTGGTGGTACCGGCGATAGACCTCCGGTTCGCGGTCGGCCAGGAACAGCGTCAGCGCCCCGGCCTCGGCGGCGAGCCTAGCCCAGACGAACCCGGGCAGCGGATGGAAGGCCGTCACCTCGATCCCGTCCCGGACCGCTCGCCACACGCCGGCCACGTACCCGTCGACCAGCACGGTGGGCAGCACGTCGCCGTTCGTCCGGGTGACGAGCCGCTGGTAACCGGCCGGGATGACGCGGCTTCGGTCGAAGTAGGCCAGCATGATGCTGTCCCACATCGCCATCAGCCGCGGCGGCGCCGGGGTGTCGCCGGCCGGGCGCGCGGCGCCGGGCACGTCGTAGAGCACCGTGCCGTCGGGTCCTTCCAGTTGCACGAGCGAGCCGCCCAGCGCCTGCACCGCCGCCCTAACCCGGGCCCGCTGGACCAGCGCGAACCGGGCCATGTCCGGGATCGACGCCGGGCCGAACCCCTCCAGGTACCGCCGGACCAGGGTCTGCAGCCCCAGACCCGAAGCGTCCGCGTCGGCCAGCACCGGCCGGGGACGTGCCGCCATGTAGTCCCGGCTGCCGAACGACCACGGCCCCCCGCCCGGCACATGCCACAGCGGCGCATACTGCCGCAGCATCCGCCACGCCAGGGGCGGCATGGGTGCGCCCAGCCGCCGCGCGAGCCAGTCCTCGCATTCTGCGTTTGTCCGTGGCTGCCCGGCGAAGTCCAGCAATCCGCCGATCAGCACGTCGGCGTCAGCCCCCGTGAGCCCGGACGCCGTGAATCGCGGGTCGCCCAGCCTGGAGGCCCGGAGCGTCGGGTCCATGGCCTCCCGGAAGGCCTGGTGATCATCAGCATGAACCGCGTGCATGGTGATGCGCATGAGCTGCGCCCGTACCACCCGGTGGTCGGCGAACGCAGCGTCGAGTTCGGCGGGCTCGAAGCCGGCCAGCCGGTTCCATAGCGCGACGTACGGGGAGGCGGGCTGCTGCGCCTGCAGCGCCACCACGCGCCGCACGGCGTCGGCCAGGCTCAGCGGCGAGCGCTCCAGCAGGAGCTGGCGGGCCAGGGTGGCCCGGTTGAGCTCGCGCTCGGTGATCCTCATCGCAGCGGCCGGAAGAACTCCCGTACGTCGCCGATCAGCAGGTCGGGTTCCTCCATGGCCGCGAAGTGTCCGCCCCGGTCGAATTCCGACCAGTGCACGATGTTGTTGGTCTGCTCGGCCAGCCGCCGGACCGGTGCCGCGATCTCCTCGGGGAAGACGGCCACCCCGGTGGGCGCGGTCGAGGGAGCGGGCGGCCCCGAGGCGCGGGACCGGGCCGCCTCGTAGTACAGCCGCGCCGACGACCCGGCCGTCCGCGTCAGCCAGTACACGCTGATGTTGGTCAGCATCTGGTCGCGGTCGACCGCGGACAGCCCGCCGTCGGTCCACTCGCCGAACTTCTCCGCGATCCAGCCCAGCTGCCCGGCCGGTGAGTCGGTGAGCCCGTAGCCCACAGTCTGCGGCCGGGTGGACTGGATCGCCGAGTACCCGCTCCCGGCGAGCCGGAACCGCCGCAGCCGCTCCACCCGCGCCCGATCCGAATCGCTCAGGTCGGCAGGCAGGTCGCCCGATACGTACGGCGAGAGCATGTTCAGGTGCACCCCGATCATCTGCTCCGGCACGATCACGCCCAGCTCCCGGGAGATCGCCGAGCCCCAGTCCCCGCCCTGCGCGCCGTACCGCTGGTATCCCAGCCGCCCCATCAGCGAGTCCCACGCCCGCGCCACGCGCGTCACGTTCCAGCCCCGCTCCCGGGTCGGCCCGGAGAACCCGAACCCCGGAATCGACGGAACGACCATGTGAAACGCGTCGCCCGGATCACCCCCGTGCGCCCCGGGGTCGGTCAGCGGTCCGATGATCTCCATGAACTCCACCACCGAGCCCGGCCAGCCGTGCGTCATGATCAACGGCATCGCCCCCGGCGAAGCCGAACGCACGTGCAGGAAGTGCACCACCTGTCCGTCGATCTCGGTGGTGAACTGCGGAAACGAGTTCAGCCGCCGCTCGTGCACCCGCCAGTCGTACCCGGTGCGCCAGTACTCGGCCAGCTCCCGCACGTCGTCCAGCGCGATGCCGTAGTCCCAGCCGACCCCGGGCAACTGGTCCGGCCACCGGGTCCGGCCCAGCCGGTCCCGCAGGTCATCCAGCTCCGCCTGCGGAATATCGATCCGGAATTCCTCGATGGTGTCCACGCCCATAGACCGTACTCACCAGTCGGCGATGCGGACGACGTCGGCCTGCCGGGGAAACACCTTCTCCATCAGGACCCGGTGCACCTCGGGGTCGGCGTCCAGGCACCCGTCGGCCAGGACGGTCAGCCGGTAGTCCAGGTCGGCGGCCTGACGCAGCGTCGAGAGCACGACGCCGCTGGTGGCGATGCCGGTCAGTACCAGGTGGTCGACGTCGGCCGCCCGCAGGACCACCTCCAGGTCGCTGCCGGTGAACGCCGAGACCCGCCGCTTGGTGACGATGACGTCGTTGTCGGCCGGCGCGACGGCGGGATGGATGGCCGAGCCCGGGTCGCCCTCGGCCATCCGGCCAGTCCGGGCGGCGGCCGCGAAGCTCTTGTTGCGCTCGCTGACCTCGGGATACCCGGCCCGGAACCCGATGATCACGTAGATGACCCTGATCCCGGCTCCGCGGGCGGCCCGTACCGCGCCCGCCAGCCGCGGCAGGTACTCCTTACTCTCTTCGCCGCCGACGCGGTCGACGATGCCCTGCTGGACGTCCATCACGAGCAGCGCGGTTGACGTCATGGCGACCCGCTCCTTTACGCTCCTGCGGTTACGGTACGAGTGTGGCG
>PLDT01000360.1:0-2561 GCA_003136255.1 Actinomycetota bacterium
GGTCCGGGGCGCCAAGCAGCGAACGGTCCTGGCCCTCCTGGCGCTTCACCGGGGAAACCCCGTCAGCGCAGACCGGCTGATCGACGCGCTGTGGGCTGACGGGCAAGTGGCCAACCCGGTAAACGCCTTGCAGGCCCAGATAGGCCAGCTGCGTCGCACTCTCGGCGCAACGGCGATCGTCACCTCCGACGCCGGCTATGCCCTCGATATCGGTCCGGATGATGTCGACGCAGTCCGTTTTGAACAGCTGGTGGCAAAGGGACAGCGCCTGCTTGAGGAGGGAGAGACGGCGCTCGCGTCAACCGCGCTGGGCGAAGCGCTACGGCTGCGACGGGGGGAGCCGCTTACCGAGTTCGCGTACGCCGGCTTCGCTGATGCCGAACGAGCGCATCTCGCCGATCTGACCCTAGTGGCGATCGAGACCCGTGCCGAAGCCGACCTGGTATTGGGCCGTCACGGCGAGCTCGTGGGCGAACTGGAGGCGTTGTGCCGGGAGCATCCGCTTCGCGAGCGACTGTGGGAGCTGCTCATGCTGGCCCTGTACCGGGCCGGCCGCCAGGCCGAGGCCTTGCGCGCCTACACCGAAGCTCGTGACCGTTTGGTCCACGAGCTGGGAATTGACCCTGGCCCGGCCCTGCGGGAACTCGAGGCCCGCATCCTGGCCCAGGACCCATCACTCGCCGCAGCCGGCCCGGCAGGTCTCGAGGCGGTTCCGACGCCGATGGCAACGGGCAACCTGCGGGAGCGATTGAGCAGCTTCGTCGGTCGCACAGCGGAACTCCAGGAGCTGAGCGAGGCGGTCCGCTCTAGCCGGCTGGTGACGCTGATCGGTCCCGGTGGGGTGGGCAAGACCCGACTGGCGGTAGAGTTGGCCGCCACACTGCGCCAAGAGCACCGAGACGGGGCCTGGCTGGTCGAGTTCGCGAGCGTCACCGAGCCCGACGGGGTTGCGCCGGCTGTGGCCGGCGCACTCGGGGTGGCCGCGGCCGGCCTCATTGGCCCGCCTTCGCCGGACTCGACGGTGGAGCTCATCGTGCGCGACCTGGCCGGGCGGTCGCTTTTGGTCGTCTTCGACAACTGTGAACACGTGATAGACCAGACGGCAGCCCTGGCCGAGACGCTGGTCGGAACGGTGCCTGGTCTGCGGCTGATCGCGACGAGCCGCGAGCCGCTCGGCGTTCCTGGCGAAGTCCTGGTGTCCGTGGGCCCATTGGGCCGGCCGGCCGCAGTCGAGCTGTTCGTCGATCGCGCTCGGGCGGTGCGACCCGGATTTACCGCAGACGGGCACACCGGTCCTGTGATCAATGAGATCTGTCACCGGTTGGACGGCCTTCCACTGGCCGTCGAACTGGCCGCCGCGCGACTGCGTTCACTGACATTGGCCACGTTGGCGGAACGGCTCGACGATCGCTTTCGGCTGCTCACCGTGGGTGCCCGCACTGCCCTCCCGCGCCAGCAAACCCTTCGGGCGGTGGTGGACTGGAGCTACGACCTGCTGTTCGAAGACGAGCGCCGCTTGTTCGCCCGGCTGTCGGTCTTCGCCGGAGGCTGCGGCCTGGACGCCGTCGAGGCGGTCTGCGCCGACGACCAGGTGCCGGCGGCCGAGATCCTCGACGTTCTGAGCCGGCTGGTCGACAAGTCCCTCGTCGCCGCCCCTAACGCCGGTCGTGACGCCCGGTTCATTCAGCTCCAGACGCTGTGGCAATACGGTCGGGACCGCCTCGATGAATCCGGCGAAGTTGACGCCATGTGCGCCCGGCACGGCGCTTATTACCGGCAGATGGCAGAGGACGCGCACGAGGGTCTGCGAGGTGCCACCGGGCCGATGTGGCGGGAACGCCTCACCTCGGAGCTGGGCAACCTGCGGGCCGCGCTCGACTGGTTCATCGCAAGAGGCGACGCCGATGCGGCGCTGTCGTTGGCGTCGGGAATGGCCTGGCTATGGTTCATCAACAGCGACGTTGTCGAAGGAGCACGCTGGCTGGGTGACGCGCTCAGCGCGACGGGGCCGCGCCGTCCTGAACTGGCCGCGACCGCCCAGGTCTGGCACGGCTATTTCGTGTGCATGGCGTTCAGCCCAGCCGCTGCCGTTCCCGAATGTGACGCGGCCCTCGCCGCGTTGCGAACCAGCGGCGACCAGACCCGTCGAGCGGAAGCGCTGCTGCTCTGCGCCACGGTGCTGATGCGCGCGCAGGAGTCCGAACGATCTCTCGGCGCGTTGAGCGAGGCGCACGATCTGCTGGAACCGGCTGTGCACGGCTGGCTGCTGGCCGTCCACGACTGGATAGCGGCCTGGAACCTGACGCTGCTGGGGCAGTTCGATGACGCGGAGCAAGCCGCCCGCTCGAGCGTCGAGCGCTTCGACGCCCAAGGGGAGGTCTGGTTGTCAGTCGACCCGCTGAACATCCTGGCCGGCATCGCCGCCGCGCGAGGCGATCTCGATGGGGCGTCAGCGGCCTACGGAGCGCTCCTGGAGCGGTGCCGCGCAGCGGGGCAACGCAATTTTGTGCTGTTCATTCTCTCCCGCCTGGCCGCGCTGCGAGCCAAGCAAGGCGACGACG
>PLDT01000360.1:2581-8429 GCA_003136255.1 Actinomycetota bacterium
GACCGGTGTCCTCGCCGGCCTGGCGTGGTGGGCAGTCAGCGCGGGCCAAGCAGACGACGCGATGGTCTTCGCCGCTGACGCCTGCCAGGCCGCCGCCGCCAGCGGGGACCCGGCAGTACAACTGCTCGCCGATACCGCCGTAGCCGCAGTCAGGGCGCTCGCCGAGCCGACCCGCCCCAACGCCGAGGCTTTCGTCGCGCTCGCTCAGCAGCGCGCCCAGAATTTGTCGTACGGCAGTCTCACCAGTTTCACCGACGAGCCGGATGTCGCCGCGCTCTCGGCCCGCTTCGCCTCGCGCGGTTGATCTCAGTGCCACCTCAGCGTCGCCTCAGGCCAGCCAGGCAAACTGGGACTCATGCAGCCAACACAAGGTCAGCCCGTCAGCCAGCATGATCACTTGGACGCCTCCGGGCCCGCCCTTGAGGAACACGGCCGCGCGGTCACCGCAAGCTTGCAGGCCGCGGCGTGGTACCGGCAGGCACAGCGAGCCATCGACCGCCGCCGAGCTGCCACAGCGCTACGCCACGCCGTCGAAGCCGACCCGGCGTTCGAGCTCGCCCTCGCTGACCTCGACGCCATTGCCGGAACCTCAGGCCAACGTCCCAGCCTCGGGCAGATGAACTGGGAACGCCACCACATTGAGGTCGTCCGCACCGCGGCCTCCGGCAATGGCAAGCGAGCCACCGACCTGCTCCGCGAGCACCTCGCTGCCGTCGGGTGCGACCCTCTCGCCTACCGGATCGTTGCCCAGACGCGACAGCCAGCGGGGATGGACGACGACTTCGATAACCTGGCAGGCCAGCTCCCAGATTGCCACCCGACCCGATGGTCGAGCCCTCCATGACCGCCCGCGGGTCACTGGAAGGACCCCGGGCGAGCAGATGACCGCCACCCCGACGCCAGCCGATCAGCGCTCTGCGACGCGCGTCGTGTTCCCCGAGCCCCGCCGGGTCGAGCTCGAGGAGGTGATCGTTGACCTCCGCGAGCTTGGGCCGCACGAGGTCGTCGTGCAGGCTTGCCGCAGCGTGATCAGCCCGGGCACCGAGCTGGCCCATTATCGCGGCGAGTCCCTCGTTGGCCTGCTCCCGCCCGCCCAGCGCCCGCCCCAGCCGTTCCATCCGGGCTACGCCATGGCCGGAACTGTCCTCGCCGCCGGACTCCACAGCGGCTTTGTGGTCGGAACGCCCGTTCTGTCGCACACCCCGCACCAGAGTGTGGTCCGCTTTGACCCCCGCCAGCACGTCTGCCTGCCGCTGCCGGCCGGGATCGACTTCGACATTGCGCCCTTTGCCCGTCTCGGCCAGATCGGCGGCATCAGCTTGCAGCTCACCGCTGCGCGGCCCGGTGACACGGTGGCGGTGATCGGACTCGGGCCGGTGGGCAACCTCGTCGCCCAGTTGGCCCAAGACTTGGGGTACCGGGTGGTTTCGGTCGAGCGCTCGCCCGGTCGTCGAGAGCTCGCCCGCTCCTCCGGACTCAGCACGGTCGTCGCACCAGAGGAAGCCGGCGATGCCGTCGCGCCCGCGGGCGCCAACCTCGTGCTGGAGTGCTCAGGCAGCCAGCACGCGGTCCTGCTCGCCACGGAGATCTGCGCTCGCCGCGGTGAGGTGATGTTGGTCGGGGCCCCGTGGCGACGCGAGCCGGAAGTCGCGGCGAGCTCAGTGGTGGCCCGCGTGTTCGAGCGATTCCTGTCCCTTCGTAGCGGCTGGGAGTGGCAGGTCCCGCACTATGGCGAGGAGCGCTCTGTTGCCGGCTGCACGCGCTGGGTACTCGAGCGGCTCGTCGCCGGGTCCGTCGCAACGGAGCGGCTCGTGAGCGGAACAATCACGCCCGACCGGGCGCACGCCGCCTACGGCGTGCTCGACAGCGAACCCGACCGCCACCTCACGTTTCTCTTCGACTGGGAACCGGGGTAGTTCCCTCAGCACCGCCAGCCGGCCCTTGGGCAGCACCCGTTCGTACATTGAACGTGAAGCTCGATCCAGTCCGCCGGTTTGCCTCTGGGGCCAATCGGTAGTGGCGTGGGTGACGGTCGTTTCCTTAAGTGTTCGGATGAGGTCAGATGAGCTCCGGTCTTAGCGGTGGCCCGGACAGAGCCCGTGACCCTCGGCAAGTCAGGGCTGAGCAGCCCGAGGTTCTTCGCCGACGGCGCCGTATTCCCTGGGGCGTCTACCTCGCGCTTGTCCCAACGCTCGGGCTCCTCGGCTTCTTCGGCTACTACCCCGACATCAACGGGCTGGTTCACTCTCTGACGAACTGGGAGCCAGGCTTCAGCTCCCCCTTCGTCGGACTGGCCAACTACCGCGCCATGTGGCACGACAGCCTGTGGTGGGAGGCGTTCGTCCACATCGGGATCATCTTCGTCGTGGCCGTGACGGCGATGTGGGTGATCCCGCTCGCCGCGGCGGAGCTACTGATCACCCTCTCGCGGCCGCGCTGGCGCCTGTTCTTCCGCTATCTCCTCATCGTCCCGCTCGCCTTCTCCCCGGTGATCCAGGTCCTTACCTGGCAGTTCATCTACGATCCCAACGTCGGCGTGCTGAACGGGTTCCTTGGCCAGGTCGGTCTCACCGCGCTTGAGAAGAACTGGCTCGGCGACCCTAACACCGCCCTGTGGGCGCTGATCTTCATCAACTTTCCTTGGATTGCCGGCCTGCCGTTCCTCATCTTCAGTGCCGGCCTCCAGAACATCCCCGGCGAGATCTTCGACGCGGCGGCGATCGACGGCGCGGGGCGCTGGAAGCGGTTCCTCGTCATCGACCTGCCGCTGTTGCTGCGTCAGATCAAGCTGCTGTTCTTCCTCGCCGTCGTCTTCGTGCTGCAGTACGGGTTCGCCCCGTACATCGCCACCCAGGGCGGGCCAGACAACGCNNGCGGCACTGTCCACGACGCTTCTCGTCGTCATGGTGCTCATGAGCGGGCTGACGCTGCTTACCGGGCGCCGCCGCACTCCGAGAGGAGCACCCTGATGGCCGGCGTACCCGCGCCACCATCACGGGTGCGGGCACGTCCCCTTACGCCCAGACGGTTGACGGACCTCGCCGCCGCCGCCATCTTGTCGTGCCTCGCCTTCGTCGGGCTGTTCCCCTACCTGTACATGCTCCAGACGGCAGTCAAGTCGAACTCGCAGTTCAACAGGAACGAAGCGACACCGTCCTGGCCGTTCCACCTCGGCAACTTCGCCACGGCCTGGCGCGAGGTGGCGCCCTACCTCCTTTCCTCGATCATCGTCGCCGCCTGCGCCATGTTCGGCTGCATTCTGCTCGGCTCGGTCAGCGGCTTCGTGCTCGCGCGTTACCGCTTTCCCGGCCGCAACTTCTGCTTCGGCCTCATCGCCCTGCTGCTAATGGTGCCGAACGTGGCGAGCCTCATCCCGCTCTTTGTGCTGATGCGAGATCTCGGTCTGCTCAACTCCTACCCCGACCTGATAATCCCGCAGCTCACCACCCAGACGGTCTTCTCCGTGGTGCTGATGAAGACATATATCGAGCACCTGCCCGAGGAGCTGTTCGACGCAGCCCAGATCGATGGCGCGTCGCCGGCGCGGACCTACTGGTCGGTCACCCTGCCGCTGACGCGACCGATCATCGGAACCGTCGCTCTGTTCAGCGTGATATCGGTGTGGAGCGATTACTTCTGGCCCGAGCTCACCATCATCACGAACTCGCTGCGTACGGTGCCGGTCGGTGTCCAGTTCTTCCAGGGTGAACTCACCACGTCCTACGGCCCGCTCTTTGCCGGCTATCTGATCGCGAGCCTGCCGCTGCTCATCCTGTTCGCGGCGCTCGCCAAGAATTTCCTGGCCGGCATCGAGGGCGGTCTCGCGGTGGACCGCTGATCAGTCCCACCACGGCACCACGCTCTCATAACGGAGGTCAGCCTATGAAATGACGATCTGCTCCAGACAGCAACAGGCCCGAGCGGCCCCTGCTCGGGGTCGACCACCCGGCAGGCGCCGGGTAGTGTCAACGAGCATAGGGAGCACCGATGAGGCTAGGGACAGCCAGAGCGCGCCTCGTCATCCTGCTGTCACTCGGAGCCCTGGCGGCGGGGACCCTCGCCGCCTGTACCGCCCCGGCGGTACCCGGCAACTTCATCGGAGGCGTGGCCGGTACCACGATCACCCTTGAGGGGCCCAACCAATGGACTCAGAGCGGGAGCAGCTTCGGACGCCCGTGGGCCCAGGTCGTCGCCGAGTTCAAGAAGGTGACGGGCGTGACCGTCAACACCGACGTGCTGCCGCTCGCCACGTTCTCCGGCGTCGAGTCGGCTCAGCTGGCCGCCGGCATCGCTCCGGACCTGGTCTTCAACCAGGCGACCTACCAGCCGTACATGGTCGTCCCGCTCAACAAGTACCTGAGCCAACCCAATCCGTTCGTGGCCGGCCACAAAAGCTGGCTCTCGCAGTTCGACCAGTCGGCCTTCTCGGCGAAGGTCACCGGGGTGCTCGATCCCAAGGGAAACTTCGACTGGGTGCCATTCAATCTCGTCGGCATTGCCATGTACTACAACAAGAGCGCCTTCAAGCGGGCCGGGATCACCGCACCGATCAGCACCTTCGGGCAGCTCATCGGCGACTGCGGGGCACTCGCGAAGGCCGGGTACACGCCGATGGCGATGGACAACTCCGCGATCGGATTGGACTTTCCCTACCGGCCGATCCTCGATCAGCTAATCCAGAAGCAGTTCAGCGAGCTGAACCACTTCACTGTCACCGGTGCGCCAGGCACGGCCCCCGAGCTCACCACCAAGGACCTGGCCTGGGGGATCGCCACCGGGAAGTTCTCGGCCAGTGACCCCTACGTCAAGGAGAGCGTGGTGCTGTTGAAGCAGCTATTTGACAGCTGCGCGACCAAGAACTGGTCGGGCATCACCGGCCTGTCCGGCGACGGGGTCGGGCTTCCCCAGTTCGAGTCGGGCCAGGCGGCGATGGCCTTCGCCGTCGACTTCGGTTATGGGACGATCGCTGCGAGCGCGCACTTCCCGATCGGGAGCATGCCCTTCCCCGAGATCACCACGGCGACCACGACGCTGTCGGCCAACGTCCCCGCACGCTCGGGCAACAGCACCGGGACAAACTACATGATCCCGGCCCATACGAGCGGGAATGCGCTCAAGGCGTCACTTCTCTTCCTCCAGTTCATGAGCGCCCCGCAGTACATCACAAACTGGCTGGCCGAGACCGGCGGCATCCCCGCAATCCAGGGCATCACCCCACCAGCCTCCACCGCGGCCTACTTCGAGGGCGCATGGGGCAAGCCGGCGATCATCAACCCGTTCACATCCTCGAGTTACAACATCGCCCCCGGAGTGCTCTTCACCGAGGCCTACGACGGCTACCTCCTCGGCTCCAAGACGCTCGGCCAGGAGGTGACCTACTTGGAGGGTCTCTTCCAGCAAGGCGCGGCGTACCTTGTTCACAACGACGGCTGGACCGGCCAACCCTGGGCGTCATCGCTCCCCAGCTCGCCGTAGCCAAACGTGGGCGAAAAACGCGCAGACGGGGCGTCGTGACAACGGCACAATCGTCCGCATTAGGTAGACCCTGCTGGCCCACCGATTACCGCTACCCCGATCGAGGACTTCCGCCGACTCGCTGGAGCGCCAGCAGGGCCGCTGCTTGGCGCCGCGGACCGGCACCGGCACGCCCGCCGCCACAGCTTCGAGCTCCCCGAACTGCCGGGCCTCCATCACCTCCACCGTACGGCCGTAGCCCGGCAAACTCATCACGCCGAGAGATATGCCGGAAATCGCGCCCGCCTCAGCGCACGACAGTCCCGCCTCAGCGCTACGACAGTCCCGCCTCAGGGCCCGGGCGCAGGCTACGTCCAAGACCCAAGCACATCGA
>PLDT01000358.1:0-35796 GCA_003136255.1 Actinomycetota bacterium
CTTGGCCAGCTGAACATCCAGCACATCACGTCGAGAACGCGGAGAAGGGACATGTGGCCGGCGTCCGCCCTGGCGCGCACTGACTCAAGCTCGTGGACGAGTTCGTGGTCATTAACGAGCTGGCACCGGAGGTCATGCCACCATGAGTTGTCAGGCCGGGGTCGGCCGAGGACGTCCCTCACGCGATTGTCGTAGACGGGGAGCAGGTCCGGGCGCTTGCGTGCCAGCAGCTTGCCGGCCGTAATGGGGCCGATGCTGTCGTCGTCGGCGCGCGGCTTGATGTGGCGGACGGCCTTCCACAGTTTCCAGGCTGGCCCGTCTTCGGCGATGAGAGCTTCGGCCTCAGGGTCTTGCAGCACGATGGCGAGCGGGATCTGGGTGAGCAGGCTGCTGAGCTCTCGGGCCTGGTAGTTGAGGACATGCAGTGCGTGGTATCCCTCGATCCGGACGCTGAGCATGGTGACGGCGAGCAGGTCCTCGGCGGTGAACTGGTAGGCGACTTCGGGCCGGTCTCCGCCTCCGCCGATCCGTTCGAAGTATGCGCCGGAGTAGCGTGCTCGGCCCGTTGCAGGATCGGGGGCGAGATACCGCTTCACCAGGCAGGTGGCGAAGTCCTCGTCGCGGAGCCTGGCGGGAATGTCGATGCCCATGGTGCCTCCTTTAGCGCGGCGTAACTGGGACAGGTGGTTCTGGAGCGGGTCGAGCGGGTGCGGTCGGCTGGGGTAGGGGAAGCCGAGCCGGACGGCTATTTCCCGTGGCCGGATGCCTGGCGTGCGCTGGCTGGCGATCAGCAGGCGTGCGACGGCGAGCATCTCGGGGTGGGTAATCACGTCAGCGAGCACGGCCTCGGGTCTGGGGAGCGCGGCGGCCAGGCGGCGGTGCCGGTCGTGCCAGCGTTCGGTGAGCGCGGGATGCCACCCGGCGGCGAGCCACTGGCCGGTAATGCCGCGGGCTTGCTGGTGGGCGCGCGTAATGTCCTGGTCGGGGATGTTCGCGGTGCGCCTGTCGTGGCGGCGCTGGCTGCCGGTGATCTCGGGCAGGGCCGTCAGGCTGGGGCGGTGGATGCCGCGCAGCCACTGCTGGTGCCGCAGGCAGAGGTAGTCGCGGGCGCGGGCGCGGAGGATCACCATCCCGGTGACGTTCTTCGCGGCGGTGCAGTGCCCGCATGCGCGCAGCGGGGCGGTGCCCGCGGGCGTCATGCTGGCCAGCAGGGGGATAGCGGCGGCCAGTTCGGGCAGCGGCCGGCCGGCCAGGGCGGCGATCCGGCCGGGAGCCGATTCCGACCAGCCGCGGGTGTCGTCGGCGGCCGGGGTGAAGGACCGCTGGTCGGTGGTGATCGCCGCGAGCGTGAGCAGGTGCGGGACGCGCAGGCTGTTGGCGAACGCCAGGCGGGTCAGGAACGAGCCGATCGTCTCGCGTGCGATCAGCCGGACCGGGACCGGCAGGCGCCGCAGCGGCTCAGCGGGTGCTGGCATGGCGTTGCCGGGCGGCGGCCTTGCGGCGGGTCCGGGTGGTCTCGGCGGCATGGTCCAGGCCGACGCGGTCCAGGGTTTCCCTGGTGATCTTCTCGGTGCCGTCCAGGATGGCTTCCACGGCCGCGCCGCGGATGAGATGGGACAGGCTGCCGATCATCCCGTCGGTGCGCTCGTGCAGGTAGGCATCCAGCCGCAGCAGCTGGCCGGGCTGATGGCGGCGCAGCCGCAGGGACTGCTCGAGCGTGGCGATCAGCGCCTGCCATTGCTGGCGCTGGGCGGCGGTGCCGTAGGGGAAGGCCTGGCAGGTGATCACGCCGAGCCGGCCGGCGATCTGCTGGCCGCGGGTCCCGGCGAACAGCCCGCTGCCCTCGGCGTTGATGCCCGCGTAGATGAAGGTCGCCGGGATCCGCTCGGCCAGGTATTTCAGCTGGTCGGATGCGTCGGCTCCGGCGCGGGTGGCCAGGTTCAGGTTGTGGATCTCATCCACCAGCACCAGGTCCGCGCGAAGCCGGGCCAGCACGTCGCAGACCGCGTTGGTGATGTCGGCCTGGTTCTGGCGGCTGTGCACGGGCACCCCGGCGAACCGGGCGAACTCCGAGGCGAGCATTTTCGGGGTGGCGGCAGGCGGGACGGTGAGGTAGACCACCGGCATCCGCCCGGTCACGGCCTGGGGCCCCAGCCGGTGCCGCAGCAGCAGCTCGTGGTTGCGGCCGAGCTGGGTGACCGCGGTTGTCTTGCCGGTCCCGGCCGCGCCGGTCACGATCAGGCCGCGGCGGGCGCTGATCTGATGCCGGTTCAGCAGGACGAGCCGCCGCCCGGTGGCATATACCTGCTTGATGGTGGGCGTGGCGACCACGATCAGCCGGCAGTGGTAGTCCGCCCGGGCGTGTTCGTAGGCCATGCGATCCGCGTCGCCGAGCAGGTCCAGGCCGCCGCCGGGCAGCAGCTTGGGCTGGGCGGGCTCGGCGTCTGTGAACCGCTGCCAGCCTTCCCGGGTGGTCAGCGGGAAGTGCTCGGCGTCCCCGGTCACCACAGGCCCGTTTCCTGGGCCAGCGGGTCGAACACCCCGAACGGCTCGACGTCGGCGTCAGCGGTCACGTCCTGGCCCGCGGCGGGATCTGGCGTGCCGTTTTCGCCCGCGCCCGGCAGTTCCGGGAGCCGGCTGGAGGCGGCGGCCGCGCTGGTGCGGGCGATCACCCGGTCGGGCGGCCCGCCCTTGGCGCGGTGCAGCAGGTCGGCCAGGACGCGCGCGACGGCGGCCTGGTCGGTGTCGTCGCCGCCGCGGCCGGCCAGGACCTGCCGGGCATACCGCCAGGTGAAGTCAGCGAACGGGGCGGCCACCATCGGCAGCTGGGTCCACGGCACCGTGATCCAGCCGCCGCCGGCCTGGTCGCGGACCCAGATGCGGGACAGGTCGTAGGGGTCGTAGTGCACTTCCCACCGGCCGCGCATCGCTGCCACCGGTGAGGTCTTGCGCCGGTAGGGACCCAGTTCCGGGCAGTCGTAGGTGCGGTGGCCGATCACCAGGCCGTAGTCGTTGATGGCCCGCCAGCAGGCCGGCAGCAACTCGATGTAGTCCTCGCCTGCCAGCGGGACTGGCAGGTAGCCGGCCCGCGCCACCTGCACGGCGTATGCCTCGTTCGGGGTCAGTTCCCGGCCGGGTAGGTACGGGCTGCGCAGTCCCTCATGCGGCCGGTTCTGCCAGCCGGCCACGATCCACTCATCCAGCAGATCCTGCAGTTGCGGCAGCGTCCACACTGCCTCAGCCGCCACGTCGCGGCCGCGGCGGGTGACATCCGAGCCGGTGTATCCGGCCACGTACTGGCAGAACAGCGTGTTCACCGAGGAGAAGGTGCGCTCGCAGATGGCCTTGTCGGTGGGGGTGTAAGGTCTGGCCGGCTGCACGGACACGCCCAGCGTCCGGCACGCGGACAGGAACGTCTCCGACACGAAGACCTTCCCGTGATCGATCACGATGGTCTCCGGGATGATGACTGGCTTGGCCGCTGCCAGGGTCAGCCGCTGGTCGATGGCGGTCAGCCGGTCATGGGGCAGCACCGACCGGGCCATCGACAGCGCGGGATCCCAGCCGGGCCGCATCGGCTCGGGCACCAGCATGCGGGCCAGCAGCACCGCGGCGTCCACCGCCTTGGCGCCCTCCGGGCGCAGCACGGCCGCGCCGATCGTGCGGGTCGCGACATCCAGCGTGATCGTCAGCTCCGGGCGGCCAGTTACCCCGTCATCCAGCACCGCCATCACATCCAGCGGCGTCGTGTCGATCTGGACGATCTCCCCAGGCCGCTGCGCGGCGGTCACGGTGAACGGCGCGACGGGCCGGTTCGCGTTACTGCGCCGCCGAACCGCCGACCCGAACGTGTGCCGTCCGCCCTCCAGGTCCCTGAACACCCGGTAGACCGTCGAGCGGGACGGAAGCGGCACCTGCTGCCCGGGATGCCGGGCGGCCAGGATCTCCTGCGCCCGCCGCCAGGCCCGCTCCCGGGTGCCGGTCGAAGCATCGGCCTGCTCGTCCATGGCCGCCGCGATCGCCTCAACGACCCGCTCGTCGACGCGCCCGAACGGCGTGGCCGGGCGGGTATTACGGTGATCGACCAGGCCCCATAGCCCCTGGGACTCATACCGCTGCCGCATCCGCGTCAGCGTGCGCACGCTCGCCGGCTCGCCCGCCGCCGTAAGCTCCGCCGCCTTCGCGGCCTCCCGCTCGGTCAGCGTCCGCAGTCGCGGATCGAACTCCGGCCGCGGTTCTTGCCCCTCAACCGCACCAGCAGGCAGCCCAGAGAGCAACTCCAGGACGTGCGACTCCCAGAAACGGGCACGCTCCGCCGTCTGCTCGGTAACGGTGTCGAGCAGGGCGAACGGCGGCAGCACCGGCCGCCGGCCAGGTCCCGGCTCGCCTATCACCTCGAATCCCGGCGATCCCGCCAGGAAGGCCACTGCCGCCAGCCAGGGCCGGCCATCGGCGGCCACCAGCCGCACCGTCGTCCCCTCGATGGCCACCACCCGGTGCACGGCCTCCTCAAACCGGACCTTCTCACCGACCCGCAGCACTCCTCGCAGCCCGGGCCCGCTCACGCCGGCTCCCGGCCGCTGACCCACGTCCCGTCGCCAAGCGGAACGCTCAGGTCGGCGATCAGGCCGCCGCGCCACAGCAGATGGAACAGCACCGGCAGCCCCCGCAGCGGGTCAGCGACCTGCGACACCCCGGCCAGCAGCGCGCCGCCGTCGGCGAACACCCGCCGCAGCGCCGCGCCCAGATCCAGATCCCCGTGCCGCGGATGACGGTACCCCGACAGCCACCGCACGTTGGCCACCAGCACCGGCTCCAGCTCATGAACCAGCCGGAACGACCAGTTCCCTACCACGGCGCAGGCCGCCGCGGTGGCCTCGAACTTCACCGCGTCGGCCGGCCCGACCCGGTCCGCGGGGCGGACATCGACCACCACACCGCTCCCGTCGGCCAGCCGCGCGAAATAATCCGGCGTATGGGACACTCTGCGGCCGCGCCCGTCCCACGACAGCGTGAACGGCTGCGACGACACGCCCGTCACCGCCCGGTCGAAGTCGAGCGCCATGACACGATCGCGTTCCAGCCACGACTCATACCCGACATGCCGCCCGGTCGTCGCAAGCCACCACAGGCCAGGGAAATGCCGCTGCCCGCGGTAAGACAAGAACTCCCGCGCAGGCAACGCATCCTCGAACGCGATCCCGGCCACGTCATCAAGACCGGCGCTGCAACGCTGCCCGTCCGGGTCAGCCCAGCTGACCTCTACATCCCCATGCCCGCTGGCAGCCTCGCTGATCTCCCCCATCCCGCAACCATGACGGATTCAGTAAGACGAGCCACCTTAAATGAGAATCAGATCACCCAGAAGTAAGCATAAAGTAGCTGATCGGTTACTCATACGACAAGCTGCTGACTCCGCCGCCACCATGCTCACCTCGCTGAGACAAGCCGGCGGCTTCGTTGAGATCGGACAGCCGCCACGGCCGCCCCGCCAAGATCGCTGAGAAAACGCCAGGTTACCTGCACATCAAGTGAGAATCTGACACATGCGCTGAGACCGGACAATTAGATGCCAGGAGTGGGACGCGCATGCCATCGGGATGCCAAGATCATTGGGAAAATGCCACTGTGAGTGGGATCCTACAGCCAGCGGACTTATCCGGCCATGTCGACAAATCGTGAATAATGTCCCTGGAATGCCACCGTCACGGTGGCGGTCGGACCATTCCTGTGTTTGGCCACGATCAGATCCGCCTCGCCCGCCCGCGGCGATTCCTTTTCGTATTGGTCTTCGCGATGCAAAAGAATAACAACATCGCTATCTTGTTCGATAGAGCCGCTTTCACGTAGATCCGACAACATCGGTTTCTTGTCGGTGCGCTGTTCGGAGCCGCGGTTGAGCTGGGAAAGGGCGACGACGGGGACCTCGAGTTCCTTCGCTAGGAGCTTGAGAGACCGGGAAAGGTCGGAGACCTCCTGCTGCCGGTTCTCGACCCGGCGGGGGGAGGACATCAGCTGGAGGTAATCGACGATGACGAACTTCAGGTCGTGGCGCTGCTTCAGCCGGCGGCACTTGGCCCGGATCTCCATCATCGACATGTTCGGCGAGTCGTCGATGAACAGCGGCGCGTCGGCTACCTCGCTCATCCGCCGGGCCAGCCGGGCCCAGTCGTCGTCGTTCATCTGGCCCGTGCGCATCGTCTGCAGCGGTACCCGCGACTCGGCCGACAGCAGCCGCATGGTGATCTCGTTCCGGCCCATCTCCAGGCTGAACAGAACCGTCGCCATGTTGTGCCGGATGGCCGCGGCCCGGGCGAAGTCCAGCGCCAAGGTCGAATTGTGCGTCGGAATCATCGAGCGACTGGCCAGGTACATGTGATCCGCGCTATCGACCTGTACGCAGCGTACAGCAACGCTGTCTATTGGGCGCACGGCGCTGATGAACCGCAGACCGGTCCGCGCCCTCGTTTTCTGCGGGTGACGTTCCCGATGAACTACTCGCTTCCGTTCCAAGCGGAACACGTCATCGGTCGTAGTGAAGGTAATCGTGTATGCGACCGAGGAAGCGGCGTTTGCGCCGGGTACTCGCTTCTCCGACCATCCACATCGGTAGCCGAGCGACATCAGCAACTCTCGGACGTCGGCAGCTAGACGCTGGGAAGTAACACTGAACTGAACCGAGCCTGTGGATGTGACCGTACCGTCGGTGTCAAGCAGTCCGGCCAGGAGCGCGCGACGCTGTGCCTCTGAGGCGCGAAGGTACGGCATCGGGACGTGCTTGTTACCAAGTACTCCTATCCTGCGCAGGATCGCTTGCGCCGTACCGTGATGACTGCGACAGGCCCGACATTGCCTCAGTCCACTCGAGGGCCGCCCGCAGTCCGGGCAAAGGGGCTGCGGCGGAGCCTCCAGAACGGAGCGCCATTTCTGTGATCTCGATCGACTACCGCAGGTACGACCGCAGGTCCGCACCTGAGCTGTCTTCGGAATGAACGACCGGCCGCAAATAATACATAGCCGCTCCGCGATAGGGGCAAGTTCAGGGAGCTGGATCGTGTAGCCCAGGGGGATTTTCTGCGACTTTATGACTCTCATCCCCTCCCCCTCAATTTCGGCTGCTATCTGCGGGTCGGCCGAGGTGAACCTTCCCGAGTGGGCAGACCCATCACCAAGCCAAACACCGAGAGAATAGGGCGGGAAAGGAAGATCTTGCCAAGGCAGGTCGGCAGGCTTAGCAACAGCGACCGCGTGGTTGAGGCGCCCATCCACCCGATGACGTAGTGTCTCCGCGATTTGCGCGGTCGTCAATACATCTTCATGCACCGCGGTAGTGGCAGCGTTCTTGGGCCGGTCGGCAAGCTGCACCATCGCAGCGAGCAGAGCTCGTCTCGATGAGTACGCCGGGGCCCTCCATATATAAGACCTCGTCGGCCCTGCGACTTGTACAGGAACCCTTTCTGCTGCCAAACCCACGCCGTGCCCCGCAGTGTGCATTATGTTCCGGAACTCGGCTCCTACCATGGCAAGCAACTCGGTGGCCGTGACGCTACGATCGGGTTCCGTCTGGGCTGCCTGGTAGGCGGTTCGCAAGCGGAGTCGTGACTCTTTAGTCCAGTACCAGGCGGTCTGAGTGCCTGCACGCTGGCGCCGGGCGGCCCGCGTGGATGTTCTCCATTCATGTTCCGCGTCGGCGATGATGACCGTACCGTCGTCGAACTCCACTTCGTAGCACGGCCGGCCCCGCATGACGCCGGTCGCCGCGACCACACGTGTCGGCTGGCCATCGGCGCCGATCAGGTGGTCGCCGATCTGGACCTCGCCCATCGTGGTCCAGCCGGCCGGGGTGGGCAGCGGCGTGTCCAGGGCCAGGGCTTTGCCCATGGCGGGGCGGGCGGCGATGACGACCATCTGGCTGGGGTGCAGGCCGTTGGTGAGGGCGTCCAGGTCGGCGAAGCCGGTCGGGACGCCGGTGAGCATGCCGTTGCGGCTGCCGATCGCCTCGATCTCGTCCAGGGCGCCGGGCATGATCTCCGACAGCGAGTGGTAGTCCTCGCTGGTGCGGCGCTCGGTGACGGCGTAGACCTCGGCCTGGGCCCGGTCGACGAGCTCGTCAGCTTCGGCCTCGCCCGCGTAGCCGAACTGGACGATCCGGGTGCCGGCCTCGACCAGCCGGCGCAGGATGGCGCGCTCGCGGACGATGCGCGCGTAGTAGCCGGCGTTGGCGGCGGTCGGCACCGAGGAGATCAGGGTGTGCAGGTACGGGGCGCCGCCGACCCGGGCGATCTCGGCGCGGCGGGTGAGCTCGTTGGCGACCATGATGGCGTCGGCCGGCTCGCCCCGGCTGTACAGGTCCAGGATCGCCTCGTGGATCAGCTGGTGGGCCGGCCGGTAGTGGTCGCCCGGGCGGATCACCTCGATCACGTCCGAGATGGCATCCTTCGAGAGCAGCATCCCGCCGAGGACGCACTGCTCCGCCGCCACGTCGTGCGGCGGCGTGCGCTCGAAGTCGTCATTCCTCGGAACGATCTCGGTGACGCTCAACTAGCCCTGCTCCCCCGTACGAGTGAACGTGGAACGAACGCGGCACAGCCTTCGCCTGAGTCCGTTGTAGCCGATGGCTCTGACATTTTGGCGGGCCGCCACACCGAGCACCAGCCGAGCGGTGGACGACGGTGTGGACAAGGTGTGCAAACACGCCGGCCACATTGTGCGCAGGCTGGGGAAATACCTGTGGAAATGGCGGAGCTAAATACCAGAAGATCGCCCCTAGCTGGGGAAATGCGGTCCACCGGCTGTGCGGAAGAAAAACTTGGGCCGGAATTTCCGGCCAAGAGATCCACAGCTGCTTTCCACAGCAACGTGGTTACAAACTGTGGAAAGCAGCTGTGCGGAAGCGCCCGCGCGGGGACCGTCGGGCTGCTAGGATTCGACGGTGTGTTCGATAGACGGGGGCGCGCTCCGGCGCGTAGCGGAGGCCATCGACCGGCTCGAGGCCGACCGGAGGAACACGGATGCGGCCGACCTGGAAGCCCGGATCGCCGCGGTCTGGTCGATGGTCAGCGAGATCGACCCGGACCTGGCCCGGCTGGCGTCCCGGTACCAGAAGCCCGAATAACCGGCTGGCGCCCCACTGGCAACGGGCGTTTCTGGTCGCGTCGGCGATCTCGCGCCGCAGCCGCCGGCACGATGCCGCATTGAGCCGGTTATAACCGGCTCAATGTTCCAATGTACCGGTCAGGCCGAGGCCAAGCCCGGGGCAAGCCCCGGCCGGGCCGGGGGCCGGGCCGGGCCGGGGCCAGGCTGGCGTCGGGCCACGGGCAGGCCCCGTGCAGGCCCCGGATAAACCGGGGGCAGGCCCCGGCAGGCCGGGGTTGGGCGAGGCCCCGGGCAAACGGGGGCTAGGCCCCGGGCAGGCCGGGTGGGGTGAGCGGCTGAGCGGTGACGGGTGAGATCGGTGGTGCTGACGTGGCGGGCAGCGATCGGTCGTGGGCTGACGCTGCCGCCGCGGTCCTAGCTGGCCACGATTTCGATGTCGACCGGGGCGCTGACCTCGGGGTGCAGCCGTACGCGGACCTGGTGCGAGCCGAGGGTCTTGATCGGGTCGCGGACCTCGATCCGGCGCCGGTCTAGCTCGGGGCCGCCCGCCTCGCGGACCGCCTCGGCGATATCGGAGGGCCCGACCGAGCCGAACAGCCGGCCGCTGCCGCCCGCGCGGCGCCGCATCAGCACGTGCAGCCCCTCGAGGCGCGCGGCGATNNCATCGCGAAGCCGCGCGGGATCAGGTAGTTGCGGCCGTAGCCGCTGGCCACGTCCACCACGTCACCTGGTGCGCCGAGACCGCCCACCTCCTGGGTGAGGATGAGCTTCATCGGGGTACGACTCATCTGCCTGACCCTTCCTAGCGTGCCGTGCTGGTGTACGGCAGCAGCGCCATCTCGCGGGCGTTCTTGATCGCGGTCGCGACGTCCCGCTGGTGGCGGGTGCAGTTACCCGTCACCCGGCGGGCGCGGATCTTCCCGCGGTCCGAGATGTACTTGCGAAGCAGACCGGTGTCCTTGTAGTCGACGTAGACGATCCGCTCCTGGCAGAACACGCAGACCTTTTTCTTGGGCTTGCGCAGTGGTGGCTTGGCCATCGTGGTGCTCCTTCAAGCAGAGCCCCGCCTGCGGCGGGGATGGTGTGGTTCGGAAATGGTGTCCTAGAACGGCGGTTCGTCGGAGAAGCCGCCGGGGCTGTCGGTCGCCCACGGATCGGGATCCCCGCCGCCCTGGCCGCCGCCGGAAGGCCGGCCGCCGCCCTGGCCGCCCTGGCTGCGCTGACCGCCGCCGTAGCCGCTACCGCCGCTACCGCCGCCGCCGCTGTAGCCGCCGTCACCGCCGGACCGGGCTACCTTGTTGACCTTGGCCGAGGCGTTGCGCAACGAGGGCCCGACGTCATCGACCTCGACCTCGTACACGGTCCGCTTCTCGCCTTCCTTGGTCTCATACGACCGCTGCCGCAGCCGCCCGGACACGATCACCCGCATCCCCCGGGTCAGCGACTCGGCCACGTTCTCCGCCGCCTGCCGCCACACGTTGCAGGTCAGGAACAGCGAATCGCCGTCCTTCCACTCCCCGGTCGCGTTATCCCGGAACCGCGGCGTGGAGGCCACCCGGAATCGCGCCACCGGCTGCCCGGCCGGGGTGAACCGCAACTCCGGGTCATCGACGAGATTGCCCGCAATCGTGATCTGCGTGTCGCCTGCTGCCATGGGGGTACTCCGGATCGCTAGCGAGTTTCTGACTGCTGGTAGGGCCGGGCGGCGTGAACCGCGCTCAGTGGCGGTGCTCGGGCCGCGTGACCTTGGTCCGCAGGATGGCTTCGTTGAGGTTGAGCTGACGGTCAAGTTCCTGCACCACGGCGGGCTCGGCGGTCAGGTCCAGGACGGCGTAGATGCCCTCGGACTTCTTCTCGATCTGGTAGGAAAGACGGCGCTTACCCCAGATGTCGACCTTCTCGACCTTGCCACCGCCACCGGTCACGACCTTGAGGAACGGGTCGAGCGACGGCTGTACGGTGCGCTCCTCGAGATTGGGGTCGAGGATGATCATTATCTCGTAATGGCGCATGAGCGTCCTGAGCCTCCTCTGGACTGATGCGGCCACGGTCTTTCCGTGGCAGGAGGT
Source organism: Actinomycetota bacterium (assembly GCA_003136255.1). Classification (GTDB taxonomy): domain Bacteria; phylum Actinomycetota; class Actinomycetes; order Streptosporangiales; family Streptosporangiaceae; genus Palsa-504. The sequence goes on from PLDT01000358.1 coordinate 11,166, forward strand.
ACAGCGGGTACACGCCGGCGCTGGTGCCGGCCGGTCATCCGCAGCGGCGCTAGTCTACCAACATACGCGGACCGCGGTAGCCAGACGCCGAGCCGTCGCCGTGACGTTAGCAAGGCTCTGGATTCCCGCCTTCCAACCAGGGAAGATTGTCGGGTACCGACAGCCAGGAGGTAGTCATCGTGGCAGGCACACTCCGTAACGGCCCGCGCCTGAACATCCTGAACAATGACGGAAAGCCGCACCCGGCCGAGAACATCTCGGCCATTGTCGTGCTGGTGGCCGGGCTGGTCTCGTTCGTCCTCGGCCTCGTCGTGCGGGACGCGCACCCCGGTCCGGCGATACACGTCGTCGCCACCGCGACCGGGCTGGCCGCGCTCCTGGTCGGACTGTACCTGCAGATGGTCTCGTCCACGCGCAACCAGCGCGTGGTCATCGTGACCGGCATCATCGCCGGGTTCGTCGGCCTGGCCATCGGCCTGTCCCGCGGCGGCTTCGTCTAACAGGGCTGCGTTGGCCGTGGCGGGCGACCTCCCCTGGCATCCCGGCTAGGCTCGGTTCATGCCTCGCATCGGAGCCCACATTCACGTCGATAACCCGCTCGCTGAGGCGATCGCCATGGGGGCGGACGCGGTCCAGTTCTTCCTCGGCGACCCCCAGGGTTGGAAAGCGCCCGTGATACCGGGCGGCGACCCCGAGGCCATCAAGGCCGCTTACGCCGCCGCCGACCTGGACATCTACATCCACGCGCCGTACATCATCAACGTGGCGACGAGCAACAACCGGATCCGGATCCCCAGCCGCAAGATCCTTGACCAGCAGCTCCAGGCGGCCGCGTCGATCGGGGCCAAGGGGCTGATCGTGCACGGCGGCCACGTCACGGCGGGCGTCGACTTCGGCGAGGGCCTGGAGAACTGGCGCAAGGCGGTGGAGCGCATCGAGCGGCCGCTGCCCATGCTGATCGAGAACACCGCGGGCGGCGACGGGGCGATGGCCCGGTCCCTGGACGCGATCGGCCGGCTGTGGGAGGCGGTGACCGAGGCCGCCGGGGACGACGGCGAGAACGTCGGGTTCTGCCTGGACACCTGCCACGCCAACTCGGCCGGCATCGACCTGGCCGATGCCGTGGACCGGATCAAGGCCATCACCGGCCGGATCGACCTGGTGCACTGCAACAACTCACGCGACGAGTTCGGCTCTGGCCGGGACCGGCACGCGAACATCGAGTCGGGGACGATCGACCCGGCGCTGCTGCTCGGCGTGGTCCGGGCGGCGGGCGCGACCGCCATCTGCGAGACGCCCGAAGAAGACGGCGGGCTGGCCGCCGACGTCAGCTGGCTGAAGCAGCGCCTGCGCGCCTGACCNNCTGACCGGCCAGGCGAGCCTGAGCCGGAACCAGTCCGGGGCCTGGTCCAGGACACCACCCGCCGGGTCGTCGAGGCCGTGGGCGCGCACCACGTCGCGTTCGGGATGAAGGATGTCCCGCACCACGTAGGCGGCGAGCAGGGCTACGGTGAGGAACCTGGCCACGAGCAGGGCGAAGTACCAGCCGGTGCTGATGCCCTGATAGCCGGCGAACGTGTGCCCGGTGATGCGGTAATCGAAGATCAGGTAGCCCCAGATGCCGAAGAAGTAGCCGACCTCGGCCAGCTGCCACAGGACGTACGGCCACAGCCGGGGCCGGGCCAGCACCGCCAGCGGCACCAGCCAGATGACGTACTGCGGTGACCAGACCTTGTTCGTCATCAGGAACGTGGCCAGCAGCAGGAAGCACAGCTGCGGCAGCCGGGGGCGGCGGGGCGCGGCCAGCGCGAGCAGGACGATCGCGGCGTAGGCGATGACCGAGAACGCCGCGGACATCTCGTTAAGCGTGCTGAGCTGGTAATTGCCCAGGCCGCGCACGTTGAAGTACTCGAACATGTACCAGATCGAGCCCCAGTCGGCGCCGCGGTTCTCGCTGAACACGTAGAAGTAGGCCCAGCTGGACGGCGCGGCGATCATGACCGGCAGGTCGACGGCCAGCCAGGCCAGCGCGGCGGCGCCCAGGGTCTGCGCGAGCTCTTTCAGCCGTCCGGCGCGCAGGCACAGCAGCAGCAGCGCGCCGAGGACGACCAGCGGGTAGAACTTGGTCGCGACGGCCAGGCCGAGCAGCGCGCCCGCCCAGACGCTGCGGCGGGAAGCCCAGGCCGCGATGCCCAGCGCGGTCAGCGCGAACGCGATCAGGTCCCAGTTCACGAACGCGTCCAGGATCAGCGCCGGGGACAACGCCACCAGCAGCGCCTGCCACCGGCGGTCCTGTCCGGCCGCCCGCGCGGTGGCGAGCACCCCGGCCACCGCGCACAGCGCGAGCAGGGCCACGGTGACGTCGTAGAACTCCCGGCCCCTGATCGCCGCGTCGACGTTGTGGACCAGCCAGGCCACGGCCTCCATGGCGCCGCCGATCAGCACCGGGTACTCCACCGGGTGCCCGGTGGCAGGGACCTTCCCGAAGTAGGGGACCCTCCCGCTGTACAGGCCTTCGTTGTAGTACAGCGGGTAGATGTCGGTGTAGCAGGAATCCTGGAACTGCTTGGCGTAGTAGTTCCAGGCGCCCGAGCGGCACGGCACCTTCTCCGCGAACGCGAGCACCATGGCGAGCACGGACGCGGCGATCAGCACGCTGGTGCTGCCCAGGACGGCCAGGAGCGTCCGGTGCTCCCGCCACCCCCAGCTAACGTCGTGGCGATCGTCGGGCGGGAGAGTACCCGGCCGGGTGTCTTCCACCGTCCTATCTAACCGCGCCTGGTGACTCGTCTGCGCGTGCGGCGCCGGACCCACAGGCAGGTCGCGGGCAGCCCGGCGAAGATGCCGCCCACCGCGGCGCCCGCCTCGGTGGCGCTCACCGACTGGGGGCTGCCGTCGCTGCCCGGGGCGTTCGGGTTGCAGGTCACCACCGACGGGTCACAGCTGTAGGTGGGGTAGGGGCTGGGGTTCCCGCCGCCCTGCGGCGGCGAGGTCGGCTGGCCACCGTTACCCGGGTTCGGGTTTTGCTTCTTCTTCTTGGGGTGCTTCGGGCCGATGTTCCGCAGGTTCGGCGGCACCTCGTTCCACTTTTGCCCGGTGAAGACCACCGGCTGGAACGTCTCCACGCCCAGCGGGACGAACATGTTCTCCGCGTAGGTGTGCCAGATCATGGCCGGCCAGGTCCCGCCGAAGCCGCCCTGCTCCTGGCCGCCGAGGAAGTTGAGGGACTGGCCGTTCTTGTCACCGTTCTGCTCGCTGGTGAACAGCGCGACGGCGAGGGCCTGCTTCGGGATGGCGCCGATGAAGAACGCCGACTGCGCCGTGTTGGTGGTGCCGGTCTTGGCGATGATCTTCTGGCCGTTGCTCATCTGGGCGACCGGGGCCGTGCCGTACGGAGCGGTGTCCTCGGACATCGCGTACTGGACCTGGGAGTCCATCTCCGCGTTCTGGATCGGGCTGTTACTGAACACCTGGTTGCTGGTGACCTGGATCGGGATCTGCGCGTTGCCCTGCGTGATCGAGGTGATCACGTGCGGGTCGTGGTAGACGCCGTTGTCGTCGATGGTGGCCAGCATCGAGGCCTGCTCCTCGACGGTCAGCGACGCCTGGCCGAGCGTGACACCGTAATCGTCCTGGATATCATCGGCGCCGGTAATGCCGGCCTCGGTGGTGTTCACGCCGAACGCCTGCGCCATCTGGGCCACGTTATTGGCCACCGTCGTGCTGCCCACGCCGGCCACGACGTGCCACAGGTCAGAAAAGGCGGTGTTGATCGATTCGGCCATCGCCATCTGGGGCGTGAACGGGCCGTTCTCCGCGGCAGAGTCGTTGGTGACCAGCCTTGACCACCCCGACGAATCGACCGGCAAGGCCGTAGCCGGGTACGCGGTCGGCTCGGAGTCCGGCGGGATGTACTGGTTGTTGAAGCCGTCGAGCGTGCTGGTCTGCACGTTCATCCCCTGCTTGACCGCGGTGGCCAGGATGTAGGGCTTGAACGAGGAGCCGACCTGCTCCCGGTTCTGCGTGGCCATGTTCCATTGGCAGTCCATCTTCTTGACGCCGCACTCGCGGGCGGTGAGGACGGGCCCGGTCCCGTTGGCCTTCGAGCCGGGGAAGCCCGGGCCCGGGTACAGGGCCTGGATCGCGCCGGTGGCCGGATCCTCGAGCACCGCGCCGGCGTGCATGTAGTCCTGGAACGGGTACTCGGTGCTGTCCTCGTCGATCTGCGCCTCGTTCTGGCTGACCGCCTGGTAGAGCGCGGCCATCTTCGAGTCGTCGATGCTGGTCCTGATGACGTACCCGCCGTCGTCGATCTGCGCCTCGGTGAAGTGGTAGGTGTTCTCCAGCTCGGTGCGGACCATGTTCAGGATGTACGGGTCCCAGACGGCGATGCCCACGGTCTGCGGCACGTGGTCGCCGAAGGTTGGGAACTTCAGCGTCGCGGCCTGCGGCGCGGACAGGGTGCCCATCTGCACCATGCCGTCGACCACGTAGTCCCACCGGGCCACCAGCGCGGAACGGTACTGGGGCAGCGGGTACGTGCTCGGCTGCTGGATCAGGGCGGCGATGAGCGCGTCCTGGGACAGGGTCAGCTTGTCCACCGGCTTGCCGAAATACGTCTCGGCCGCGGCCTGGATGCCGTAGGCGCCCTGGCCCAGGTAAATCGTGTTGAGGTAGTTGGCCAGGATCCACTGCTTGGACTTCTCCTTGGCGACCTTCATCGCCACGAAGATCTCCTTGACCTTGCGGCTGACCGTCTGCTGGGTGCCGATCCCCTGGTAGTAGTTCCTGACGAACTGCTGGGTGATGGTCGAGCCGCCCTGCAGCGAGTTATCGTTGCCGGTGAGGTCCGCGTAGGCGGCCCGCACGATAGCGGTGGGCTGGATGCCGCCCTCGGTCCAGAAGTGGCGGTCCTCGGCGGCCAGCACCGCGTTGATGATCGACTGCGGGATCTCGTTGTAGGGCAGCATCTGCCGGTTGGTGCTGCCGAACCGCCCGATCAGCGTGCCGTTGCTGGAGTAGACGACGGACTGCGCGTAGCTGGTGGCGGCCATCGCCTCGGTGGGGACCGGCGTCTCCTCGTAGGCCACGGCGACCGTGACGGCGCCCGCGATGATGAACGCGCCGATGACGCCGAGCACCACGCCTAGGGCCTTCCGCCAGGTCCAGTGGCGCCACCAGCTGCCTTTGACCTTGACCCGGGGGCCTCGCGGCCCTCCGCCCGGACCCTGCGGCCCCCCCGGACCCTGTTGCCCTCCCGGGCCGTGCGGCCCTGGCGGGGCCCAGGCCGGCGAGCCGAGCTCCTGGGTGCTGGCGGGCGAGCCGAGTTGCTGGGTGCTGGCCGTCCGCGCGTGGCTGCCACCTCGCCCGTTGCCGCGCCCGCTTTGATACTCGTTGCCGTACCCGTTTCCGCGGCCGATGCCGTGCCCGTTTCCGCGGCCGTTCTCGGGCCCGGTGGCCGGGCTTACGCCGCTGCCTAGCTGGNNTGGTCGTCCAGGTAGCCGGCCGTCGGGCTGCGGAAGCCCTGCGTGTCCCAGCCGTTCGCGTCGTAGCCCAGGTCGTAATCGACGGTCCCGCCGAGGGCCCCGTGATCGTTTCCGGCGTAGTCCCCGTCGGTGTAGCCCTCGTCCGTCCCGTTGCCCCAGGCACGGCCGGCCCGCTCATCGCGATGCCGAACGTCAAAGTCATCAGCTTTGCTGCTCACGCGTCCTCGCTGGTGGCTCGGAGGCCGCGGCTTGGGGATAGCGGCCTCTACCTAGCGGGGGCCGGTTACCCGGGAACCCGCCGAACTCACACGTTACCCCTTGGCTAAGGGGCTCACTGGCTGCTTCGCGCACGTCGTCTGCGGCGTACGGCGGGCTCGCCAGTGCCGAGAACGTAGGAGGAAGCGAGATGGTTCCATCCGCAACTTTGGCAAACCTCCACCACGTACACCCGGAATTCACCGTATTCGGCGGCCATCTCGGCCAGTTCGCGGGTCTGCTTCACGCGTCCCTCGTACTGGCCGAGCTCGTCGCCGTAGACGTAAGTGACGTGGGTCAGCTTGGTCTTCCGGCAGATCGGGCAGCGCTCGTCGGTGGGCTCGCCGTGGAATTTCGCCGCCCGCAGCAGGTACGGGTGCGCGTCGCAGACGTCGGTGACGGTCGTTCGCCCGGAGAAGACGGACGCGAGGGTGGCCCGGCGGGCCAGGCCGTACTCCACGACGGAACGCCTTGACGTCATGTTCGCCAGCGTACGTCCCAACCGGGGTCTGAGCCGAGTCCCGGAGGTGATCATGTTCGAGTTTGCGGTAGGCCGAAGCGGGACATATTCTTTGGATATATCGGTTCGATACATCGATACGACCTAGCGATCCGAAGTATCATCTCGACGCATCGTGCGGATACGCGGGATGAGGACCGACACGATTACTAACCACGATTACCAACAGAGCGGACTGAGGGGGCAGCGTGGGGCGCAACCGGTCCGCAGTGCTTGAGCTCGCCGTGCTCGGAGTGCTGCGCAGGACACCGATGCACGGCTACGAGCTGCGCAAGCAGATCACCAGTGTCCTCGGGTTGTTCCGCGCGCTCTCCTACGGGTCGCTGTACCCGTGCCTGCACGAGCTGCTCGCTGCCGGGCTGATCGCGGAGGAGCACGACGAGGCCGAGCCCGACGGCCCGGCCCGCGCCGCCTCGGCGGGGCGGGCGCGCCGCGGCGGGCGGGCGCTGAAGGTGTACCGGCTGACGGCCGACGGCAAGGAACGGCTCCAGGAGCTCCTCGGCGAGGGCGGTCCGGCGGCGTGGGAAGACGACGGGTTCGGGGTTCACTTCGCGTTTTTCGGACAGACGAGGGTCGACGTACGGCTCCGGATCCTCGAAGGCCGGCGCAGCCGGCTCGAGGAGCGGATGGAGTCCATCCGGGCGGCTCTGACGCGAACCAGGGAGCGCGTGGACAGCTACACCCTGGAACTGCACCGACACGGCCTGGAGTCAGTGGAACGAGAAGTCCGGTGGCTGAACGAGCTGATCGCCTCGGAGCGACAGGTCGCTTCGGAGCCGCCGGCCGTTCCGGAGTCGCCGACCGGCATCCAAGAGAACACTTCCGATAAGGAGTCATCCTGATGGGCAAGGTCCGCATCGCCATCGTGGGGGTCGGTAACTGCGCTAGCTCCCTCGTGCAGGGACTGGAGTATTACAGGGACGCCGCCGACGGGGCGAGGGTTCCCGGCCTGATGCATGTCCGGTTCGGCCCGTACCACGTCAGCGACGTGGAGGTAGTCGCCGCGTTCGACGTGGACACCAAGAAGGTCGGCGTCGACCTGGCCGAGGCCATCACGGCGAGCGAGAACAACACGATCAAGATCGCCGACGTGCCGACCACCGGGGTGACGGTCCAGCGCGGTCTTACCCTGGACGGCCTGGGCGAGTACTACCGGGAGATCATCACCGAGTCGGACGAGCCGCCCGTGGACGTGGTGCGGGTGCTGCGCGACAGCGGTGCCGACGTGCTCGTGTGCTACCTGCCGGTCGGATCCGAGCAGGCCGACAAGTACTACGCCCAGTGCGCGATCGACGCGCACGTCGCGTTCGTGAACGCGCTGCCCGTGTTCATCGCCTCCGACCCGGAGTGGGCGGCGAAGTTCGCCGAGGCGGGCGTGCCGATCATCGGCGACGACATCAAGTCCCAGGTCGGCGCCACCATCACCCACCGCGTCCTGGCCAAGCTGTTCGAGGACCGCGGGGTCGAGCTACTGCGCACCTACCAGCTCAACTTCGGCGGGAACATGGACTTCATGAACATGCTGGAGCGCAGCCGGCTGGAGTCGAAGAAGATCTCCAAGACCCGCGCGGTCACCTCGCAGATCCCGCACGAGATGGAGCGCGCGGCCGTGCACATTGGCCCGTCCGACTACGTGCCCTGGCTCGATGACCGCAAGATGGCGTACGTCCGGCTGGAGGGCCGGGCGTTCGGTGACGTGCCGCTCAACCTGGAGTACAAGCTCGAGGTGTGGGACTCGCCCAACTCGGCCGGCGTGATCATCGACGCGGTCCGCGCGGCCAAGATCGCGCTGGACCGGGGCATCGCCGGACCGGTGATCTCGGCCAGTTCCTACTTCATGAAGTCGCCGCCCGAGCAGTACGGCGACGACGTATGCCACGACCTGGTCGAGAAGTTCATCCGCGGCGAGGTCGCCCGCTAAGCAGTTACCGGGCCCGGGTTCTAAGCTGGACGGGTGGCAGCGAGCGGCCGGTCCACGTTCCTGGGCGACCTGAGGGTCGTCCTGGCCGAGCGGGACTTCCGGCGGCTGTTCGCCACCCGGCTGGTCTCGCAGACCGGTGACGGCATCATCACCGCCGGGGTCGGCACGTACGTGTTCTTCAACGCCTCGACGTTCCCGAGCCCGGCGGCCGGCGCGGCGGCCTTCGCCGCGCTGTACCTGCCGTACTCGCTGGTCGGGCCGTTCGCCGGGGTACTCATCGACCGGTGGTCCCGGCGCCAGATCCTGGTCTGGTCGGCGGCGGTCCGGTCGGCCTTCGTGGTGCTGACCGCGGCGCTGATGGCGGCGGGCAGCCGCGGCGCGCCGCTGTACGTCGGGGTCCTGCTCGTGCTGGGCGTGAACCGGTTCTTCCTGTCCTCGCTGTCGGCGGCGCTGCCGCACGTGGTGGCCGAGGACAAGCTGGTCATGGCCAACTCGGTGTCGCCGACCGTGGGCGGCATCATGGCCACGCTGGGCGGGATCGTGGCCCTGGGCCTGAACGTGGCCACCGGCAACACCGAGCGCGGCGCGGCCGTCACGCTGCTGGTCGGGGGCGGCTGCTACGTCGCGGCCAGCATGGTGGCGGCCACCATGGGCCGCGACCTGCTCGGCCCGGTGCGGGCGCCCGGGCAGCCGCCCCCGGGCCGGCTGCTCAGCGAGCTGGCCGTGGTCGCGACCGGGCTGGTGGCGGGCGCGCGGTACGTCCTGCGGCGGCGCGGCGCGGCGGCCGCGCTGGGCGCGACCGGCGGCTTCAGCTTCCTGTTCGGGCCGTTGTTCCTGATGTCGATCCTGCTGTACCGGGACTACTTCTACCGGTCGAGCGTGGGCACCGCCGAGGGTCACCTGGGCGGGCTGGTCATCGCGTCGGGGATCGGTTATGCCTGCGCGGCATTCATCACCCCGCCGGTCACCCGCCGGCTGTCCAAGCCGGCCTGGATCACGGTGCTGCTGCTGGCCAGCGCGGTGGTGACGGTGGCGCTGGGCGAGACCTTCAACGAGCTGGCCTACCTGGCCATCGGGTTCGGGCTGTACCTGACCCGGCAGGGCGTGGCGATCTGCTCCGTCACGATCTTGCAGGAAGAGGTGGCCGACGAGTACCGGGGCCGGGTGTTCGCCTTCTACGACATGATGTCCAACGCCACGTACGTGGCCGGGGCCGCGCTGAGCGCCGTGTTCATGCCGGCCAACGGCCACTCGCCGGCCATCGTCGGCGTGGTCGCGGCCGGGTTCGCGATCCTGGCCGGTACGTACTGGCTGGCCCGGCCCCGGCGTCAGTCCTCGTCCGGCCCGGACCCGGCGCCGGGCGGCTCCGGTCCGGATTCCGGGTCGAGCAACGCGGGCCCGGTCTCGGGCACCGACGTCTCCGGTGTCTCTGGTGTCTCTGGTGTCTCCGGTGTCTCCGGTGTCTCCGGCACGCCCTCCTCCGCGGCCCAGCGCAGCAGCTCCCGAGTGGCCTGCTCCCGGCCGATCGGACCGCGGGCCAGGCGCAGCTCGAGCATGAAGGCATAGGCCTTCCCCACCAGCGGGCCCGGCGCCAGGCCGAGGATCGCCATGATGTCGTTGCCGTCGAGCTCCGGCCGGATCCTGGCCAGCTCCTCCTGCTCGCCGAGCTCGGCGATGCGCTCCTCCAGGCCGTCGTACGCGCGGGCCAGGCGCTTCGCCTTGGCCTGGTTGCGGGTCGTGCAGTCGGCCCGGGTCAGCACGTGCAGCCGGGTGAGCAGCGGGCCAGCGTCCCGGACGTACCGGCGGACGGCCGAATCGGTCCATGCGGGCTCCGGGGCGGACCCTTTGGTCGCGCCCTCGCCGTAGCCGTGGAACCGCAGGTGCAGTTCGACCAGCCGGGACACGTCGCGGACCACGTCGTTCGGGAAGCGCAGCTCGGTCAGCCGGCGGCGGGTCATCTTCGCGCCGACCACCTCGTGGTGGTGGAACGCGACCCGCCCGTCGGGCAGCAGCGACCGGGTCTTCGGCTTGCCGATGTCGTGCAGCAGCGCGGCCAGCCGCACGGTCAGGTCGCCCGTCAGGCCGTAGAACGGCTCCAGCTCGATCGCCCGCCGGAGCACGGTGAGGCTGTGCTGGTAGACATCCTTGTGCCGGTGATGCTCGTCGGCCTCCATCCGCAGCCGCGACACCTCGGGCAGCACCTGGTCGGCGACGCCCGTCTGGACCAGCAGGTCGATGCCCGGCGCGGGATCGGGGGTGAGCATCAGCTTGGTTAGCTCCGCGGTGATGCGCTCGGCGGAGACAATCTCCAGCCGCGGCGCCTGGTCGATCATGGCCGCGCGCACGTCAGGCGCGACGGTGAAGCCCAGCGTGGCCGCGAACCGGGCCGCGCGCAGGATGCGCAGCGGGTCGTCGCTGAACGAGTCCTCCGGACGTCCCGGGGTGCGCAGCACCTTCTCCTTCAGCGCGTCCAGGCCATCGAACGGATCGACCAGCTCGTAGCCGGGCAGCCGGGCCGCTATCGCGTTGATGGTGAAGTCCCGCCGGCTCAGATCCTCCTCAAGGGAGCGGCCGTACTGCACGTCGGGCCTGCGGGACGTGGCCCGGTACTGCTCGCTGCGGTAGGTGGTGATCTCGAAGAACGAGCTGCCCTTGCGCAGGCCCACGGTGCCGAAGGCGATGCCGACCGTCCAGGTCGCGTCGGCCCAGCCGTCCACCAGGGCCAGCACCTGTTCCGGGGTGGCGTCCGTGGTCAGGTCGAGGTCGCCGGTGGCCGGGCGGTCGAGGAAGACGTCCCTGATCAACCCGCCGACCAGCGCCAGCTCGTAGCCGTGCCGCGCGAACAGGCGGCCGATCTCGGCCACCGCGGGAACTTGCTCGCGCAGCAGCGCGGCGGCCGCTCTCCGCTGTTCGTCGTTCATAGGCACGGCCATCGAGAGTACGGCAAAAGCACAGGTTGGACTCGATCGGCCATAACATTCCAAGTGTGCACGGCTTGCTACCGGCGGAAATCTCGCGGCGGATCCTGTCTCTGGCCGCCGTCGCCGTGCTCCCGGCCGCGCTGACCGCGGTACTCGCGCTGGCCGCTCCGGCGCAGGCCAGCCCCGCGCACCCAGCTCAGGCCGGGCAGCCGGCGCAGGCCGGCCAGGCGGCTTCGGCGGCTTCGGCCGGGCAGGTGTCGATCGTCATCGACTCGATGACCCCGCAGACGGCACGGCCCGGCAGTACGGTCACCGTGGCGGGCACGGTGACCAACGGCACCGGCCAGACCAAGGCCGGGCTGGCCGTCCAGCTGTGGACCTCGCCGGCCCGGTTCGCGACCCGGGACGAGATGGACGGGTACCTCAGCCAGGGCACTGGCGCAAGCCTGCAGCCAACCGGGAACCTGTTCTCCCCCGCGGGCCGCCTGACGCCCGGCGCCACCGTCAAGTGGCACGCCTCGTTCCAGGTCGACACCGTGGGCATGACGCAGTTCGGCGTCTACCCGGTCAGCGCCCAGGTCGAGGACAGCGCAGGTGACGTGCTGGGGCTGGACGAGACGCTGCTGCCGTTCTGGCCCGGGCAGCAGGCGGCGGGCCTGGAGCGCCCGCTGAACATCGCCTGGGTCTGGCCGCTGGTCGACCAGCCGCACCACCAGGTCTGCTCCGCGCTGACCAGTAACGACCTGACCACCAGCCTCGCGCCCGGAGGCCGGCTGTCGACCCTGCTCGGGGTCGGGCGGGCGCATCCCGGCGCGGACCTGACCTGGGTCGTCGATCCGGCGCTGCTCAACGACGTGAACACGATGACCAAGCCCTACCAGGTAGCGTCCGGGTCGGGCTGCAGCCCCGCGCCCGGGCAGCCGGCCAGCAAGGCGGCCAAGACGTGGCTCGACGCGCTGCGCGGTATCAGCGCCGGGCAGCCGACGGTGATCACGCCCTACGCCAACGTCGACGTCTCCGCGCTCGTGCACAGCGGGCTGACCGCGGACATCACCAGCGCCTACGGCAGCGGCTACGCGGTGGCGGATAGCGTGCTCCACGGGTCGTTCGGACCATCGATCGCGGTCCCCGCGGGCGGGACGGCCGACCTGAGCGTGCTCACCAACCTGGCCACCGCCCAGCACATCGGCGCCGTCGTGCTGGACAGCAACGAGATGCCGCCCGCCAACCCCGCGGTCTTCGAGCCGGACGACGCGATCACCTCGATCCGGGTCCCGTCCGGCCTGACCATGACCGTCCTGCTCGCCGACCACGTGCTGACCGGGGTGCTGGCCGCGGGCGATACCAGCTCCGGGGTCCTGCCGGCGAGCACGCAGTTCGCGGTCAGCCAGCGGTTCCTGGCCGAGACCGCGATGATCGCCGCCGAGGCGCCCGATTCGGAGCGGTCCATCGTGGTGGCCCCGCCGGAGGACTGGAGCCCGTCGGCCGCGCTGGCCAGCGACCTGCTCAGCGAGACGACCGGCACCCCGTGGCTCGCGCCCACCGCGCTGGGCAGCCTGGCCGGGGCACCGGACAGCGAGCGCGGCATCGCTCGCCGGCCCCCGCCGGCCAACCAGGACAGCCCGGGCGAGCTCAGCGCCAGCTACCTGAGCACGGTGGCCGAGGCCGGCACCGTGCTCGGCGTTTACCGGGACCTGCTCGATCCGGTCTCCAGCTCCTACATACAGGGCCTGGAGCTGGCTCTGACCGCCACCGAATCGGCCGCCTGGCGCGGCCCCGCGGCGGCGCAGGGCCTGAAACTGGCCCGCAAGCTGTCCGCGTTCATGATCGGCGAGGAGAGCCAGATCCATATCATCGCCGCGCAGCAGGTGGCGATGGGCGGCTCCTCCGGACTGATCCCGGTGTCGATCCAGAACGACTCCCATCACGCCGTCCGGGTCCGGCTCAACGCCACCGTGGTCGACCTGCCCGGCCGGACCTCCCAGCTGAGCATCGGCCACTTCCAGAGCGTGATCACGGTCCAGCCCCAGCAAGCACCGCTCGTCCGGCTGCCGGTGAGCTCGGCGCCGAACGTGCCGACCGCGATCCAGCTGACCCTCACCACCGCCGACGGGAAGCCGCTGCCGCTCCGGCTGACCTCCCTCACGGTCAAGTCGACCAGGTACGGCCGCGCGATCTTGTTCCTGATCGGCGCCGCGATCGGCGTCCTCGTCCTCACCTCGGTATTCCGCGGCGTCCGGCGGCGGATGCGCGCTGACCCTCAGGTTGGCCCCGAAGATGCGGATCCACCGGGTAGCGTCGTGACTGGCACCAGCAGTGCGCGACACCCGACGGAGGCACCGGATGACCTGGCCGATGCACGACGCTGGGCCGACGACGCCTGAGTCGGGCCGCGAACCCGGCCCGCGCGAGCCCGGACGCGAGCCTGGGCCGCCGGAGCTGGGGCTAGGGCCGGAGCCAGGGCTAAGGTCGGAGCCAGGGCTAGGGTCGGAGCAGGGGCGGGAGCCGGGGCTCGGACCGGAGGAGCCGGGGCCTGGGCGGTCGAGTCGGCACCCCGCGGACGCGGATCCCTTCCCGCCGCTGGACGGCCCGATGCCGGGCGGCGGCCCGAGCCCGGCCGAGACCACGCTGCCGCTGGCGCTGGAGTGGCCCGCTCCGCCCCCCCGGGCGCTCCGAACCCCCCGGTTTACCCCCACGCCCCCGCCCGGCTCGGTGGACGCACCGCCCAGCTGGCGCCGGGTACCCCGGACGACCGAATACCGGCCGCCAGAGGACCTGCGGCCGCAGTACCCGCAGCCGGGATACCGTCCGCCCCCGGGTGCGCCGGGTGCGCCGGGTGCGGCCGACGGTCCGCCCGGGCGCCCGCCGACGGGCCCGCCAGGAGGGCCCACAGGAGGTCCGCGGCTGTCGCGGCCGGCCGGGTCGCGCGCCACCCCGCGACCGAGCCTGGTCCGCTCCGGCGCCGGCATGGCGGTCGGCACCCTGGCCTCCCGGGGCACCGGGTTCCTGCGCACCCTGATCCTGGTCTACGCGACCGGCGTGCTCTTTCTCGGCAATGCCTATAACAACGCCAACACGCTGCCGAACGCCATCTACTACCTCATGCTGGGCGGCATCTTCACCAGTGTGGTCGTGCCGCTGCTGGTCCGGGCGGCCCGGCGCGACCCGGACCACGGCGAGGCGTACGCGCAGCGGATGTTCACCCTGGGCGCGCTGGCCCTGCTGGTGGTCACCGTGGTGGCCACGCTGCTGGCCGGCCCGCTGGTCGACCTGTACGCGCCCACCATCCACGGCCCGCCCGGGAGCCCGCTCGGCGCCGAGCACCACCTGATGGTGATATGGGCCTACTTCTTCGTCCCGCAGATCTTCTTCTACGGCATGAGCTCGCTGATCGGCGCGGTGCTGAACACCCGCGGCCGGTTCGCGGCGCCGATGTGGACGCCGGTCATCAACAACCTGGTCGTCATCGCGGTCGGCGGGTTCTTCATCGTCACGGTGGGCCGGGGCAAGGACCCGCAGAACATCTCCGCGTTCGGGGTGCAGCTGCTCGGCATCGGGACCACGCTGGGCGTCGTGGCGCAGACCGCGGCCCTGTTCCCGTCGCTGCGCGGAGCCGGCTTCCACTGGCGGCCCACGCTCGGGTTCAAGCCGGGTGAAGTGTCCGAGATGGGCCGGATGGCCAGCTGGATGCTGGTCTACGTGGTCTCGGTGTGGGTCGGCAGCCTGATCGTCCAGATCATCGCGAACGCGGCCTCGCCCGGGGCGAACGGCTACTCCGCATACTCCATCGCCTGGCAGCTGTTCCAGTTGCCCTACGCCATCATCGGCATCTCGGTGATCACGGCGCTGCTGCCGCGGATGAGCGAGCACGCCAGCGCCCGCCGCTACTCCCTGGTCCGGGACGACTTCTCCATCGGCGTCCGGCTGGCCTCGGTGATCGTGGTGCCCGCCGCCATCTACCTCGGCCTGCTCGGCGGCCCGCTGGCCGAGTTCCTGCTCTCCTACGCCGGAACCGACCACGCCAGGTACATCGGCGAGGTCTTCGGCCTGTTCTCCCTCGGCCTGGTCCCGTACATGCTGACCCAGCTGCAACTACGGGTGTTCTACTCGTTCCAGGACAGCCGGACCGCCGCGTTGGTCGGCCTCATCACCATGGCCGTCAGCATCGCGGCCAGCTACGTCGCGCTGTCCATGCTGCCCCGCCTGGAGGTGGTGGCCGGGCTGGGCGTCGCGTACGGAGTAGCCAACCTGACCGGGGCGATCGTCGGCTGGGCCCTGCTGCTGCGGCGGGTCGGCAGCCTGGACGGCTGGGCCATCGCCCGCAGCCTGACCCGGATGCACCTGGCCACCGTGCCCGGCCTGGTCTTCGCGGTGGCGGTCATGATCGGCGCCGGGCATGTCGTGCATGACCCCAGCGCGGGCTACGGCCTGCTGGTCACGGTGGTCGGCGGCGGCGGCGCGGTGCTGCTGTACGCGCTGTGCGCCCGGGTCCTGCGGGTAGCAGAATTCGGGTTCCTGGCCCGGACAGTGGCGGCTAGGTTCGGCGGCCAGAGCAGGCGGCATTAGCATGGGTAACGACCTATGAGCACATACACGTCGGAACCAGGAACCCGGCTGGCGGGGCGGTATCGCCTCGTAGACCAGACGAGCGCTGGCGCCGGCTGGGCGTTCTGGAAAGCGACCGACGAAACTCTCGCTCGCTCTGTCACCGTGCTCACGTTCGCGGCCGGCTTCCCCAGGATCACCGAGGCCATCACCGCCGCGCGGGTCGCGAGCAGGCTCGGCGACCCGCGTTTCTCCCAGGTGTTCGACGTCGAGGACGCCGGGGAACTCGCCTACGTGGTGATGGAGTGGGTGGCTGGCGAGTCACTGCTGGACATGCTGTCCGACGGCCCTATGGATGCCCCGAACGCCGTGTCGCTGCTGTCCGAGGCGGCCCGGGCCATCGCGACCGCGCACGCCGGCGGGCTGGCCCACCTGCGGCTGACCCCGGCGTGCCTGCACTGGACGCGCGGCAGCGGCGTGAAGATCACCGGGCTGGGCATCGACGCCGTGCTGGCCGGATTGACGCCGACCGCGGTCGGCGAGGGCGACAGCCCCGAGCTCACCGACACCCGGGACCTGGCCCGGCTGCTATACGCCGCGCTGACCGGCTACTGGCCGGGGCCACTGGAAGCAGCCGGACCCGCGGACGCCGCGGAGACCGGCGACCCGCAGGACCTGACCAGGCCAGTCGGGCCGATCGAGCCGATCGGGCTGCCCCCGGCGCCGGAGGCCGACGGGGTGCCGCGCAGCCCGCGCCAGGTGTCCGCGGCCGTGCCGGCCACCATCGACGCCCTGACCTGCCAGGCCCTGTTCCAGCGCCCCAGCCGTCACGGCCCGGCGCTCAGTACCCCGGCGATGCTGGCCGAGGCCCTGGCCAACGCGGCCCCGCCCGACCCGCTGCCGGAGCCCGCCACGGCCTCGTTCCGTACCGCGGCCGACAGCGGCTACCGGCCGGGCGGGCAGACCAGCCCGTATCCGACGGCCGACCCGGCCACGCGGCCCCCGGCCACGCGACCCCGCGCGACCCGGCCCCGGACCTCGCGGCCCCGCACCGCACGGTCCCGGGCCGGAGCCCCCCATCGCCGGCCGACCGCCGACCGCTCCTCGCCGCGGACGGCGATCATCAGCGCCCTGATCGTGATCGTCCTGGTGGCGGCCGGCGCGGTCGGCTGGGTGCTCAGCCACCAGGGCGGGCCGTCGGCGTCCGCGCCGCCGACCAACAGCCCCTCATCCTCGTCCGCCCCGGCCGCCGCGGCCTCGGTGGTGCTCACGCCGGTCAGCGCGAACAGCTTCGACGCCCTGGGCAACGACGGCGGGAACGAGGACGGCGCCGGGGCCAAGTACGCGATCGGCAACAACCCGGGCATGTTCTGGCACACCGAGTACTACTTCACCTATCCAGCGTTCGGCAACCTGAAGAAGGGCACCGGACTCATATTGGATATGGGCAAGCAAGTACGGCTGAGCCAGGTAGTGGTCCGGTTCGGCACCAGCTGCTGCGCCGACGTCGAGATCGAGATCGGGAACGACAACACCCCGGTCCCGTCGGCGCTGAGCAGCTTCACCGAGGTCGCGAGCTCCACCACCGCGGCCGGCAGCACGACCTTCGACGTGAGCAGCAAAACCACCGGCCGCTACGTGCTGATCTGGATTACCCGCCTGCCGCTGATGGCCGGATCGAGCAATCAGTACGAGGCGCTGATCTACAACGTGGTGGTCCATGGCTCCGCCGTGAGCCAGTCGGGCTGATGCCCCGTGCCCGGCACCGATGGCGAGCGGGCCTCGGACGCTGACCTCCTCCGCCGGCACGTGGCGGGAGACAGCGACGCCTTCGGCGAGCTGTTCCGCAGGCACCGCGACCGGCTGTGGGCGGTGGCGCTGCGCACCGTCTGCGACCCCGAGGAGGCGGCCGACGCGCTCCAGGACGCGATGATCTCCGCCTTCCGCCGCGCGGCCGACTTCCGTGGCGACTCGGCCGTCACCACCTGGCTGCACCGTATCGTGGTCAACGCCTGCCTGGACCGGCTGCGCCGCCGGGCCGCCCGCCCGGTAACGTCCGCCGGTGACGAGCAGGCCCTCGAGGCCCTCGCGGCGCATGACCCGGACCCCGCGCGGGCCGCCGACACCCGGCTGGACGTCGACGCCGCACTGCGACTCCTGCCGCCGCCGCAGCGGGCGGCCCTGGTGATGGTGGACATGCTCGGCTTCTCCGTCGACGACGCCGCCGCCATCTTGGACACCTCACCGGGCACGATCAAGAGCCGCTGCGCCCGGGGCCGCGCCCGGCTCCTCCCGTATGTAGCCCACTTGCGGGGGAACCGATCCGCCACCGAGCGCGTCTCACCTGCGCAGGGAAGTGACCCATGAGGGGCCGCCAAGCGCCCCCGAGGCGGGCAGGAAGCAGATGACGCACCCGGACTCTGACGTGCTGGCCGAGTTCCGCGCGGGACTCGTGACCGGCCGTCGCCGCGCCGCCATCGCGTCGCACCTGGCCGCCTGCGACCACTGCGCCGGGCTGAGCGACCAGCTGGGCGAGCTCACGGCCCTGCTCGCCGCGGGTCGGCCCCCGGCCATGCCCGACGACGTGGCGCGGCGGCTGGACCTGGTGCTCGCCACCGAAGCGGCGAACAGAAATTCCTCCGAACGGCCCGTTGATGACAGCGCCGCTCACCAGGCCAGCAGCCCGGGGCCACGCCGCTCCCGGAACTTCCGGCTGATCACCCAGCGGATCCTGCTGCCCGCGGCCGCCGTCGTGGTGCTGGCCGCGGGCGGGTACGGGCTGAGCCGGGTCGCGGGTGGCAGCTCGCCGACCTCCGGTACCGCAGCCGCCCCGGCCGTCCCGCCCGCCTCGGCCGCCGCGTCCGCGTTTTCTGCCCCCTCCGCGTCGACTCACGGGCTGGCCGAGCCGGCCGGCGGGGCGGGCATGCGGTCCATTGCGGGCCCGGCGATGAAGGCTCCGGTTAGGTTCCAGGTCGTGACCAGCGTGACCGATTACTTCCGCCCGACGCTTTCGCAGCAGCTGGAACACGAACTGCGGCTCTATCCCCGGACCGCCGAGCGCCCGCAGCTACTGGCGTCCGGGCCGGTCAAGGGGTGCGTGCTCCGGGTGACCGCGGGCACCAGCCCGGGCACCGTCGTGCTGGTCGAGACGGCCCGCTTCCAGGGCCAGCCGGCCATCGTGATCGTCGCCGTCAGCGGCGCCCACGACCAGGCGTGGGTGACCGCCTCCGGTTGCTCGGCCAGCAGCGATCACGTCCTCGCCACGGCGAGCCTGCCGGGAACATCTACGCCCTAGGATCGGTTCTCACCAGAGCTAGTGAGATAGGGGGTCGAAACGGGTTGTCACAAGTGCCCGAAGTCCGGAACGTCATCGTCATAGGTTCCGGCCCAGCCGGTTATACGGCGGCCCTGTACGCGGCTCGTGCGGAGCTGAAGCCCTTGGTCTTCGAGGGATCGGTGACCGCGGGCGGCGCGCTGATGCAGACCACCGAGGTGGAGAACTTCCCCGGGTTCCCGGACGCCATCATGGGCCCGGAGCTGATGGACTCGATGCGCAAGCAGGCCGAGCGGTTCGGCGCCGAGCTGCTGTCCGACGACGTGATCGAGGTCGACCTTGCCGCGACCCCCAAGGTGATCAAGACCGACAGCGAGACGTACCTGGCCCAGGCGGTCATCATCGCCACCGGTTCCCGGTACAAGGAGCTTGGCGTGCCGGGCGAGAAGAAGCTCGGCGGCCACGGCGTCTCCTGGTGCGCCACCTGTGACGGGTTCTTCTTCCGCGGTCACGACATCGCGGTCATCGGCGGCGGCGACTCGGCCATGGAAGAAGCCACGTTCCTGACCAGGTTCGGCAAGTCGGTGACGATCATCCACCGCCGGGACACGCTCCGGGCGTCGAAGATCATGCAGGACCGCGCGATGGCCAATCCCAAGGTCAAGTTCCTGTGGGACAGCGAGGTGGCCGAGGTCCTCGGCTCGGACAAGGTGTCGGGCCTGCGGATCAAGAGCACCAAGGACGGCACCGAGCACGTGCTGCCGGTGACCGGAGTCTTCGTCGCCATCGGGCACGACCCGCGATCCGAACTGTTCACCGAGCAGCTGGCCACCGATCCGGATGGATACCTCCTGGTCGACGAGCCGTCGACGCGCACCGCCATCGAGGGCGTGTTCGCCTGCGGCGACGTGGTGGACCACACCTACCGGCAGGCGGTGACCGCCGCCGGGAGCGGCTGCGCGGCCGCCCTGGACGCCGAGCGCTGGCTGGCCAGCCGCGAAGAAGCCTGAAAATATTCACCCGCAAGTTAAGGGATGTGATCGCAAGTGGGCGCGACCAAGGTCGTGACGGACGAGACCTTCGAGACCGAGGTCCTCAAGAGCGAGAAGCCGGTCATCGTCGATTACTGGGCCGAATGGTGCGGCCCGTGCCGCATGGTCGCCCCGGTTCTCGAGGAGATCGCCACCGAGTACGCGGACAAGATCGATGTGGTCAAGCTCAACATCGACGAGAACCCGGCCGTTTCGCAGCGGTACGGGATCATGGCCATCCCGACCATGAACGTGTTCTCGGGCGGCGAGGTAGTCAAGCAGATCGTGGGGGCCAAGGCCAAGTCGGCCCTGCTCCGCGAGCTCGCCGACTTCATCTGAGCCTTCGCGAAGAACGGCCCCTTAGCGGCGCCCGGCCCTCATACGGGCCGCAGTGCGCCCTGGGGGGCCGACGGCGTCATCGAGCCGAGCAGGCGCTCCAGCGCCACCTCGACGTCCTCCCGCCAGGTCAAGATGGTCCGCAGTTCCATCCGCAGCCGCGGGTAGTGGTGATGCGGGCGGATCGTCTTGAACCCCACCGCGAGCAGGTAATCCACCGGCAGCATGCAGGACGGCGACTCCCATCGCCGGTCGCCGAAGGCCTCGATCGCCTTCACCCCGCGCCGGGTCAGGTCCTTGGCCATGGCCTGCACGAGCATCCGGCCGATCCCTCCGCCGGTGAACTCGCTGAGCAGGTACGCGGTCATGAACAGCACCGCGTCGGCGCTTACCGGGCTGGTGGGAAAGGCCATCGAGCGGGGGACGTACTGCGGGGGCGCGAACAGCATGTACCCGGCGGGGACGCCGTCGACGTACGCGATCTTCCCGCAGCTCCCCCATTCCAGCAGCACCGAAGACACCCACGACTCTTTCTCGAGTTCGGGGTCTCCGCTTTCCTCGGCCCGGGCCCGGCTGACCGGCCCCAGCTCCCAGAACACACATCTGCGGCACTTCGGCGGCAAATCGCCGAGATTGTCCAGCGTGATATTGACGATACGGCGCGACATCCTGTTCCCCGGTAGCCGATCCCCCGGCAGAATATCCATACACGTGCCCAGGAGATACCCCTTATCCTGGCATGATACTGGACCACTTCAGGAGCCACTCAGGAGAAGCCGTGACCGGCGACCAGCAGCCCGCATCGCAGCGACAGCGAATTGACCCCTATGTCGGTCAGTACGCCCAACGTGCCGTCGGCATGGTCGCCTCCGAGATCCGGGCCCTGTTCGCCGTAGCCGCCCGGCCCGAGATCGTCTCGCTGGCCGGCGGGTCGCCCTACGTGTCCGCGCTCCCGCTCGACGCCGTCGGCGAGATGATCGGCCAGCTGATCGCCGCTCACGGCGAGGTCGCCCTGCAGTACTGCACCGCGCAGGGTGACGCCGGGCTGCGCGAGCGGATCTGCGACGTCATGGCGCTGGAGGAGATCCGGGCGCACCCGGACGAGATTGTGGTCACCGTCGGCTCCCAGCAGGCGCTTGACCTGCTGACCAGGATCTTCATCGACCCCGGCGACGTGATCTTGGCCGAGGCGCCGTCCTACGTGGGCGCTCTGGGCGCCTTCGCCGCCTACCAGGCCAGCGTGGTCCACGTCGCCATGGACGACGACGGGCTGATTCCCGAGGCGCTCGAGGAAGCCATCGTACGCACGGCCGCGGCCGGGCGCCGGGCCAAGTTCCTGTACACCGTGCCGAACTTCCACAATCCGGCCGGGGTCACGCTGGCCGCCGCGCGCCGGCACCGGATCCTCGGCATCTGCCAGCGCGCCGGCCTGCTCGTGGTCGAGGACAACCCCTACGGCCTGCTCGGTTTCGACGGCGACCCGATGCGGGCGCTGCGGGCGGACGACAGCGAGGGAGTGGTGTACCTCGGCACGTTCTCCAAGACCTTCGCCGCGGGCGTGCGGGTCGGCTGGGCGGCGGCGCCGGCCCCCATCCGGGACAAGCTGATCCTGGCCGCCGAGTCGGCGGTGCTCTGCCACTCCAGCTTCGCGCAGCTGACCGTGCGCGAGTACCTGGCTACCCAGCCATGGCAGGAGCAGGTCAAGACCTTCCGCGAGCTCTACCGTGAGCGGCGGGACGCCACGCTCAGCGCCCTGGAGACGATGATGCCGCCGGGCTGCCACTGGACCCGGCCGGCCGGCGGGTTCTACGTGTGGCTCGGGCTGCCCGACGGCGTCAACGCCAAGGCCATGCTGCCGCGGGCGATCTCGTCGCGGGTGGCCTATGTGCCCGGCACCGGTTTCTACGCGGACGGCTCGGGCGGCCAGTACGCGCGGCTGTGCTACTCGCTGCCCGACCCGGACCGGATCCGCGAGGGGATCCGCCGGCTGACCTCGGTGATCGAGACCGAAATCGAGCTGCGGGACGACTTCGGCCCCGCACCCGGCGTCCGTTAGGGTGACCCGCAAACATGTACGAACTTGATCGTGTCGTGGTGCTCGCCGGCGGGCTGTCCGCCGAGCGAGAGGTGTCGCTGCGCTCGGGCCACCGGGTCCAGGACGCCCTGGCCGAGGCGGGCATCGACGCCGTGGTGGCCGACGCCGACTCCGAACTGCTGGCCCGGCTGCGCGCCGACCCGCCCAGCGCGGTGTTCCCGGTGATCCACGGCGCCTCCGGCGAAGACGGCGCGATCCGGGAGGTCCTGGGACTGCTCGGCACGCCGTACGTCGGCTCGGTAGCCAGCGCCTGCCAGATGGCGTTCGACAAGCCGACGGCCAAGGCCCTGGTCGCGGCGGCCGGAGTGAGCACGCCGCCATCCGTGACGCTGCCCCGGGAAACCTTCCACGACCTCGGGGCGGCCGCGGTGATCGACCTCATCGTCGCCAGGCTCGGGCTCCCGCTGTACGTCAAGCCGTCCCGCGGCGGCTCCGCGCTGGGCGCGGGACCGGTCCACGAGGCAGCAGAGCTGCCGGCCGCGCTGCTGAGCTGCTTCGCCTACGGCGACATCGCGCTGATCGAGCGGTTCATCTCGGGCACCGAGGTCACCGTCGGAGTGATCGACCTCGGCGCCGGCCCGCAGGCGCTGCCAGCCGTCGAGATCGTCCCGGGCGACGGCGGCTACGACTACGCGGCCCGGTACACCGCAGGCAAGACCGAGTTCTACGTCCCGGCCCGGCTACCCGGTGAGGTCGCGGCCCAGGTGGCGCGGATCGCGATCGCGGCCCACTCGGTGCTCCGGCTGCGCGACCTGTCCCGGACCGACCTGATCGTGGACGAGGCCGGCGTAGCACACTTCCTCGAGGTCAACGTGTCGCCGGGGATGACCGAGACCAGCACCCTGCCGATGGCCCTGGAGGCCTCAGGCCACGCCTTCGGCCCCACCTGCGTCGACCTCCTAAAACTAGCCGCCACCCGCGGAGCCTAGCGCCCCGCCCCGCCCCGACCCCCGCTTGGGCGCGGATCGGGCGGCCTGGGCGCGGGTCAGGAGGCTTGGGCGCGGATGGCGGTGATCAGCGAGCGGGCGGTGGCGGTTACCGGGCGGTCCCGCGGATAGCACAGGACGATCGTCCGCGAGGCGGCCGCGTCGTGCGGCTCCAGCCAGGTCAGCGCGGGGTCGACGGCGCGGCGGGCGGCGACCCGTCCGATGCAGGCGTGACCGAGCCCCGCCGCGACCAGTCGCTGCAGGGCCAGGTTGTCGTCGGTGCGGTAGACGATCTTGGGTGCCAGGCCGCGCCGGGCCCAGGTGTCCTCCAGCTCGGCCTGGGCCCGCCACCGGCGGGTCCAGGCGACCAGGTCCAGCTGGTCGAGCACCGCGAACCCGGCGTGCTCCAGGCCGGCGATCGGGCTGTCCCGGCGGGTGAGGATGACCCAGGAATCCTCCAGCACCGCGACGGCCTCGACGTACTCGTCGGCCTCGGTGTCGTAGGAGAACGCGAGATCCAGGTCGCCGCGGCGCAGCGCGGCCCGGGAGCTGTCCGGGTCGTCTGCCGCGACGAGCACGACCTCGACGCCTGGATGGTCGTCGCGGAAGGCACGCAGAGCCGCGGGCATGATCTCGGCCGCCGCAGTCTGGGTGACACCTACCCGGACCCGGACGATCTCGCCGCGCGCCGCCTGCTCGGCGTCGGCCGCCACCGCCTCGACCTCGCTGAGCGCTCGCCGGGCCCGGCGGCAGACCGCCTCGCCCGCGGGCGTCAGCCGCACCGGCGCGCGGCCGCCCGGGCGGTGGAACAGCTGCTGCCCGAGCGCTGCTTCCAGCGCCGACACCTGGTGCGACAGTGCGGACTGGGTGTAGCCGAGCGCC
Source organism: Actinomycetota bacterium (assembly GCA_003136255.1). Taxonomy (GTDB): domain Bacteria; phylum Actinomycetota; class Actinomycetes; order Streptosporangiales; family Streptosporangiaceae; genus Palsa-504. Next base: position 35,358 of record PLDT01000358.1, read on the forward strand.
GCGGCCGCCCGCCGGAAGGAGCCGAGCTCGGCGACCGCGAGAACCGCTTGCAGCTCCCGCAGCCCCAGCCCGCTTTTGATCGGCTGGATCGATCGTAGCTGCGACATTCCTTCACTTTAGTCGTAGTTTCTCTCATATTAAACTGACCGGAGCCAGCTGCGCCGCTGACCGTTGAACGAGGAGGACATCATGACGCGGGCCACCGGGACGCGGGCCACCGGGACGCCGACCACCGGAACGCGGGCGTTCCGCGTGCTGATGTACGGGCTTATCCTGGCCAGTGCGGCCGCCCAGTTCGCGCTGGTGCCGGTCATGCCCGACTACGCTCACCGGCTCGGCCTGTCCGGCTTCCAGCAGGGGCTGGTACTCGGGGCCACCGGGCTCGCCACGCTGGCCGTGTCCGTGCCCGCGGGCACGCTGTCCGACCGGTTCGGCGCCC
>PLDT01000301.1:0-16232 GCA_003136255.1 Actinomycetota bacterium
AATTTTCGCGCCCAGTGTGCTCCGCTGGCGAGCATCGGCGGCAGGTCAACCATACCGAGGGTCTTGGGGTGATTATTGCGGCTCCGGGAAAAATCGATGTAGTGCTTTCCGTCGGGTACGAAGGAGAACTTCCCGGAGTTGACCAGAACCGTCTGGAGGAAGACCTCATCGGGGGCCGGCATGGTACGGAAGTACGCGACGAGGTCAGGGTTCTCGCGGGCGAATTCGCGGGCATAACGCACGCAGTGCGCAGCGAGGACGCAGAAGAACGACCCGCCGTAACAGATGAAATCGTCACTGAAGATCGTGCTCTTCCGGCGGACGCCGACCGTGGAGAAGCCGAGGCTCACCCGCANNCGTTGGCCGGCCGATCCATCGATGCCGGTAGTCGAACCGCATGGCGGTATCGAACGGACTGCACAAGCGGAACTGCGGGCCTGCGCCCCAGTCGGCATCCGGTGGCGTCCGCTCCGGGAAAACCGGCGCGTACTGCAGGTACCCGTCAACGCTGCTCTCGGCGAGGATACGCTCGATGTCAGCGACCGGACACAACGGATAGTCCTGGCCGGTGAGGTTCTGCAGCCAGTCGAACTCCACGCCGTGCGCGTCCAGCCAGTCCACGGCGGCGAAGTACCGGTCAAGGTGCGAGAAATCGCCGTAACCGCCCGGGCCGTTCATCACGTGCACACCAGGCATGGAGCGGAACCTAGAGGCATCGAGAGACGCGCGGGAAGCGTCATGATTGATCAGTACGACGCTCTCCGGGCTGCCCTCCTTGATAAGTTCCACCAAGCGGGCGATCTGCGCAGGCTTGGTGTGCGTCTGCATGTAGTAGCAGACGCGGACCGGGCGGGACCGAGTTGCGCCTTGGTTCATGTCATTCACCGTTGTCGACATTCCGGTAGGGGTGACTAAGGTCTGGCAGCCGGTAAAGGTCGGCGGCGATCGCGTACCTATCGGTGAATGAGACAGTGTGCTGCCAGGTCTGACCGTCGGTCAGCGTGAGATTCCAGGTCGCACTTACCCGGCCCTTACGCAGCAGGACCAGCCGGTACTGGGTGGTACTGCCCTGCTGGTTGGTAACGCCCAGGCTGGCGCTAACGGGATTGTTTCTGAGCGGCGAAAGCCACAGCTGGGTGTAGCCGGGGTATCTCTGGGCGTTAGCGCTGTAGACGGCGATTCCGACCGCCACCGCGGCGATCGCCGCGGCAACGCCGAAGTAGACGGCGTGCCAAGTCGGCCGGCGCCTTCTTTCAGCCTGCTCACGGCGACCCCGCGGCTCGTCCGTGCGCCCCTGAGTGGCCAGCGCCACCATGGTGCCGGTGAGAGTCACCACGGCCAGAAGGCCGACCCAGGCGGCACGGTGCAGCGGAATTTTGGCCGCGTAGAGTATGAGGCCCCCGAGCACCGGCACCATCAGGGCCAGGCCGGTTATCACCGCGACTCGTTCGAGGCCCCGCGTGCTCGCGCTCAGGAACACTTTGGACCATACATAGCCGGGAGCGACGAACAACCCTAGGCCGAGAACGACTATGACCGCTGCGGGCAGGTGCGCGTACAGAGCAACACAGCCGGCCGTCGCGACTGCGCCGGCGGCAATAACGTCGGCCTGGTTACGGCGCAACTTGCGCGCCCTGCAGGTTGTAGACGACGATGTCGCCGGAATCGTACAGGCGCGACACGCCCCGCACGCGGTTGAATTTGGTGAGGTCGGCGATCGGTATCGGCTGGTTGGGAGCGGTCGTATCGCCGGGGAAATAGGTGCCGGAGGCCGGCAATGACTGGCTCAGCCGCTGGTCGACAAGTACGTACTGGACGGCCTGAGCCCGCGCGGCCTGCGCGATCGCCGGGGTGTACGTAGCTGACGTGTACAGGTAACCAACGTCCTGCAGAGGATTCTGGTCGCCGTAACCCGCGAGCAGGGGATAGATGCCGATATCGGCGGCGAAGCGGCCGCCGGGCCCGAGGGCCGACAGCGTCCACTGGGCCGTCGCGATCTCCTCGGGCCCCACCGACCGTTCGAATCCGGCGACCTGATGCGACCCAGGCAACCGCTCCCAGTACGGCGGCCAGCCATTAGCTAGCCCGTCGAACAGGAGGACAAGCATCCCCGCCGCGGCCACGCCGATGGCCGCGGATTTCCAGCGGCGTACGAGGGCGGCGTTAACCAACCTGATGAGGGCCAGTCCGGCCACCAGACTCACTGGGATGTAGACGAACGTCGCCGTTCGCCCGGCAAGCTCCTGGCCGTCTGGAGTCCCCACCCGGAGCGCCAGCGCGACGAACCAGCCGAGCGACCCGAGGGCCATGGCCAGGATCCACGGATGGTGACGATGATGCTTCCGCACCTGCCACCAGCCGAGCGGTACCAGGACCGTTATGGCCAAGATGGCGGCGCCTTCGAGCACCTGGTTGCCTCGCGGTGCGGCCGAAGTTGATGCGGCGCCCGAGGATCCCCCGCTCTGCAGCGCGCTTATACCCTGCGCAAGGCCTTCGACTGTCGGGCGGAAATAGCTCAGTGTGCCCGGGGCGATGTAGATCACCCAGCAGGTGATCGCGGCCACCGAAATGACGGCGAGAGCACCCACCATGAGTGCCGTGCGGCGGGCCCGGGTAAGCAGGCTGGCCACGGTCACGAGCAGCAACGATCCCGCCAGCATGTAGCTGGTGACATGGTGAGTGACCACGGTCGCGAAGATCGCCAGGACGGCGAGAACGAACCAGCGAGCCCGCTCTCCGCCCGATTGCCCGGTAGCCGTTCGCCAGGACGCCAGCACCGCGAGTCCGAGAAAGGCAAGGGCGAGTGTCTCGTAGACGAACATCGAATCGAAGGAGTTCAGCGTGGGCGTGCAGGAGTAGACGAGTATCGCGATACCGGCGATCCGGTGCGACCGGCTCAAGCAGCGGTACGTAAGGTAAAGCAGACAGATGAACAGGAGATGCGCGGTCCCGGCTATGATCAGGCCGGCGGCGAAAACCGGGAGACCGGTAACTGATATCAGGGCGGAAGTTGCCTCCTCGAGCCCTGGGTAGCGCGGACTTATAGGCAAGCCATAATTGACGGTAAAGAGTTTCCCGGTGTCCAGGATATTAACGGTGCTGCGCCAGTGCAGGAGCTCATCGGTAAATGTGAATCCCGCCGGGCTGTAACATACCTTGAGCAGATATTCAGCGACCGTGAGCACCACGACCAGGGTGGCGGTATCGGTGGGCGTCAGGCGGCGCCGGCTGAGCAGTCGTCCCGCCGCCGGCGCCAGGACGAGCGCCTGTCCGAGCCAATACGCCCGATCTGCCCAGGAAGAACTGGCGTACCCCGCGCGCCCGGCGGCATAGGCGGCGCTCGCGACGAGGACGCCGAGCGCGGCGATGAGGGTCACGACGCTTACCGGGAGCCGGGACTCCAGAGCCGCTGGAGCTACTGGAGCCGCTGGAGCCGGCGCGCTGGCCTCGTGGTTCACCCTTCGAGGCATCGGCTGCGCACGAGCCGACGGCCGGTCCGGAGCCCTGTCAACTACCGTCACAGGGGGCGCCGCCTGGCCGCGCGGCTCTGCTGGCGGAGGCTGCCAACGTAGGCCACAGGTCCCATGAGCATGCCCTGGAGATGCCGGCGGTTCAGTGCCGCCGGCAACTCGCCGGTGTCGTCATCCGGCGTGGCCGCACCCCTCAGATAGCGGCCGGCGGCGGGCAGCAGCTTGAGCAGTCCGGGCAGCACACCCGGACGATGCCGGAGCAGAGCGGCGTAAAAGGCAGTCAGGCCGATGCTGTATCCGTGCAACTGCCGACTGAGGCTGTCCATATCCGGCCGGTGATGGTGCCACATCAGCGCGGCGGGCTCATAGGCGATCTCGTAGCCCGACAACAGGGTGAGCGTCAAGGCCAGCGTGTCTTCACCAGCGCAGGTCGGAGTGCCGGCTCCCAGCGCTGTGTCGAAACCTCCGATGCAGTCCAGTACCTCGCGCCGGAAGGCCATATTGGCTCCGGTCCCGAACGGCGGCAACGGGAAGAGCGGGCTCTGCGGTCCTGAGCGCGAGAAGGTCTCCGGTGCGAAGCCGTGCCCCTTACGATGTCCGCCTAGCTGCTCAAATAGCTGCTCGGCCACGTTGTCGAGCCGGGCAGGCAGGATCGACCCCGCGACACAGCCAATGTTGCCGTTTCTGGTGAAGCCACTTGCTATTCCGGCCAGCCAGTGTTCGTCCGGCTCGTCATCGTCGTCGAGAAAGGCGATAATCTCACCGGCCGCGGTGGCGATTCCCGCGTTCCGCGCCCAGGACAGGCCCGGTCGCGATTCTGCGTGATAGCGGAACCGCACCGATCCGCCTGCCATGGCCTCGACCAGGGCCGGCACGGCATCGGTGACAGGGGCGTTGTCCACCACCACCACCTCGAAGCGCGGGTACACCTGCTGTTCAAGACGCCGCAGGCACGTTTCCAGCTGGGCCGGGCGATCGCGGGTACAGACAACGACGCTGATCGATGGCGCGTCGGCGAGCACCGCCGAGCGACGCTGGAGGAAGGGCCAGGCATCCGGGTCGACCTTCAGCCCGTCGCCGGCCAGCGCCGACGGTGCGGGCAGCGCAGCGGCCGCGAAGCGCCCGGCGACGGGCCCGCGAAGCTCACCCCAGAGCGCCGCGGCAAGCTGGTCAGAAGTGATTCCCTCCGGGCGCAGAGGTGCTAGGCACATGCCGACCGGCTCGGTGTGCAGGCGAACTAGCACCGACACACGCCGGTACGGTTCGCTGCCGGGCACGGCCGGGAGCGGTTCGGCGAGCTCGACCTCCATGACCATGACCGGGGAAAAACCATCGCTGTCGCCTGGTGCATCCTCGGCCGCGCGAGACAGCTCTTGAGCGAAACTTGTGTCAGTCACGTGGCAACTGCCTGGTCGTCATCTGGGCTGACCACCCCGCTGCGATAGCTGACCGCTGGATAGTGTCGCTGGCTTCGATCTGGCGGTTAACAGAACCAGGGCTCGACGGGCCCCGCAGGCGTACCCGGAGCAGAATCCACACGCATTTAATCGCGTCGCGCCACGTTATCTTCTTGCCCTGGGCATGCGAGCGGCTGTAGTAGCTAACCGGAACCTCGAAAGGACGAATACCACGAAGCAGCAACAGTGCCGTCATCTCGGTGTCCAGACCAAAGCCTATTTCGTGAAGGCTCAGCTCCTTCATCGTGGCCGCGGGCACCAGCTTCAGGCAGGTATGAAGATCGGTGAGGCTGGCGTCAAAGAGGATGTTAGCCAGGAACGTAAGCAGCCGGTTGCCCATCGCGTACCGGTAGGATTGGTAGACGGTGTTGCAGCCGAACAAGCGGGCTCCGTACACGACGTCGCAGCGTCCCCTCAGCACCGGGTCGAGCATCCTCGGAATATCCTCAGCGGCGTATTCCAAATCCGAATCGAAGGGGAGCAGGTGAGTCCCGGTCGCCAAGGATGCGGCCGAACGCAGGGCGGCACCCTTGCCCTTATTGGCCGGGTGCCGGTGAATGATTATGCGNNCAAGGATAATCTATGCTTAGTATCTCGGCTACTGCCCGGGTAATAGTATTCTCCTCATTATACGCGGGCATCAGTATCGACAGCTTGATGTCTGGAGCACACGCGACCGCGAATTCGCCTTCCTCGCCTGCCGATTGCGGATTGAGCAAGAACACCCTCCCCCGCCAGCGGGCAGACCAATCAGCCCGCTTGATCAAGATTCACCTTGACACGTCCCAGGGCTAGATAGGGAACTAGACCTGCCCTCCTCTCTTGCGGCGCACATGAGCACCGGTGCGAACAATCGCAGCTTGTGGGCGCTGTGCGCTTGATTGCACCTCTAAAGCCAGTTTTGTCCGATTCGTATGCCTGCATTTCGGGCGGTTCGTCCAGTGGACGTCGCGACAGCAGGAAGAGAGCACAGAATCGCGGCAATGTAACCGAAACGTTATCGTGCCGCGTGCGTGCATTTAGTAGCTATTTGAATCCTCTTTGTGATAAGGGCCGCGCGATCGGCGCGAAGGTGCCATGCTAATCTGGCCGGTTTTATACGCCCGCATCCGGCCGATGAAGGGGTGTATTGAGCGTTACTGGAATGCGAGCTGATGCTGTCCGCCGCGACCTTGGCGGGCCGCCGCAGGGCACCGAGGCGACGCGCCGCTCGCTAACCGCCGTCGTGCTCGCCGCAATGCGACAGCACGGCGACGTACTGAAGAACGCTAGCAGCCTCCTGGCCACAACAGGCGTTACGTCGGCCATGGGCTTGGCCTACTGGGCCATCGCCGCCCGGATATTCAGCCAGCGTGCCGTCGGCTATGGCTCAGCTACGGTCTCCGCGGTAACGCTCCTCGGCACGATCGGGATGTTCGGCCTCGGCACCGTGCTCATCGGCGAACTGCCGCGGCGGACTCGACGCGCCGGCCTGGTTTCGGCCGCGCTCCTGACCTCCGGCCTAGGATCCGTAATCCTCGGCCTAGGGTTTGTCGCTCTATCGCCCAGTCTCAGCTCGCGTTTCGCCCAAATTACCGGTAACCCGCTGCGCGCGTTGCTGGTTACGGTCAGCGTCGTGCTGATGGCCGTAGGTTTGGTATTCGATCAGGCCACCATCGGCGTCCTGCGAGGCGGCGTTCAGCTGTTCCGCAATTTTGTCTTCTCGCTGGCCAAGCTCCTGGTATTGCCGGTTACCGCGGTAGTACTACATGATCAGTTCGGCGCCGGGATTATTCTTTCCTGGGCAGCTGGCATGGCGCTGTCGCTGGCCGCGGCGGCGATTCAGCTGCGGCGCACCGGTGCAGCCGTCCTGTGCAGGCCCGACTGGGGGGTGCTGCGCGGACTCGGACGAACCGCACTCGCGCATAACTGGCTAAATCTCGCGATAGCAGTTCCGTATTCGTTGATCCCGGTACTGGTCACAGTTATTGTATCGCCATCCGCTAACGCCGCTTTTTATGCCGCCTGGATGCTAAGCGGCTTCGTCTATATAATCCCCCAGCACCTGTCAACCGTCCTGTTCGCGGTGGCATCGGCCGATCCACAGGTGATCGCCCGCAAGCTCCGCTTTACCCTGGGGGTGTCGGTCCTGCTCGGGCTGCCCGGGTCGGTGGCGCTGGGTCTCGGCGCGCATCTGGCCCTGAGCCTGTTCGGCCCGGGCTACGCGCGCGTCGCTACCCTCCCCCTGGTGCTGCTGGCTCTCGGTTATCTGCCCAGCATTCCGAAGGTCCACTACATAGCCGTCTGCCGCGCTGTCGGGAGGGTGAACCGCGCCGCTGCGGTTTTGACGACATTCGCCGTCATCGAGGTAGGCGCGGCCGCGCTGGGTGGCGTGCTGCACGGACTTATCGGCCTGTCAGTCGCCTTGCTCGCGGTAGCGATCGTCGAGGGAATCGCCACCACGCCTGCCGTCGTGAAGGCTGCGATCGCGCGCGGGCGCCATCGACGGGCCGCCGACGACGACGCCAGCGCGGGTCCTGTTGCCACGCAAGTGCGGGCCACGTCGATGGCTGATGATCCGGAGGCCAACCGCCCGATGTACCGCGTCCCGGACGAGAGGGCGGCAGCAGCAAGACGGCGGACCGGCGCTCCGGCGGCCATGGTCGTGAACGACGACCAGGCCATGTACCGGAGCAAGAAAGCTCAACAGGAAGCGGGCCTGGCCGTACTGCTGTCGCTGGCGACAACCATCGGACCGGATCACCCGATCCCGGGGATACCGGCCGGCTTGCCGCCGCCGACCATGCGCCACTGGCCCGACCGGCGGGGCTGGGCGCCCAAGACTCCGAACCCCCGGCCACGATAGCGGGACCCTGACCGCGCGAACGACAGGTGGTAGAAGCATGACCGGAGACGCCAGCGCCGCGATTCCGCTGGTAACCGTCGTCACTCCTGCCTACGACGTAGGCAGGTACATCGGCGAAGCCGTGGATTCGGTCTTGCGCCAGACATTCGCTGATTTTGAATACCTGGTGGTGGACGATGGTTCAACCGACGATACGGCTAAGCTGGTCAAGGTACACGGCGGCGATGATCCTAGATTGCGGTTGATACAGATTGTCCATAGCGGCGTGCCGGCCGCAAGAAATACCGGGATCCGCGAGGCGAGAGGTAAGTACATCGCCCTGCTCGATGGCGATGACAGGTGGCGGCCTAAATTCTTGGAGCGACAGGTGAGTCTCATCGAGTCGCTGCCGCCAGAAGTCGGAATGGTGTTCTGCCGCACCCGATCAATCCTGGATAACGGGATGCTGGTCAAGATTCACTGGCAGCGCGCGGGAAGCTATGACTTCGATGATTTCCTGGTCAGAAATAATCCCGCCGGAAACGGGAGCGCAGTACTCGTACGCGCTTCATGTTTCGCCGACGCCGGGGACTTCGACGAGAGCCTGCCCTGGGCTGAAGATCTGGACATGTGGCTGCGCATAGCAGAACATTCCAAGACTCCGGTTTCGTGGGGAAGCAGGTATTTCCTGGTGGACCGGCGGCTGCGGGCTGGCGCGATGACCCGTGACACCACCACGGGCGAGGCCGTCCTCGATAAGCTGCTCGCGGCTCAGGCCCCCAGGCTGCGCAGGTATCCGGCCGCGGAAGCGTACGTCCGGCCGGCCCTGCTGGCCCTTAAGTACGGCAGCGATGCGAAGATGGCCCAGCACTGGGCGGCCACGGCGCGGTCATCGGGTCTCGGCCGGCTCGCCCGCAGCGCCGCCGGGCGCCAGCTGCTGGTGTGGGCCGCGATGCCCGCTTCCGGGCGGCGGGCCGTACGGCGCGCCCAGGGCCTTGCGCGTGCGGCAGTTAAGCGAGCTACCTCGCGTCTCAGCTTCTTATGGAACCGGGCTTGTTATGGACTGGCGCACGGCGCCGCGATCAGAAAGCTGCCTTATAGGCAGCCGATGCCTTCGGTATGGGAGTGCCTGCGCCGTAGCTGCCCGCGGTGGTGGCCGACGTGCCTTGAAAGTTGCACTCGAACGCTATAGCTGAAGCATTCGCGGCGAAGAATGCCCGCATGTCGTTGACGTACCGGGGGTCGTCGTCGCCGGCCTTCGTACCGGTCGCTACGCTTCCCCATTCTGGTACGGACAGCAGCTTGTGGTGAGCCTTCGCGAAGCTGAGCCAATAGTTAAGTCCCTGGGGGCCGTTGAGCTGAGTCTGCCAGCCAGCGGCGGTCGTTGCTGGCGGCCACGAGTCGTAGTTGTCGACCCCGATCATGCTGACGTAGGCGTTTCCTGGATACGCGAGTACGGGGTTAGCCAGCCCGGCAGACACTCCGCGGTTGACGTCCCAGTCCCATTGCAGGTCCGGGGCGGTAGAGCGCGCGGAGATGACGATCTGCTGCCAGCACTGTGCCCACGTCGCGGGGTTGGTCGCCTGCCAGACGTACCAATTGCCGTTGAACTCCCACCCGAGCCGGATGATCGAGTGGCCAAGACCGTAGGACGAGATCACCTGGCCGAACTCGCGCCAGTACGCGTTATACGTCCCGGCGGCGCACGCTTGAAGCGAGACTCCCTGGACGTTCTCCGGCAGCATCGGCACACCGAAGGCCATGGTGTACGGCTCGCCCTTCCATCGCTGGTAGAGCCAGGTCGGATCGTCGATCTGCGCCCACGTAGCCCGGGCCGACCAGGCATCGACGACGTCCAGCGGACGACCGCGCCAGGCGGCGAAGGCCGCGGCTCCCGCTGGCGTGCCGTCCACCGGATAGACGCCGCTGGCCCACGGCAGGCCGGACCGATTGCCCGGCTTCCCCGTGGTAGCAATGAACAAAGCCAGTCCGGCCACCACGGCGATCCCGAGAGCCAGCCACCACCGCAGGTGCGGGACGGATCTCCGCGGGCCAGGCACGGTAAGCCGGAAAGTCCGGTCACGACGGGCTGAGCGGGGAGAACTCGCGCGATCGGCCGACCGCCCGGGGGCGGTCGCGAACTCGCCGGGCGACGCGGGAAACCCCATGTCCTCATCCGGCGGTACGGGAGCGGACACGAGTTCGTCCGACGGTGCGGGAGAGATCCGAGGAAGGCCGAACAACCGCGTCCTGTTACTCATCCAACCCTCTCGGTCATCTGGTCCCTGGCACGTAGGCGAAGATCTTATCTGGTTAGCTGGCCGCAGGCAGGCCCGACGAAGTAAGCTACCCCGCTTTATACTGGCGCGCCCTTTCAAAGATGGCTGCTGACGGCCGGACCGGGCTATATAAGAGCCCTGCACACGACCTATTACAGGTCAGTGACAGGCGCGTTAACAAGAGATTACAAGTTACCGGATCGCGTCCGGTGCCAGTGAAATCGCTGCCTTGCTAGCCGCTTCATGATCGCGGGAAACGATCATCATCGAGGCCAGCGCCCCGCCAATCAGCGTGATCTAAACCACATCTGCGAATCCACGTCAGCGGCAGGCCGGAAGAGTCAATAGCGGACCCCGGAAGTCGCCGCGTAAATGAGTAACTAGAAACTTTTTTCTAGTTCACGTTATGGCTCAAATCCGTGTAAGGCGACTAAAACTCATTTCTCATGTAATCCCGCAGTGAGCTTCCGGCGTCTCACATCAGTAGCAAAATATGCCAATCCAGTCTGCAGTGTCACAAGTTGCGCGCTGTAGCGGCACGTGTCGGATGCGGAGCGTAGAGGGGGGGACGATGGCTGTAACCCAACCGCGGGAGCAGACCCTGCTCCCGGTGGGGACTCTGCCCGGCGTGGCAGCACGGAGCCTGCCGGGCCCGATAGCCGTCCAGGCGTCGCCGACTGCTGTGGACATCGGACCGGTCAGCCGCTACCTAGGACTCACCGGGAATTCCCTGCCATTTAAGCTGTCAATTCTCATGGCCGCGTACAATGCCGAAGCGACTATCGCTCAAGCAATCAGGGCGGTGCTGAAGGTCGATTATCCGTGCTCTATAGAGTTGATAGTCGTCGATGACGGCAGCACAGACGGCACGCATAAGCTGCTCTCCCGGATCGATGATGCTCGCCTGATCACGTACCGGCATGAGATGAATCAGGGCCGAGGGGCGGCGCTGCTCTCCGCCGCTCGGCTTGCGACCGGCTCTTATGTACTGCTCTTTGATGCAGGCCTGGGCTATTCGGCGGAGGACATCCCGCGGATCCTGGCGCCTGTGCTGGCGGACCGCTGCCGCGTGGTCTACGGGACCCTGCTGTCCGGGTACAACACCGTGCGCCAGTCGCACCGGTATGCCAGGGGCAACCGTCTCCTCACCTGGCTGGCCAACGTCCTCTTCGACGCGTGCGTCAGCGACCTTCACGCGCGCCTGCGGCTGATGCCCGTCGCGATGCTCAACGACCTGAGTCTGCGAGAACCAGGACGCGGTTTCGACACTGAGCTGACCGCGCTGCTGCTAAAGCACGGAATCCGGCCGTTCGAGGTTCCCGTAAGCTATTCCAGCCGTCAGCACCCGCCGGGCGAGAAAGTGTCCTGGTGTACGGCCATGGCGTGCGTTCGGATCCTCCTTCACGTACGAATGCGGCGCAGGCCAGCCGGCCTGAGGAGTCCCCGGCGCCAAGACGATCGGGGTTACGACACCGCACTGGTCCCGCCCGAGCATCCGCTCTTTCCGAGGCGTGTAGATGCCGCATGACGATCAGCGAACCTAGTATCACGCCGCGCGAGGAATGGGCAGACACCGGCAGCAGACAGGTGTCCTCCGGGCCAGACTCCGGTATCCCGATCTGCCTCGTCGGCCCGGGCTGGACCTTCACGTCGGGTATCAGCTATTACACATGCCGATTGGCCAACGCCGTGGCTGAGAGCCACGAAACCAGCGTCATTCAGTTGCGGCGCCTGCTGCCCCGGCGCCTGTACCCAGGCAGGCAGCGAGTCGGCCTCGAGCGCGCACGCATGACGTTCCGCGCGAATGTCTCGGTCTACAACGGCATCGACTGGTGGTGGGGACGCTCGCTGGCCCGGGCGCTGCGCTTCCTGCGGGCCCGGCGGCCCGGGATACTCGTGCTGGAGTGGTGGACGGCTGCTGCCCTGCATACCTACCTGGTGCTGGCCATTGCGGCTCGCGCCTTCGGAATAAGTGTCATCATCGAGTTGCACGAATTGCAGGATCCCGGCGAAGCCGGCCTGCCCGTCGCCCGGCATTACGCCCAATGGGGTCTGCGCATGCTGCTCCGGCTCTCGCGCGGATGCGTGGTTCACTCAAAATCGGACTGGCGGATGCTCGAGTCCGGTTACGGATCCCTGAATATGCGCGTCGCCGTCGCGGCCCATGGCCCGTACGATCAATACCGGCACAGCGCGGTGGAAGGCACTGTGGCCAGCGAGGCAGCAGTCTCCGCGGTTCGGGCGGCGCCCCGGCCGGAGGTCGTCAACTTGCTTTTCTTCGGCCTCATTCGGCCCTATAAAGGCCTGGAGGACTTGCTCGGGGTCTTCAATGAACTATCCGAGGAGGAAGCAGCCGGCCTGTGGCTCACCGTGGTCGGGGAGACCTGGGAAGGTTGCACTGAGCCGGCCCGCCTGATCGAGACCAGCCCGTATTCGGACCGGATCACCTTCGTGAACGAATACGTCCCCGACGAAGTGGTAGCGGCCGCCTTCGCGCACGCGGACGTGGTGGTTCTCCCGTACCGCCGCTCATCGAGCAGTGGCATCTTGCACGTCGCGATGAGCTGGGGGCTGCCCGTTGTCGTGACCCGGGTCGGCGGCTTGCCCGAAGCGGCGGACGGCTACCGGGGCGCGGTATTCGTGGAGCCCGGCGATCCGGCCATGCTGAAGTCCGGGATCATGGAAGCCATCCAGATGACCGGCCAGCGATTCGCGGATCCCCGAGATTGGGGCGAGACGGTCACGGCGATCTGCGCCGCCGCCGATGTGGCCCCCCACCTGGAACGCTAGCGGTGCTCAAGCGCTCGCCCGGTGGACGGCGTACCTCGGGCCGGCCACGTGGATCCCGCGCTCGGCCAAGGGCGCGGGTAAGCCGCCTGCCCGGGTCGTTCCGGTTGATCGTCGCCCTGGGTTCGGCGGCCCTGCTCGGCGTCGCCATCGCGGTTGGTATTGGTGCCCTGAACCTCTCCGCCCAGACGACCAAGGAGCCGCGAGCCGCTGCTCCGTTCGCGAGGCAGCCCAGCGTCGCACCGTCCAGCTTCGCTCCTGCCACCGCCAGCTCCGCTCCTCCCGCCGCCAGCTTCAGCCCGCTCGCTTCCCGTTCGCCGACGTCAGCACCGAGCCGGTCCCCCGTCACGTCCCCGGCGGCGCAGCCGCCCGTCCGCCGGACCGCGCGGCCTACCGCCACCCCATCGAGCCCGGTCCTGGTGCCGACGCCCACAGCCGAGTACCAGACGCCCCGCGGCGCTAACGAGCTGGCGTGGTCCGAGGCGATCCTGCGGGCGTTCGGCGCTCCGCTGACCACTGCGAACATCGAGTCGATGGGCTACTGGATGCAAAATGAGGCCGGCTCGCCGCCCTACGGCATCGTCGGCGCCAACAATCCCATCAACGTCAGTCAACCGGGCTACGGGGGAACGCCGATCCAGAACGAGGGCAACGGCTATTTTCTGTACTCATACCCGACCGTCAACGACGGTATCGGGGCGATCGTGGCCTATCTGCACCGCTCCAACTACGTCGACATCGTGGCGGCCCTGAAGCAGGGCATCGGCTTGTCGAGCTCGTCCCTGGCCTCGGAGATCGCGGTCTACAGCGGCAATCACTACAGCAGCGTGCCGGACTCGTGGGGCGCTTCCCAGGGGAAGCCGGAAACCTAACCTCGATGAGGTTTCCTGACGCAGGTTGATCGCCACCGATGCCCGTTCGGTCTCATGAAATCATGCATGCATACGGGCGGGAGGCTGGCTTCCTTCCGCCGGCAGGGGCCCCATGACCACCGACCCGCCAGCCGTCGAGCCGCCTAAGCATCCCCTGTACGCGCTCACCACGTCCGAGCTGAGCGAGCACCGCCGCCAGCTGGAACTCGCCATCGCGTCCTGCGACGGGATGGACCCCGTGCCGTCGGCGCGGAGCGACCTGCAGGCCAGGCTCGATGACGTGATGGCCGAGCAGGACGACCGGACCAGGCTGGCCGCCCATGCCTGACCACGACCCCGGTCAGCTCACCGGCCGTCAGCTGGACCTGTACGCCAGCCAGCTCGCCCGGTGCCTCAAGGCCCTGGGCACCNNTTATGAAAATCTCGCATGCGCGGGGCGGCCCGTCACCCGGAGATGGGTGACGGGCCGAAGTGATCCGGTCGTGTCGGTCAGCATCCACGAGGCCACGTTGGCGATAACCCCGGCGGCCCGGTCTTCGCTTGTCATGACAACAGTTGTTGTGACATAATTATTGTCATGAGCGGACCGGCGTCTGGCCTTCGCGACCATGTGGGCTACTGGCTGCGGCGGCTCTCCGATGAAGTCCACCTCAGCTTCGAGCGGAAACTCGCCGCGCATGGGGTGACCGTCGCGCAGTGGAACGTGCTGGTCACCCTCTACCGCGGCGAGGGGGAGACAGTGACCGAGGTCGCGCGGTTCATCGAGACCGACGTCCCGGCCGTGTCCCGCCTGGTGGACCGCCTGGCCGAGAAGGGGCTCGTGGCCCGGTTCGCCGACCCGGCCTCACGGCGACGCGTCCTGCTCGCGCTGACCCCGCCCGCCGCCGCGCTCGTGCCGATGCTGGCCGAGATCGCGGACCACAACGACGAGGCGTTCTTCGGGATGCTGCCCCCGGCGCAACGGGCGGACCTGGCCGGGCTGCTCCAACGCCTGGTCTCCGAAGCCCGGACCGTCAGCCGCGATACCCAGGATAAGAAGGAGAAGGAATCATGACCACCGCGATCGAGAACCTCCAGTCAGCGCAGGCCCATGCCATATCCATCCGGCCGAAGGCCGGGGGATTCCCCGTGCTGGCCAAAGTACTGCACCAGGCGGGCGTGCACCGCAACGAGTGGTTCTTGCCCGCCGCCCAGAGCCTCTACGTCACCGACCTCGGCGCCGTCGTCCAGCAAGGGACACCCATCGCCACCGGCTCTCTCGACGTACCCCCGTTCGACCGGGACGCCCTGATCCGCACGCTCCGGGCCGACCAGGCCGGGATGAGCACCTTCGCCGAGTTTCTCGGCGCGGCCTGGCGCGCAGGAGTCATCCGCTACGTCGCTGACTTCGACGCGCGAGAAGTCACCTACCACGNNCGGGAGCTGAGCCACCACACCAGCCAGTACCTGGCCAGGGTCAAGAACGGCGACGTGCTGGAAATAACGGAGCATGGCCGCGTGATCGCAACTATCATCCCGTCGTCGGCGGAAGCCGCTGGGAGCGAGCGCCCCCGGCCGCGGCCAGGAGGCGGCCGAAGCGGCGATCCCACCGCCGCCAGGCGAGTCGATGAGCTCCTGGCCCGCGGATTCGGCGACCATTGATCATCCTTGACACCAGCGGCATGTTCGCCTTCAAGGATGAATCGGCCGACGAACATCCAGCCGTCAGGCAAGCGCTAGAGTCCGATCCTGGCCCCTTCATCCTGTCGCCGTTCGTGCTCGCCGAGCTGGATTACCTGGTCTCGGAGCGTCTTGGCCAGCGGGTGGAACGCGAGGTTCTCGAAGACGTGGCCAATGGAGCTTACGCGCTCGCCGAGTTCGGCCCAGACGACATCCTCGCAGCTATGGGACTCATCGACCGGTACGCGGATCTCAAGCTCGGCCTGACCGGCGCATCGGTCGCCGTGCTCGCTGCCAGGCACCGGACAACGCGCCTGCTAACCCTTGATGAACGGGACTTCCGGCCGATGCGCCCACTGTACGGGAACGCTTTCATCCTGCTTCCTGCCGACACGGAGAGCTGACCGGCGGGTTCTGCGGCGGCCGCTGGCCGCCATCACCCGNNACCCACCTAACGAGCGCCCGACCTCACTAGGTCAGCGAACCGCCTCGACGCGCCCCGGGGGTGAACCGGAGCACCGGCCCCTCGCGGTCCATAGTGTCGCGCAACAGTACGCTGCCAGCCTGCGCCTGGGCTCCGACTTCGACGCACCCGCCCCTGGCCCTAGCCCCATGACCACCGACCCGCACGTGCCTGACCACGCCCCCGGCCAGCTCACCGCCCGTCAGCTGGACGTTTTACGCCAGCCAGCTCGCCCGGTGCCTCAAGGCCCCGTGACATCGCGCGAGAGAAAATCGGCGATGGTTTCTCGCCGGACCACAAGGCGCGTCCGGCCGTCCTCACAGAACACAACGGGGGGGCGCATGGCGCCGTTGTAGTTGCTGGCCAGAGAGTAGCAATAGGCGCCGGTCACCGCCACAGCCACGAGATCGCCGGGCCGGGG
>PLDT01000037.1:0-8831 GCA_003136255.1 Actinomycetota bacterium
ACCGCCCACCGGCCTATCCCGGGACGTGATCCTGGTGCACGGCATCGAGCCGAACATGCGCTGGCGGGCGTTCAGCGAGGAACTCGTACACAGCCTGGAAAGCCTGGGCGTCGAGCTGGTTATCCTGCTCGGCGCGCTGCTGGCCGACGCGCCGCATACCCGCCCGGTGCCGGTATCGGTCGGGTCCTCCAACGCGAACCTGGCCAGCGAGGTCGCGGGCGGCGGGGTCAGCCGGGTGGACTACAAGGGCCCGACCGGGATCCTCGGGGTGCTCCAGCACACCTGCACCGGCGCCAGCTTGCCCACGGTCTCGCTGTGGGCGCAGGTGCCGCACTACGTGGCGCAGCCTCCCAGCCCGAAGGCCACCCTCGCGCTGCTCCGCGGCGTGGAGGACATCCTGGACGCGCCGCTGCCGCTGGCCGACCTGCCCGAGGAGGCCCGCGCCTGGGAGCGGGGCGTGGACGAGCTCGCCCAGCAGGACTCCGAGGTGGCCGACTACGTCCGGACGCTCGAAGAGGCCAAGGACGCGATGGACCTGCCCGAGGCGAGCGGCGACGCCATCGCCCGCGAGTTCGAGCGCTACTTCAGGCGGCACGGCGGCGCCGGAGAGTCAACGGGCCCGGGCGGTATCTGAGCCGCCACCGCTCTGGGCGGCTGGATCCCGGGACCCTAGATCGGGGGCCAGGGGACAGCGGGCCAGTCAGTCGGCGGATAGGGGTGGACCCGGTGCTTGAGCAGGGTCTCGACCCTGATCCTGGTGGCGTCGATCTCGCTCTCGGTCAGCAGTCCGGATAGCTCGGCGGCCAGGGTGCCCGCGGTGAGTTCGGAGTTCAGGCGGCGCAGCGCCTCCACTGAGCGCCGGGGCAGGCTCTTGCCCCGCCACTGCCACAGGACGGTGCGCAGCTTGTAGTCCTCAGCGAAGCAGACCCCGTGGTCACAGCCGAACAGGTGCCCGTCGACCACGGGCAGCAGGTGACCAATCTTGCGGTCGGCGTTGTTCACTACCGCGTCGAATACGGCCATGTTGCGCAGGCCGGCATGATCGGTGCGGCGGGACAGGGAGATCAGGTCCACGCCGGTGTCGTGGTCGATCCACAGCTGGCACATGCCGGGCCCGAACGGCCCGTCTCGCATGACCGTCGGCGGGACCACATCCCAGCCGGCCGCGTGGGAGACGGCGTAGGCCGCCACCTCCCGGCCGGCCAGCGTGCCCGAGGGGAAGTCCCACAGCGGCCGCTCGCCCGCGATCGGCTTGTAGACGCAAGCGACGGTGGCCTGCGGGGTCCGGGCGTTCTTGGAATTCCTGGCGTTCTTTGTGTCCTTGGCGTTCTTGGCGTTCTTGGCGCCCTTGGCCGGCCGAGGATCCGGCCTGCCGGTCTTGATCGTGCAGTACAGGGTGGCATTGGACGCGTCTACCAGCCGCCCCTGGACCTCCAGCGTGCCGCGGGTGAGCAGGTCAAGCGTGGCCTGCTCGGCGCCATCAGTTTCCGGGCCGTCGGTTGCCGGGCCGGCGCTGTTCGGGTCAAACATGGCTGACGCGGTGACCGTTCTGCCGCGGGCAGACATGCCCGTCGGTATCCAGCGGCAGGCCGCACAGCGGGCACGGCGGGCGGCCCGCGGCGACGATCTTAGCGGCGCGCTGGGCGAAGGCGCGCGCGGCCCGCGGCGTGATGCGCACTCGCAACACCCCCGGGCCATCGGCGGGGAGGTCGTCGGCCAGCGGCTCCACCGGCTCGTCCGATTCTTCCTGCGCCTCGATGACGACCATGCCACCGTCGCCGTCCCAGGCCAGGGCGATAGCGCCGACGCGGAAGTCCTCCAGCAGCGGCAGGTCGAGCGGCGCGTCATCCTCCAGCCCGGTGGGTGCGGCAGCCGGCACCTCGGGCGACCCGCTGGTACGCCTGAGCACTTCGTCCAAGAGCTCATCGATACGCTCGGCCAGCAGGCTGACCTGGAACTTCTCCAGGACCACGCTGGTCACCCGACCGCTCGCGGTCGCCTGCAGGTAGAAGATCCGTTCTCCAGGCTGCCCCACCGCGCCGGCCACGAACCTGTCCGGCGGGTCATAGAAATAGACCGGCATAAGTTCTATCCTCGCGTGTCCGCCAACGGTTGACGACTATCGGGGTCTGAGAAAGTCGGGGCGGTCGAAGGTGCGGCGTTCGCCTGGCCGTTCATGTGGCCGGCTCCGCCGGAACCGCCCCCGACCGCCGCGTCACTGGCCGCGGCGCCGTCCGTCCCGGGACCGTGGCCCCGGACGTGTGGCATGAGGTCATCGACTCCACCCCCTCTGTCGTTCATCCGGACCAGGAACGGCCGCAGCGGCGTATACCTGATCACGGTCAGTGAGCACGGATCGGCCTGAATCCGCTGGCACTGATCGAGGTGCAGTCCCAGGCTATCGGCCACGATGGCCTTGATGACATCGCCGTGGGAGCAAATCAGGTAGGTGGCGTCCGGGCCGAGCTTGGCGTTCCAGTCCCGGACCGCGGCCACGGCCCGGTGCTGCATGTCCGGCATGGATTCCCCGTCGGGACCGGGGAACGTCACCGCGCTGGGGTGCGCCTGCACCACGCGCCAGAGCTTTTCGGTCGCCAGCTTCTTCAGCGGCTGGCCGGTCCAGTCCCCGTAGCGGCACTCCCCCACCCGGTCATCGGTGAGCACCTGCTGACCGTCCCGGCCCGCGGCGATCGCCCCCGCGGTCTGCGCACAGCGTTCCAGCGGGCTGCTGATGATGGCGTCCAGGCGGAGCGGGGCGAGCCGGGCCGCCAGCGCGTCCGCCTGAGCCCGCCCGCGATCATCGAGCGGGATGCCGGGCGTCCAGCCGGTCAGCACATGACCGGTCGTCGCGGTGAGCCCATGTCGCACCAGCAGAACCGTCGTCACGGTGTTGACTCTACCGGGGGGACACCCCCCGGACTCCCCGCCACGGGGGGCTACCCGCCCCCCGTACCCCCCGGCCCCCCTGGGCCCCCTCAAGGGGGGAAGCCTGTTCCTGCTGGGGTCCTGCGCTTACTTGGGATCTGCAGGGTTCTCCGGGCCCTGGGGACCCTGGATGACGAACATCGCGGACCCGAACTGTAGGACGTCGCCGGGGCGGACCGGGACTGGCTCGCGGACTAGCCAGCCGTTCACCCTGGTGCCGTTGTGGGAGCCCAGGTCGCTGAGCAGCCAGCCGTCGTCGCCGCGGTCCAGCTGAGCATGACATCGCGATACCGACAGGTCCGCGATGCGCAGATCACAGTCCTGGGTCCGTCCGATGGTGAAGCTCGTCCCGCTGCCCGGCGGGAAGACCATCGGCGCTGGCCGGCCACCCTCACCCGGTCCGCCGGGCTCGCCGTGAACGCCCGTCCAGCGGGCGGGCGGCGGGGGCCATCCCGCGGCATCCGCCGGGCCGGGTACCGCCCACATGCCCGGCGGGGCTTGCGATGCCGGGCGCCAGTCCGCGCCCGCGCTGTCCGGGTTCGGGTCCCGGCGGCGGAAGGCGGCCCGGACCCGGTCCAGCAGCTTGGGCCGCCGGGGCGGCAGGTCGGTGAACAGCCCGACCAGCTGACCGCGGTGCCGCGCGCCAAGCGCGCTGTGCATGCGGAACATGAACGTCTCGTGGGACAGCCGACCCTCGACGAACTCCTGGCGGAGCGCGCTGATGGCGAGATCACGCTCCGCGTCGGAGGCGCGCAGATATCCGGGCGTTGCGGGCGTGTCCGCGGCCGACCCTCCCATGAATGGAGTATCGACATCATCCGCGCCCGGGGCAAGGGAAAGCCGCGGATATGTGCGCCGTGGCCCGAGGTTTACGGGGCCGGAACCCGCCCGGCGCCGAGCCTCAGGCCGTGGTCATGGCGGGCGTGCTCACGTCCGAACCATCCGGGGTCTGCAGCGGGAAGTGGCAGGCGGCCACGTGCCCCGGGCCGAACGAGCGAAGCTGGGGCTCCTCAGCGGCACAGATCTCCTGCGCGTACGGGCACCTGGTGCGGAACCTGCACCCCGACGGCGGGTTCACCGGGCTGGGCAGCTCGCCGCGGATGGCCACGTCCTTCTTGGCCCGCTCCAGCGCCGGCTTGGGCACCGGGATGGTGGCGATCAGGCCGGCCGTGTACGGATGCGCGGCCCGCTCGTAGATATCCTGCGCGGAGCCGAGCTCGACCAGCTTGCCCAGGTACATGACGCCGATCCGCTCGGCCATGTACTTGACCACCGCCAGGTCGTGCGAGATCACCACGTAGGTCAGTCCGTGCGAGGCCTGCAGCCGCTTCATCAGGTTCAGCACCTGCGCCCGGATCGACACGTCGAGCGCGCTCACCGGCTCGTCGGCCACGATCAGCCTGGGGTTCAGGGTCAGCGCCCGGGCCAGCCCGATGCGCTGCCGCTGGCCGCCGGAAAACTCGTGCGGGTAGCGCTCCACCGCGTTCCGCGGCAGCCCGACCTCGCCGAGCAGCTCGAAGACCCGGTCCTGCTGNNCCGTGCAGGCTGGACACGTCCATGTCGCCCAGGGTTATCGTGCCGGAATTGGGCTTCTCCAGCGCCACGATCAGCTTGCCGATCGTGGTCTTACCGCAGCCGGACTCCCCGACCAGCCCGAAGGTGGTCCCGGCCGGCACCGAGAAGGTCACGTCGGACACGGCGTGGACGCTGCCCACCTTGCGCTGCATCACGCCCGAGGTGATGGGGAATTCCTTCACCAAGTTGGTGATCTGGAGCAGCGGAGCGACACCGTCCGCGGTCTCCACGGCCACCTCGACCGTGCGCGCACTCACCTGGAGGCGGCCATCGGCCGTCACCTCGAGCCCGGCCGCCACCACGATGGCCCGGGCTTCCCGGGCTTCCCGGGCTTCCTGAGCCGCCGCGGCCGCCGGGGCGGCGTCCCCGTCGGCCGTCGCAGCGTCCGGCAGCGGGGCGTCGGCAACCAGCTCGGGCGTGTACCCAGCCTTGTCGGGGCGCAGAGAAGCCTCGGCCACGCTCTGGGCGTCCGATGAAACCAAGCCCGTGCTCACGACGTCCGGCCCGTCCTCGCCGATTACCGCCAGGGCCAGCGGACCGTCGACCGGGTGCCAGCAGGAGTACCGGTGCTCGTACGTCTTACCGGACAGGGACGGTTCCTCGGCCCGGCACTTGTCCGTGGCCCGGCTGCACCTGGCCGCGAACCGGCAGCCCGCCGGCGGGTGCGCCAGGTCCGGCGGCAGGCCGGGGATGGCGTGCAGCGCCTTGTTGGCGTCCTGGTCGAGCTGCGGGATGGAGGCGAGCAGGGCCTGGGTGTAGGGGTGGTGCATCTCGAGGAAGAGCGGGCGCACCTCGGCGGTTTCCACCACTCGCCCCGCGTACATGACGTTAACCCGGTCGGCGTGCCCCGCGATCACGCCCATGTCGTGCGTGATCAGCAGCATCGCCATGCCCAGCCGCTCCTTCAGGTCCCTGAGCAGGGCGAGGATCTGCGCCTGAATGGTGACGTCGAGCGCGGTGGTCGGCTCGTCAGCGATGAGCAGTTTGGGCTCGTTGGCCAGCGCCATGGCGATCATCACGCGCTGCCGCAGGCCACCGGACAGCTGGTGCGGGTAGTCGCTGAGCCGCTCCTTCGGCCGGGGCAGCCCGACCAGGTTCAGCACCTCGACGGCCCGCTCGAGCGCCTCGGCCTTGCTCGCGCCGCGGTGCAGCCGGACCGGCTCGGCCACCTGATAGCCGATGGTCTTGGTCGGGTCGAGCGAGCTGAGCGGATCCTGGAAGATCATCGCGATCTCGTTGCCCCGGACCTGCCGTAGCTGTTCCTGCTTCAGGCCGACGAGTTCACGGCCTTCGAGCTTGATCGAGCCACCGACGATCGACCCGCCAGGCGGCAGCAGCCCCATGATGGACAGTCCGGTCATGGACTTGCCGCAGCCGGATTCGCCGACAACGCCGAGCGTCTCTCCGGCGTCGATCCTCATGTCGATGTTGCCGACCGCTTGGACCACCGAACTGGTCAGCTTGATGTGCGTCGACAGGTTCTCGATTTCAAGAACGGGGGCCATGTGGCCGTTACCTCTCGGTCGTGACGACTGGTCGGGCGCGGGACCCGGCGGGCGTGGCGGCTAGCGGCGTCTCAACCGGACGTCCATCGAGTCGCGGAGCGCGTCGCCGATAAAGTTCAGTGCCATCACGGTGAGCACAATGCAGGTCAGGACCGGCCAGATCAGCCACCAGTAGCCGTCCGTCAGGTACCCGGTACCGGAAGAGAGCATGTCGCCCCAGTCGATGTTGGGGTAGTGGAGCCCGAAGCCGAGGAAACCCACGTAGGCGACGGCCAGGATCGCGTCGGCGACCTGGAACGTCACGTTGACGATCATCACGCCGAGCGCGTTCGGGAGCAGGTGCCTGCGGATCAGCCGCCAGTTGCCGGACCCCGCCGTCCGGGCGGCCAGGACAAAGTCCCGTTCCCTGATGGTCAGCACCTCGCCTCGGATCAGCCGGGCCGGAACCTGCCAGGAGAACCCGCCGATGACCAGCGACAGCGAGAGCACCGACGCGCCGTACTTTTCCGCGAGGATGAGCACCACGAACAGGAACGGCACGGACAGGAACACGTCGGTGACGCGCATCAGTGCGGTGTCCACGATCCCGCCGATGAGCCCCGCGACCGCGCCGATCAGCGCGCCGATGGTGATGGCCACGAAGGCGGCGAAGAAGCCGATCTCGAGCGCGGCCTGGCCGCCCGTCATGAGCTGGCCGAGGATGTCGATGCCGTTAACGTCCGTGCCGAGCGGGTGACCGGCACCGGGCGGGTCGTGAGCGCTGATGAGGTTGGCCTGCAGAGTGTTCCCGTGGTAGAAGAACGGCCCGAGGAAACAGAAGATCACGAAGAACACCAGGATGCCGACGCCGACCACGGCCAGCCGGTTGCTCGAGAACTCGCGCAACGCGAGCCGCCACCCGCTTCGGACCGCGCCGACGTCGCCGCCCTCAGGGGCCCGCGTCACGTCGAGCGGCGGGAGCGACGCGTGTCCAGTTGCCACCATTGCCTCCTTGCCGCCGGCCGGTCAGGCCAGCCGGATGCGCGGATCCGCGACGGTCAGCGCGATATCCGCGACGAGATTGCCCACGACCACGAAGACCGCGCCGACGAGCGTGTACGCCAGCAGCACCGGGTAGTCGGCCTTGCCCAGGCTTTCGAAGAACAGCAGGCCCAGGCCCTGGAAGTTGAACAGGTACTCGGTAATCAGGTTCCCGGCCAGCAGCGCGGGGAGGGACAGCCCGATCAGCGTGATCATCGGCAGGGAGGCATTGCGCACCATGTGCCGCATCAGCACCAGGCGCTCCGGCAGGCCCTTGGCCCGGGCCACCTTGATGTAGTCCTGGGCCAGTACGTCGATCGACGAGGACCGCATGTACCGGGAGAACAGGGCCACGCTGATCAGGGTCAGGGTCAGGATGGGCAGGAGCATGCCCCGCCAGTCCCCGATCACGGTCCAGATCGAAGTGGACTGGCTGGCCTCGAAGCTGAGCAGCGGGAAGGATAGCGCGAAGACCTGGATAAGGATGAGCCCGAGGGCGAACACCGGCATCGAGTACAGGATGAACGCGAGGCTGGTGAGCGCGCTGTCACCGAGTGAGTTCCGCTTCGCGGCCTGGAAGATGCCCAGCGGCAAGGCGATGATCACGGCCAACACCAGGCCCATGCCGGAGAGATAGGCGCTGCGGGCCACCCGCTCGGCGAACAGGGAGGCCACGGTCTGGTTGTCGGAGTAGGAGTAGCCGAGGTTGCCGTGCAGGATGCCGTTCATGTAGCTCAAGTACTGCTCGACCACCGGGCGGGAGAACCCGTGCGAGGCGTTCCACGCGGCGATCTGCGCGTTGTTGGCCCGGAGGCCAAGAACGTCCCTGGCCGGCGACGGGAAGATCGCGTGCAGCAGGAGGTAGATGAAGATGGAGATGCCGATCAGGACGATGATTGACGTCCCGAGCCGGCGCAGGAGGTAGGCGGTCACCGGTAGAGACCCTCCTTCCAGGCTGGCAGCCTGTCTCCCGGTTTACCACCGGGAGACAGGCCAGTCCAGCGGGTGTTATGTCGTGCAGGTCCGTTACTTGGTCAAGTACCAGAACTGCGGCGTGTCGTCATACTGGGTCAGATTCTCAAACGCCGTCGGGGTAGTCGACGAGATGTTCGTCTTCCAGGCCCACGGGTAGTCCAGCACCGGCTGCCACAACACCGGAACCTGCGTCGTGAAGAACGACGCCTCGGCGCTGACCGCGGCCGGGTTGCTACCGGTGACCGAGGCAGTGATCAGGGAGTCGCCCATCGCGCTGCTGTAGTCGCCGATCTGCCCGGACCCGCCGGTGTTCAAGAACCCGAACTGGGTCGGATAGGTGGAATCGGTCTCTCCGCCGAAGTCCTCCATGGCCCACTTGTTCTCATCGGCCGTCGAGGCCGAGTCGTTGTAGTTCGAGATCATGAAGTTGAAGTTGCTGCCCGTCAGGGCGATCTCGATACCGGCCGCCTTGGCGTCCGAGGCCAGGTCCTCGACCTGCTGCGGGATCGGCGTGGTCGTGTTGTAGACCAGGTTGAACGCCAGCTTGGTGCCGGCCGGGATACCCGCCCCGCACTCACCCGAACCCGTGCCGGGCTTCGCGCAGGTGTCGGTGCCGTTCGCCGTCACGGTCCACCCGTTCGCCTTCAGCAAGTTCATCGCGTCGGTCACGCTGAACGGGTACGGGTTGGTCGCCGCGTTGGACGGCAGGAACGGGCTCTGCGGGTAAGCCGGGATCGGCCCGTACGCCGGGTCCCCGTCACCGTCGAAGTAGGCCTTGATCTGCCCGGCCAGGGACTCAAGGTGCTGCATCGCCTGCCGGAAGTACTGCTG
>PLDT01000488.1:0-9017 GCA_003136255.1 Actinomycetota bacterium
TGCCAGCCGGCCAGCAGCGCCAGCAGGACCAGGGCCAGGTCCGCACCGGCCCGGGTGACGCCGGAAACGGCCGCCTGCCGCCCGCGCCGGGCCCGGGCCGCGCCCGGGGTGAGGGCGGTCAGCGCGGGGAGCAGGATGATCACCACGCCCGCCACGGCGACCGCGGCCGCCGCCGGCCACGCGTCGCGGAGCGCCGCGGGTACCGCCGTCCCGTCGCCGGTCAGGGTCACGGCGAGCAGCACGCCGGCCACGCCGCCCGCCACCGAGGCGACCAGGCCCAGCGGTATCGCCTCGGCCGCGGCCAGCCTGAGCTGCTGCCAGCGGGAGGCCCCGCGCGCGGCCAGCATCGCCGACTCGTTCTCCCGCTCGCCGGCCAGCAGCCGGGCCACGGCGAGCAGGGCCGCACCCACCAGCAGGATCAGCAGCACCGCGCAGATGGCCAGCAGCGAGCGGGCCAGATCCAGGTCGCTCGCGGTCCCGTCGAGCACCGCGGGCAGGCTGGTGGCGAGCCTGAGATCGGGCAGCCCCTGGGCGCTGGCCAGCGCCTGCTGCAGGGCAGCCACCTGGCCGGCCACGGCGCGGAGCCGGCCCGCCGGAACGCGGCCGGCCTGCGGCAGGGCCAGCCATGAGCCCGCGCTGACGGTCAGCGGCCCGGCGAACGCCGCGGACTGCGCCGTCAGCGTCCCGGCGAACGCCGCGGGCTGCACGGTCAGCGGACCGTAGGTGGTGAAGCCGCCGAGCGTGCTGGAGCCGGACGGCGCGATGTCGTCCAGCGCCCAGTACTGCGAGGTCAGCTGCCGGGGCCGGTACAGGCCGGTCACCATGAACCGGACGTCTTGCCCGGAGATCTGGTCCTTCAGCCGCAGCACGTCGCCAACGGTCACGTGCAGCAGCAGGGCGGCGGTGGCCGGCAGCGCCGCGGGGGTCAATTCACCCGCGGCCGGCGCCCCGGGCCAGCGGCCGGAGGTCAGCACCGCCTGCGCGGGCAGGCCGCCGAGCGCGGCGGCCTCGGCGATCGGGTGGTTGCCCTGGCTGGCGGGGGTGGCGGGCAGCGATCCCGGGACGAACCCGAGCGGATCGGACCAGTCGGCCCGGTAGAAGCCGAACGCCGTGCCGTCCAGCGCCGACCTGACCTGCGACGGCAGCAGGGAGGTGTACCGGGCGGCCTGGGCGGCGTCGACGGTGCCGGTGATGGCGAGCGCCGTCCCGCTCGCGGTGGCCAGATCGTGCTGCACCGCCCGCGGCAGCGCCTGGCCGCCGAGGGTGGCCAGCGCGGTGGCCAGCGCCGCCGCCACGGCCACCGTTAGCGCCGCCGCGGCAATCACCAGCCGGTGAGCGCCCATCCGCGGCAGCGCCAGCGAACCCCGTGCAAAGCCCATCGCGACCTGAGCCTACGGCCGGAAATGCCTGATAAAAAGGTGCGGACGTGACCTGGTACCCGTCTGTGACCAGGTCGGGATGCCAGTTCAGCGCGGCAGCAGGGGCGCGAACAGGTCGCCGTGGCGGGCCACCCGGTCCAGGACCGTCTCGGCGGTGAAGAACAGGTCCTCCGGACGCCGGCAGGCCTGCACCTCGTCCCAGCTGACCGGCGTCGAGACCGTGGGGCTCGGCCGGGCGCGCAGCGAGTAGGGGGCAACGGTGGTCTTGGACCCGTTGTTCTGGCTCCAGTCGATGAGGACCTTGCCGGCGCGCAGCGCCTTGGTCATGCGCGAGACGACCCGGCGTGGCTGATCGCGTTCAAGACATTCGGCGAACGACCGGGCCTGCTCGCTGGCCTGTTCGGAGGTCACGCCGGAGATCGTGGCGTACAGCTGCAGGCCCTTGCCGCCGGAGGTCTTGGCCAGCGGCGCGAGGCCGCGGGCCGCCAGCAGCGGCCGCAGGTCCTCCGCCACCCGGCAGCAGTCGACGATGTTGGCCGGCGCGCCGGGATCCAGGTCGAAGACGAGCAGGTCGGGCCGGCGGAGCTCGGGCATCCGCCACTGCGGCACGTGCAGTTCCAGGCCGGCCAGGTTGGCCGCCCAGATGAGGGCGGGCAGGTCGTCGACCACGAGGTAGGTCACCGTGGTGCCGCGGCCCCGCGAGCTGTCCGAGGGGATCTTGGCGGTGCGGATCCAGTCCGGGCGGTGTTCGGTGACGTGCTTCTGGAAGAAGGCCTCGCCGTCGACGCCCTCCGGGTAGCGCTTCAGGGTCAGCGGGCGGCTGGCGATGTGCGGCAGCAGCGCGGGCGCCACCCGCTGGTAGTAGTCGAGCACCTCGGCCTTGGTGAAACCGGTCTGCGGGTACAGCACCTTGGCCAGGTTGGTCAGGGTCAGCGTCCGGCCGTCGACGTGGACGGCAATCTTCGTCTCAGGGCTCACGGACCACCTGCGCGGGGTCGATGTCGTCGCGCAGGCCCTTGTAGACGGGGGCGCGCATCCGGCCGGCCTTGGTCCAGCGGTCGAAGGCGACCCGGATGACCAGGCGGGGTTCGACCCAGACGGCGGGGCGGGCGTACTCGGGCGGGACCGGGCCGTCGAACGGGGAGTCGGGGCGGCGCAGGGGACGAAGCTTGTCGCCCAGCATGCGCAGCGTCTCGTCGGTGAAGCCGGTGCCGACGTGGCCCGCGTAGATCAGGCCCGACGCGTCGTTCACCCCGATGAGCAGGGACCCGACCTGGCCGGTGCGGTTGCCCTGGCCCGGCTTGTAGCCGGCCACGACGGCATCTTGGGTATGGACGTTCTTGATCTTGCGCCAGTTGTCGGTCCGGACGCCCGGCGTGTAGCGGGAGTCGAGGCGCTTGGCCACCAGGCCTTCCATGCCGCGCTCGACGGAGACCGAACGGACGGCCTCGAAGTCGCCGCCCGGGAACCAGGGTGGGGTCTGCCAGTTCGGGCCGGTCAGGGCCAGCTCGTCGAGCAGCGCCCGGCGCTGCGAGTACGCCAGGTCCATGAGCGGCCGGCCGTCCAGCTGCAGCACGTCGAAGATCAGGTAGGTCACCGGAGTCTGCCCGGCCAGCAGCTTGGCCTGGGACGCCGAGCTGACGTGCATCCGGGGCTGCAGCGCCTCGAACTCGGGCCAGCCGTCGCCCCCGAACACGACGATCTCCCCATCGAGAAGCAACTGCTTATGCGGGGTAGCAGCGGACCCGTCGCGGGAGGCGGCGGGCTTGCCGAGGACAGTGGCCGCGCCCAGGCGGGACAGTTCGGGGTAGGTGACCGTGATGTCGCGTTCGGTACGGGACATCAGCCGTACCTGACCTCGCTCGATATAGGCCAGGGCGCGGACGCCGTCCCATTTCAGCTCCAGCGCCCAGTTGTCCGGGTCACGGGGCGGCGGGGCGGTGACGGCGAGCATGGGGCGGATAGCGGCGGGCAGGGCCAGGCGTTCGCGGTGGATCATCCACTGGTTGCCCTTGGTCTGGAACAGCACGTACCCGCCGGTGACGCGCTGCCCGTGCAGCACCACCTTGACCTCGCTGGGAGCCCACTTGAGCGTCTCGTAGCGACCGCGGTCCCAGATGGTGACCGCGCCCGCGCCGTACTCGCCGCGGGGGATCTGCCCCTCGAAGCTGCCGTACTCCAGCGGATGGTCCTCGGTGTGCACGGCCAGGTGGTTGGCCGCCGGGTCGGACGGGACGCCCCTGGGCAGGGCCCAGGACACCAGCACCCCGTCGCGCTCAAGACGGAAGTCCCAGTGCAGGCGGCGGGCGTGATGCTCCTGGATCACGAACGTCCCGCCGGGCGCTGGCGCGGGCGGCGGCGAAGCCCCCGGCGCCGGGACCGGCTCGGGCGTCCGCGCCGCATCGCGCTTGTCCCGGTAGGCCTGCAGCTTGTCCACGTGACCCGGTGTACCCGGTCACCGTGACCCGGGAACTGGTACCACGCGTCGTTCGGTCAAAAGGTTGTGACTTAGCCCGCGTACTTCTCGACCAGGACGCCGACGTTGGGCAGTGCGGCGATGATGTTCTTGGACGCGCCGCCGCGGACCCCGCCGTAGGCCCGGATGATCACCGGGCGGGCGGACATCTTGGCTCGCGCGTCGGTCACGGCCAGCAGCGACTCGGCCACCTCGTCGCCGCGCTTGACCAGGTAGTCGCCGAACCCGGCGGCGCCTGAGGCGGTGAAGTCGGCCCAGTACGGCTCGAGCGCGGCCACGAAGTCGGGCAGCAGGGTTTCCACCGTGTGCTGCAGGTAGCCCTTGGCGAACGTCTTGGCCGTCTTGTACGCGAGCTTGACCGCGGCGCCGGAGATCCCGGACTTGCCGGACACCTCCTGGTTGATCAGCGTGAGGCAGTCGACGACGACGTCCGGCCGGACGTCGTCAGCAAGGAGGATCTGGTCAAGCGTGGCCATCAGCGTGCTCTTTTCATCGCTCGGGGGTCCGGGTGCCGCTGGGAGCCCACCTGCGGCCGAACTCGCCCGGTTCCCCCCAGGACCGCACCAAGCTAGCGCACCCGATGCCCGCCGTGGCCGGTATTTCCTGACTGTTACCTTCCGCGCCGCCCGTTATCAGTCCTGGAGCTTGCGGAGAATCCGGGCCAGCTGAACCCGGTCGGCCTGGCTGAGCCGGTCGAACGTCCGCTCGGCTTCGCTGTCCCGCGCCGCGCGGATCGCGTCGAGGGTGCTGACGCCGTGCTCGGTCAGTTCGACCAGCGTGGCCCGGCGGTCGCCGAGGTCGGCCCGCCGCCGGACCAGGCCGCGGGACTCCAGCGCGTCGACGACCTCGGTGACCGAGCGCGGCGCGATGTGCAGGTGGTCCGACAGTTCCGAGAGTCGCATCATCCCGTGGCGCTTCAGCGCGCGCAGGGCTCGCAGCTGAGCCGGGGTGATGTCCCAGGGACCCAGCGTTTCCTGGTCGGTCGCACGGAGCTTGCGCGCGACGGACCAGAAGGCCTCCGAGAGCGGCTCGTCGCCCGCCGAGTCCGGCCCGGCCGCCACGTCGCTGGCCGCCTGGTCCCGATCCTGGGTCACGGGAATAGCCTACCAGGGTTTGCTGTTGTAGCCTCATATTGAGGTAACCTCAGTACTATCGAATCCCCTATCCCGGCAGAACGGAGAGCCTCTTGGCAGCACCACAGACGAATCGAGATATCAGCGGCGGGCGCCGTGAGCACGGCCCGAGGACCGTCACGGCCGCGGAAAAGACGCAGGCCCGCCAGGTGTCGCTGCGCCGCATCGGGCGGCTGTTCACCCCCTACAGATGGCAGCTGGCCATCGTCACCGCCATCATCGCCGCCTCCTCCATCGTGGGGCTGGCCTCACCCTTCCTGCTCCGCGCGGTCATCGACGTCGCCCTGCCCCACAAGAACGTGAAGCTGCTGGCCTGGCTGGTCATCGCCATGGTCGCGGTAGCCGCGGTGACCTCGGCGTTCGGCGTCGTCCAGACCTGGATCAGCACCAAGGTGGGCCAGCACGTCATGCACGGGCTGCGCACCAGCGTGTTCGCGCACCTGCAGCGGCAATCGGTCGCCTTCTTCACCCGGACCAGGACCGGCGAGGTCCAGTCCCGCATCACCAATGACATCGGCGGCATGGAGTCCGTCGTGACCTCGACGGCCACCTCCATCGCGTCCAACCTCACCACCGCGGTCGCCACCGCGGTCGCCATGCTCGCGCTGTCCTGGCGGCTCTCGCTCATCTCGCTGGTGGTCATGCCGCCGGCCGTCTTCCTGACCCGCAAGGTGGCGGGGATGCGCCGGGCGATCACCACCGAGCAGCAGCGCGAACTGGCCGACCTCAACGTCACCATCGAGGAGGGTTTGTCGATCAACGGCGTCCAGCTGGCCAAGACCATGGGCACCGGCCCGTCTCTGGTCGACCGGTTCACCGCCTCTTCGGCCCGCCTGATCGACCTGGAGCTTCGCTCTCAGCTGGCCGGGCGCTGGCGGATGGCCTCGCTGAGCATCATCTTCGCCGCGATCCCCGCGATCATCTACCTCGCCGCCGGGCTGCCGGTCACCGCCGGCACGATCAGCATCGGCACCCTGATCGCCTTCACCACCCTGCAGAACAGCCTGTTCCGGCCGCTGACCGGACTGCTCAACACCAGCGTCTCGGTGATCAGCTCGCTGGCCCTGTTCGCGCGGATCTTCGAGTACCTCGACCTGCCGGTGGAGGTCGACGATCCCGCCCACCCGGTCGACATCGACCCGGCCCAGGTCACCGGGCACGTTCGCTTCGAGGACGTCAGCTTCGCCTACCCCGGCGCCGACCGGCCCGCGGTGACCGGCGTCGATCTGGACGTCCCGGCCGGAAGCACGCTCGCGCTGGTCGGCGAGACCGGATCGGGCAAGACCACCCTCGCCTCGCTGGTCGCGCGGCTCTACGACCCCAGCAGCGGCAGCGTCCGCATCGACGGCATCGATATCCGGGACATGCGGCTCGCCGACCTGGCCGACATCGTGGGCGTGGTCAGCCAGGAGACCTACCTGCTGCACACCACGGTGCGGGAGAACCTGCGCTACGCCAAGCCCGGTGCCACCGACGCCGAGATCGAGAACGCCGCGCGCGCGGCCCAGATCCATGAGCTGATCGCGGGCCTGCCCGACGGCTACGACACCGTGGTGGGCTCCCGCGGGCACCGCTTCTCCGGCGGGGAGAAGCAGCGCATCGCCATCGCGCGGACCCTGTTGCGCGACCCCCGCGTGCTCGTCCTGGACGAGGCCACCAGCGCGCTGGACACCGAAACCGAGCGGGCCGTCCAGAAGGCGTTCGACACCCTGGCGCAGGGCCGNNCGCTACGCCGCCCTGGCCGCGTAAAGATCGCCTGGCGCGCGGCTCACGCCTGCCGCGCGGCTCACGCCGGCTGCGCCGGCGCCGTCGCCGGCTGGCTAGGCTGCCGCTATGACCACGGCGTTCGTACTGGGCGGCGGGGGGCTGCTCGGCGCTCATGAGGTCGGCATGCTCCGCGCGCTGGCCGAGGCCGGCATCCGGCCCGACCTGGTGGTCGGTACCTCGATCGGCGCCCTCAACGGCGCGTTCGTGGCCGCCGACCCGTCAGGCGCGGCCGCCCGGCTGAGCCGGATGTGGCAGGGCGACGAGCTGCGGCTGGCGTTCAGCGAGAAGTTCTGGGGCCGGGCGGTCCGGCTGGTGCGCTCGGGCACGCACCTGCACTCCCTGGAGCCGCTGGGCCGGAT
This sequence comes from Actinomycetota bacterium, assembly GCA_003136255.1. GTDB lineage: Bacteria > Actinomycetota > Actinomycetes > Streptosporangiales > Streptosporangiaceae > Palsa-504. Next base: position 7,115 of record PLDT01000488.1, read on the forward strand.
CCTGGGCGACGCGCTGCCCGGCAGCGACTTCGCGGACCTCAAGCTGCCGTTCCAGTGCGTGGCGGCCGGCATCGAGACCGCGAGCGCGCGGTGGTTCAGCAGCGGGCCGGTCGTGCCCGCGGTGATGGCCTCGTGCGCGGTACCCGGGCTGCTGCCGCCGGTGGAGATCGACGGGACCCACTACTTCGACGGCGGCCTGGTCGACTCGATCCCGGTCGGGCGGGCCGTGACGCTCGGCGCGAGCACCGTGTACGTGCTGCAGGTGGGCCGGATCGAGAGCCCGCTGGAGGTCCCGACCCGGCCGTGGGAGGTGGGACTGGTGGCGTTCGAGATCGCCCGCCGGCACCGGTTCCACGAGGAGATGTCGTCGCTGCCGTCCGGCGTCCAGGTCCACGTGCTGCCGACCGGCGGCGACCGGCAGCCGGCCGGCTCGGCGCAGTTCCGGCACCGGGACCAGGCCCGGGTCGGACAGAGCATCGAGCGGGCCTACGCGGCATCGGCGAGCTACCTCGCCGGCCTGACCAGCAACTTATACTGGCCTCCTAGCGAGGGGAGGGGTCTCGTGCTCCCACCCAGGCTGGTCCGCCGGCTCGTGGTGGCCCCGATGGTGATCTGCTTTGCCCTCGCTCTCATCGTGCTGTCCCCCTTGCTGGCCGTGCTGGCGCTGCTGTTCGGGCTGGCCGGGCTGCTGCGGGCGGGCCGGATGCGCAACCTGCGGCTGGTGTCATTCGCGGTGGTCTGGGTGACCGCCGAGCTCGTGGCGCTGGTCCTGCTCCTCGGGCTGTGGATCGTGAGCGGGTTCGGCGGCCGGCTGCAGACCGAGCCGTATCAGAGCCGCCACTACCGGGTCGTCCGGTGGTTCCTGGACGCGCTGTACCGGGGGGCGGAGCGGACCTACGGCCTGCGGGTCGAGATCGACGAGCCCGAGCTCACCGGTGAGGAACTGGTCGCGCGGGCGACCCGGCCGATCATCGTGCTCTCCCGGCACGCCGGGCCGGGTGACTCGATCCTGCTGGTCCACCAGCTGCTCAGCGTCTACGGCCGCCGGCCGCGGATCGTCATGAAGGCGACGCTGCAGTTCGATCCCAGCCTGGACGTACTCGGCAACCGGCTGCCCAACGTGTTCGTCAAGCCCCGCCAGACCGGCGAGAGCATCTTCACCGAGCAGATCGAGCGGCTGGCCCGCGGCCTGGACCGGGAAGGCGCGCTGGTCATCTTCCCGGAGGGCGCCAACTGGACGCCCATCCGCTGGCGCCGCGGCATCCGGCGGCTGGAGCACGCCGGCCGCCGCGACCTGGCCGATCGCGCCCGGGAGATGCCCAACCTGCTCCCGCCCCGGCCGGGCGGGACGCTGGCCGCCATCGCCGCCTGCCCGGACGCCGACGTGATCTTCGTAGCGCACGTCGGGCTGGACACGATCTTGTCTATCGGCGACGTTTGGCGGCGGTTCCCGGTCGATCAGGTCATCCGGGCCAGGTGGTGGCGGGTGCCGTTCGACCGGGTGCCGCGCGAGGCCGATCACGAGGAGCAGCTGCAGTGGCTGTACGGCTGGTGGGAACGCATCGACAGCTGGATCACCGCGAACCGCCCCGGCGTCCCCGCAGTCCCNNGGGCCACTGAGCGCTATGCGGATCTCGGCCGGTCAGCTCCCGCCATCCCTGCCCGCCAGCCACGGGCGTCCCATCGACGCGGTGGATCCGGCTTACGCGGTGGATCGGGGCAGCTGGGTGGCATCCTGAAATAACGCGAGTTCCGGCATGTCGCGGTTCGATGCCCGTTATGTCGCTTATAGTCCCGTTTGTCCTTCGCCGGGCGAGCGACGCATGCAGGTCGATGGTGCCATCGGTCCAGCTAGAGAGCCCGTAACGACTGCCCGGGGCCTGCGAGTCGGGTGTGCCAGTTC
>PLDT01000638.1:0-3358 GCA_003136255.1 Actinomycetota bacterium
TCCTGCCGGTTCTGGGCCAGCAGGATCAGCGGCGCGGCGTAGGCCGCCTGGGTCGAGAAGGCCAGGTTGAGCAGGATGAACGGGTACGGATCCCAGTGCTTGATGAGGCCCAGGGTATTGAGGATGATCCAGACGACCACGAGCACGGTTTGGCCGACGATGAATCGCCCGGTGCCGAGGAACCGCGCCATCCCCTCCGCGAACCGCCCGAACGCGTCGGCGTCATAGCGCGCGCCCATCTGCGGGGAGCCGCGCGGAACGGACAGGTCGGCTCGGTCGCTGAGTCGGCGCAGGGAAATCCTTGACATCTCAGGCTCCCTTCTTTCGCCAGTCCGCGGGCAGCAGGTGGTCGAGCACATCGTCGACGGTCACCGCGCCGACCAGGTGGCCGTCCTCGTCGCATACCGCCACGCTGACCAGGTTGTAGGCCGCGATCCGGGCCGCCAGGTCGCGTTCGGGCAGGTCCGGCCGGACGAAGACACGCGCCTCGATACACTCGCCGACCAGGATGGACGGGGCCCGGCGCAGCAGCCGCTGGAACCCCACGGTGCCGAGGTAGCGGCCGGTCGGCGTCACCATCGGCGGCTCGCACACGTACACTTGCGCGGCCGCGGTGATCGGCATGTCGGGGTCCCTGATCCGGGCCAGCACCTCGGCGACCGACATGTCCGGGGTAACGATGAGAGGCTCGGACGTCATCAGCCCGCCCGCCGTCGTCGGGTTGTACCGCAGCAGCCGCCGCAGGTCCGCGGCCTGACCCGACTCCATCGCGGCCAGCAGCCGTTCGCGCTGCTCGGGCGACATCTCCGCGAGCAGGTCCGCGGCATCGTCCGGCTGCATCTCTTCCACCACATCGGCGCTGCGTTCCAGCCCGAGGCTGGCCAGCAGCCGGACCTGGTCCTTTTCGGGCATCTCCTCCAGCAGGTCGGCCAGTTGCTCGTCGTCCAGGCCCGCCGCGATCTGGTCGCGGCGGCTGGGCGGCAGGCCCTCGACGGCGGTGGCCAGGTCGGCCGGCTGCAGTTCACGAAGCTCAGCCAGCTGCTCGGTCAGCGGGTCGGTCTTGAACAGCTCGGGGTACTGGTCCCAGGGCACGATCTCCGGGCCGCGGTGCAGCAGGCTCCGGCCCCGCGAGATGGCCAGCTCGGAGACCTCCCAGCCGATCCGCTGCTGCTCGCTCGGAGAGATGGCCACGTCCACGACGCTTCCGTCCGTGACGTGCTGCCCGTACAGCTCCGAGGCCAGGATCTCCCCAGACCGGCGGGTGAAGCGGTCCAGGTCGACCGAACCTCCCTTCAGGTGGGCGCCTTCGACGGAGATCTCCACGATCTGCCCGAGGTTGACGAAGATGCGGCGCCGCTGCAACGTCACGACCAGGCCCAGCGCCCGGGGCGGTTCCTTCGCGGCGCCGGGCAGGATCACGACGTCGCGGATCCGGCCGATGGTCAGGCCCTCGCTGTCCAGCAGCGGACGGCCCTTCAGTCTGGACGTGAATACCTGGCTGCCCGACATGACCCGGCACCTCCTCCCTGCGGCCGACCCGGCCAGCACCATTATCGATTCAAGTCACCAGGTCGGGCGAGACTATGGTGAGCAGGCCGCTACCCAGATCGGCAACCGGCATCCGGCCCGGTTCGGGCTTCGTCAGCCAGGGAGCACGATGACCATTGTCTCGGAGCGTATCTTCTCGCCGATCCGGGTCGGCACCATGTCGCTCGGCCACCGGCTCGTGGTCCCGCCGCACAGCGGGGGCGGCGGCGCGCTGCTCGGTACCGAGGAGCAGTTCGACCGGATGTGCCGCTACTGGCTGGCCCGGGTGCAGGGCGGCATGCAATGGGTGGGCGGCGGCCCGGTGTTCGTCCGCAACCCGCTCATCCCGGGGTTCGAACCGAGCGGCATCGGGGCGAACGCCGACGGTTTCTTCCGGCATCCGGCCTTCGTCGACCGGATGGGGCGGTACATGGACCGGCTGCACGCCGCCGGTGGCTTCGGAACCGTGCAGATGGTGCTGCAGGGCGGCATGCCGATCGCGCCGTCGCAGACCCTGTCCGGCCATCTCGACCACGCCATCCCGCACCAGCTCGACCTCGACGAGATCGCGTGGCTGGTCCGTGAGTACGGGGCTTCGGCGGCGCTCGCCGCGCAAGCGGGCGCCGACGCGATCGAACTGCACAGCAATCACGACGACGTGCTGCAGTGGTTCTTGTCGCCGCGGACCAACCGGCGCGATGACCGGTACGGCGGCGGCATCGAGGGGCGCCGCCGGATCGTGCGCGAGGTGTGCGAGGCGATCCGCAGCCACGTCGCCCGGCCCATCACCCTGGGCCTGCGCCTGTGCCTGGACGAGAGGATCGACGGCGGCTATGACGTGGAGGAGTGCGCCGCCTTCGTCTCGGCCTTCACCGCGGACGGCACCGTCGACTACTTCAGCTTCGACATCGGCAACAACTGGGGCTCGCCGAGCTACGTGCCGATCGGGATGCACGCCGAGGGGGAGTGGGCCGCGCTGGCCGGCCGGGCCAAGGCCGCCACCCACCTCCCGGCCGTCTACGCGGGCCGCGTGGTCCATCCGCAGGTCGCCGAGGCCATCCTGGCGGCCGGGCAGGCCGACCTGGTCGGGATGGCCCGGGCCCTGATCGCGGACCCGCTGCTGGTCGAGAAGACCCGCGCGGGCCATCGCGCCGACATCCGCCCGTGCATCGCGGTCAACGACTGCATCAACCGCCGCTCCGGCGAGGGATTGCCGTTCGCCTGCTCCGTCAACCCGGACGCGGGCCGGGAGTTCGAGGGGCCGGCGTCCCGGGCGGGTGCGGTCCGCGAGGTGCTGGTGGTCGGGGCGGGCCCGGCCGGGACCGAGGCGGCCGCGCTCGCCGCCGAGCTCGGCCATCGCGTGACGCTGCTCGAACGCTCGGACCGGATCGGCGGGCAGCTCGCCGTCGCCGCGCTGGCCCGGATGAATCACCAGTACGCGGACTGGATCGACTGGCAGTGGCGCCGGCTGGCGCAGCTTGGGGTCACCGTCGAGTTCGGCGTCGAGGCGAGCGCGGACGACGTGCTGAGCCGGGACGCGGGGGTGGTCGTGGTGGCCACCGGCGCCCGGCCCCGCGTCCCGGACGTTCCCGGCGTGGACCTGCCGCACGTGATCAGCTCGGTGGCCGCGCTGACCGGCGGCGTGCCGCCCGACGACGGGGTGATGGTGGTGTCCGAAGACGACCGTGCCGCGCCGCTCGCCGTGGCTGATCACCTGGCCGGGGCCGGCCACCAGGTGACCCTGGTCTACCAGTCGCCCGCGCCGTCCCCGCAGGTCGGCAAGTACTCCATCGGGTCGGTGCTGGCCCGGCTGGATGCGCAAGGCGTGCGC
>PLDT01000322.1:0-23819 GCA_003136255.1 Actinomycetota bacterium
CCTCGACCAGGGCCCGGTCCGGCAGCCGGAGCGCGGCCCGGGCCGCCTCGGGCGGCAGGCCGATGGCCAGCGGGTCGCGCCGGGCGTGCGCGGCGACCACCTCGGTAAGCTGCCCGCGCAGTTCGCCCCAGCGTGCGGAATCGGCGAGCCAGCCGCTAGCCGTGACGGGGGCCGGGAGGCTTCCGGTCACGCCCATGGCCGTTACCGCGCTGGCCCGCAACAGGCCATGCCGGCGCAGCAGGTCGGCGGCCGCCGGGACGTCTGGCCAGGTGGCTAGCTCACGCCCGGCCGCCGCGGCCGCGCCGCGGCGCACGAGCGCGGGCGGCACCACGTCGAGCACGGTGGCGCCGAAGATGGTCACGCCCGCGCTGCCCGGATCGCGCAGCAGCAGGCGGTCGCCCACGTGCAGCGGCAGCGGTTCGCGCAGTGTCAGCCGGGTTATTATCGTGCCGCCGGCGTCCGGGACCGGTCCGAGGGGGCGCAGCCGGGCCAGGATCCGCGCGGAGCCGATGTGCACGGTGATCTCGGGGGGCAGCCGGAGGCCAGCGGGGATGGCCAGCCTGATGTCGGCCACCTTGGTCATCGTCCAGCGGCCCGCGTCGACCAGGGCCATGCCCCGGGCCGGGAGGTCGGCCGGGATACCGCGCAGGTTGAGCGCCACCCGGGCCACCCCGCTGACCGAGGCGGCCGGCTCGCCCAGCGACTCGAGGCCGCGGATCCTGGCCGGGCGCATAGACGGGGTGAGCAGCAGTTCCTGGCCGGACCGGACGGTCCCGGCGGGCAGCGTGCCGGTCACCACCGTGCCGCTGCCCCGGATGCTGAACGACCGGTCCACCCAGAGCCGAACCGGCGCCGCGGCGTCCGGGACGGGCAGCGAGGCGACCAGGCGGACCAGTGCGGCACGCAGTTCAGCCAGCCCGGCGCCGGTCACCGCGCTCACCGCGACGGCATCCACCCGGCCCAGGCTGGTGCGCGACACGTGCTCAAGCGCCTGCCGGGTCGCGGGGCCGGGATCGGCCAGGTCGCAGCGGGTCACGACGAGCAGCCCGTGCCGGATACCGACCGCGTCGAGGGCGGCCAGATGCTCGGCCGACTGCGGCATCCAGCCGCCGTCGGCGGCCACCACGAAAAGCACGGCGGGGACCGGGCCCACGCCGGCCAGCATGTTCGGGACGAACCGCTCGTGGCCTGGCACGTCCACGAACGCCAGCCGCTCCCCGTCGGGCAGCGTCATCCAGGCGAACCCGAGGTCGATGGTCAGCCCCCGCCGCCGCTCCTCGGCCCACCGGTCCGGCTCCATCCCGGTCAGCGCTCGCACCAAGGCGGATTTCCCGTGGTCCACGTGCCCCGCGGTCGCGATCACCTGCACGGCCGGGCTCCGCGATCATGATCACGGGCACTTTTGGTCGCTATTCGGCCCAAACTGCCCGCGATCATGGAAATCACGCTCGAGCGGCCGCGAGGATGGCTGCAACTAGGGGCTCGTCCTGCTCGGGTAGCAGCGAGCGCAAGTCCAGCAGCAGCCGCCCGCCCTCGAGGCGGCCTACTACGGCGGGGGCTCCGCGGCGCAGGGGGACGGCCAGCGCCTCGGGCAGGCTTATCGCCGCGCTGGGCAGCTCGACGCCCGGCGCGCCGCCCCCGCCCACCGCCGCCGACGCAGGAACCACCCGCGCGTCGAGGCCGGTCTGGGCTAGGTGAGCCACGGCCCGTTCGGCTCGATCGAAGAGGGAAGCCGGGTCGGCGGCCAGGGCGGCGGCGACCGGCGGTACCGGTCCGGTGAGGGTCGCCTCCAGGGCGGCGAGGGTCAGCTTGTCCACCCGGAGGGCGCGGGCCAGCGGGTGCCGGGTCATCCGGCGCACCAGGTCGGCCCGGCCGAGCAGCAGGCCGGCCTGCGGGCCGCCGAGCAGCTTGTCCCCGCTCGCGGTGACCAGGGCGGCGCCGTCGCGCAGCGCGCTCGCGGCGCTGGGCTCGTCGGGCAGCAGCGGGTGCGGGACGAGCAGCCCGGAGCCGATGTCGAACACGACGGGAACGCCGTGGCTGTCGCCCAGCTTGGCCAGGGCCGGGACGCCGACGGTGGCGGTGAAGCCCTCGATGCGGAAGTTCGACGGGTGCACCTTGAGGATGAACGCGGTCCGCGGGCCGGTGGCCTCGGCGTAGTCGGCGACCGTGGTCCGGTTGGTCGTGCCGACCTCGCGCAGCGTGGCGCCGGTGCAGGCCAGCAGGTCGGGTAGCCGGAACCGGTCGCCGATCTCGATCAGCTCACCCCGGCTGATCACGATCTCAGGGGCCTCGGGATCGGCCAGGGCGGTCGCCGCGAGGACCAGGGCGGCCGCGTTGTTGTTGACCACGGCCACCGCCTCGGCCGCCGGGACGGCCCGGGCCAGGGCGTTGAGCGCGCCCGCGCCCCGGCGCGTGCGGACCCCGGCGGCCAGGTCGAACTCCACGTCGCAGGAACCCGCGGCGGCCGCGATCGCGTCTACCGCCGCGGCGGACAGCGGCGCGCGGCCCAGGTTGGTGTGCACCAGCACCCCGGTCGCATTGATCACCGGAGTCAGCCCGGCGGCCCGGGCGGGCAGTTCGGCGACCGCCGCGTCGGCGACCTGCTCCGGAGCGATCTGGCCGTCCCGGGCCCGCTGCTGGGCGCGGCCCACCGCTGCCTTGACCAGCGTCCGGCCCAGCCGGCGTTCGGCCTCGGCCAGCCGGGGGTCAGCCAGCACCAGATCGGTGCGCGGCACCAGGCGCCTGATGTCCACGTCGCGAAACATTACCCCTCGGCCCGAATACCACGCGTGCCTCCGGGTAGGGGGCCTGGCGGTCAGGTCCGCTAACTACACAATCGGTACTCACTCAGGAAGTGATAGGTATGGCTGGGATGCTGCAAATGCGGCGCAGCCGAGGGGCGGCCAGTGGATTCCTGCTGGTCCTGCTCGGACTTTGGGGCGCACTCATCCCCTTCATCGGACCGTATTTCCACTACGCCTACACGCCGGACACGGCCTGGACCTACAGCACAGCCCGGCTGTGGCTGGAGATCCTGCCGGGCGCGGCGGTGTTCCTCGGCGGCATCCTGCTCATGATCGCCACCGGCAGGCACGTCGCGCTGTTCGGCGCCGTCTTGGCCGCGGCGGCCGGCGCCTGGTTCACCCTCGGCACCATCCTCAGCCCGCTGTGGAACAACCACGTGACCCTGGGCGGTTCGCCGGCCAGTTCCACCCAGTTCATGCGGATCATGGAGCAACTCGGCTTCTTCTCCGCGCTCGGCCTGGTCATCATGTTCGTCGCAGCCGCGGCGTTCGGCCGGATCATGTCCGTAGCCTCCGGGATCCGGGTCGTCGAGACCGCTCCGGCGGCCGAGACGATCCCGGCCGAGGAGAGGGTTCCGGCCCGCACCGGCCCGACCCTGACCCTGCCGTTCCGGCGGGCGCGGACCGAGACCGTCGAGACCCGCGACGACGAGACGCAGACCGTCGGGTAGCTCGACCCACTATCATCGGCTGGCACGACACCATTCGTGCCAGCCGATGATGCGTTGGGCCTAATGGAGGGACGTGGCGGTGCGGGCAGAGCCAGCAGCGGCGGACCAGGGGTCCAAGGGGGCCAAGGGGGCCCAGCCGGCGACGGCCGCCGGTACGCCCCGCGACGGCACGCGGTGGCTGCTCCCGGCCGGGGCGGTCCTGTTGCTCGCGGTGCTGGCCGTGTACCTGGCCGACCTGGCCACTCACCTGTCCACGATGGCCGCCATGCGGGACCTGGTGGTGTACCGGAACGGCGGGCTCATCGTCCGGCACGTCGCGCCCGCCTACGACGGCCACCGGGCCTCACCGCTGTACGACTGGACCGGGCAGAACGGCGTCCAGTTCACCTATCCCCCGTTCGCCGCGGCGGTCTTCGCGATCGCGTCGGTATTGTCCTGGACGGCGATGCGCTGGGCCATGACCCTGGTCAGCCTGGCCGCCCTCGGCTTGTCGCTGTGGCTGGTGTTCGGGGCGCTGGGTTACGCGGACCGGCCCCGGGTCCGGCTGGGCGCGACGTTCGGGGTGTCCGCGCTGGCCCTGCTCACCGAGCCGGTGCAGCAGACGCTGGGCCTCGGTCAGGTCAACCTGCTGCTCATGCTGCTCGTCGTGGCCGACCTGCTGACCCCCTCGGCGTTGCGCGGTCAGACCCGCTGGTGGCACGGGATCGGGATTGGCCTGGCGGCCGGGGTGAAGCTGACCCCGCTGATCTTCATCCCGTACCTGCTGCTGGTCCGCAGGTACCGGCAGGCCGCCGTGGCCGCCGGGGTGTTCGTAGCCACGGTGGCGCTCGGCTACGCGGTGCTGCCCAAGGACTCCGGCACCTACTGGGTGCACGGGCTGTTCCTGAAGGCCAACCGGATCGTGTTCCTCGGCACCCGAGGCAACCAGTCGCTGCGCGGCGCGGCGACCCGGCTGGCGGGCAGCGTGACCTCCGGCACCGTGCCGTGGATCGTGGCGGGGATCCTGGTCGTGATCGTCGGCTTGGTCGCCGCGGCCGTCCTGTACCGTGCCGGGCAGCCGGTGGCCGCGATGCTGGCCTGCGCGCTGACCGGCCTGCTGGTCTCACCGCTGAGCTGGGACCACCACTGGGTCTGGGTGGCGCCGGCCATCGCGCTGCTGGCGCACTTGGGGGCCCGGGCCCGCGGCGTGGTCCGGGCCGCGTGGTGGGTGGCCGCGGGCGGGCTGGTGCTGGTGTTCGGCGCGTGGCCGCAGTTCTGGGATCTCTCCCAGTCCGGGCTGACCCCGGCCGGGCTGTTCTGGTACGGGCCCACGCACTACTTCGCGACCGGCGACCAGCCGTGGTATCCCGAGTTCCACTGGCACGGCCTGCAGCTACTGGCCGGTAACAGTTTCGTGCTGGCCGGCCTGATCGGGCTGGCCGCCCTGTGCGTGGCCGCGTTCCGGGTGGGGCACCGCCGGGCCTCGCCGTGAGCGATGAGCTCGCGCGGATGCGCGAGCGGCTGGCCACCCGCGTCGTCGCCGCCCACCGGATCGGCAGCGAGCGCGTCGCCGCCGCGCTGCACGCCGTGCCGCGGCACCTGTTCCTGCCCGAGCAGCGGCCGGAGGCCGCCTACCGCGACGACGCCATCGTGACCAAGCGGGACGAGGCCGGGCAGCCGATCAGCTCCTCCTCCCAGCCCGCCATCATGGCCATCATGCTGGACCAGCTGGACCTGGCCCCCGGCCACCGGGTGCTCGAGATCGGCGCCGGGACCGGCTATAACGCCGCGTTGATCAGCCACATCGTCGGCCCGACAGGCCAGGTGACCAGCGTCGACATCGACCCCGAGCTGGTCGCGGCGGCCCGGGAGCACCTGGCCTCGGCCGGGTTCGGCGACGTCACCGTGGTTGTTGCGGACGGCGCCGGGGGCGACCCGGAGCACGCGCCCTACGACCGGATCATCGCTTCGGTCGGCGTCAGCGACCTGGCCCCGGCCTGGCTGGCGCAGGCCGCCGCGTCGGCCCGGATCGTGGTACCGCTCGACGTGCGCGGCACCCAGCTGTCGGTCGCGTTCGAGCGCGCCGACCCGGCCACCCTCGACGGGCCGTGGACGAGCCGATCGCTCGCGCCGTGCGGGTTCATGCGGATGCGCGGCGTGCTGGCCGGACCCGAACGCGTCGTGCCGCTCGCGCCGGGCTTGTCCCTGCTGCTGCCCGACGGGATACCGGCCGGCGGGATGCTGGCTGACGGGATGCTGGCCGACGGCACGCCGCAGGTGGCCGGGGAAGCCGTGGCCGCCTTGGCGGCCGGGCCAGCCGCGCGGCACCCGACCGGGGTTCGGGCCACCTCGGCGCAGGTGTTCTGGGGGCTGGGCCTGTGGCTGGCGGCCCACGAGCCCCGGTCGTTCCGGCTCACCGAGGAACGGCCGTCCGGGCGGCGCGGCGGGTCCGGGGGCCGGCTCACCGGGGCGCCGTGGCGCGGACCGGGCTGGCACTCCACCCTCGGGCTGCTAGATGGCGACGGCCTGGCCATCCTCACCTGCGCCACGGCTGACCGATCCGGCCTGCTCGCTCTGGACACGGCCGGGTTCGGCCCGGACGCGGCGCGGCTCGCCGCTGACCTCGCTGCGCACGTCCAGGCCTGGGGCGAGGCGGGCCGGCCGGGCATCACGGGCCTGCACGTCGACGCGTACCCGCGGACCTCGGCTGACCAGCCGCAGCCCGCCGACGACGCGCTGATTATGGAGCGACCCGGCACACGGTTCGCGGTGTACCACGACTAGCCTTGGAAAGCGTGACCGACAGCATGGGCAAGCACCTCGAAACCGAGCAGAAGTACGACGCCGCCGCCGACTTCGCCCTGCCCGACCTCAGCGGCCTGGAAGGACGCACGAAGGCGACGGGACGGCAGCGGTACTACCTGAGCGCCACTTACTTCGACACCGAGGAACTCGACCTCATCAAGCACCGGGTCACGCTGCGCCGCCGCGTCGGCGGCCCGGACGAAGGCTGGCACCTCAAGCTGCCGGTGCGCAAGGACACCAGGCAGGAGATCCGCACGCCGCTCAGCGAGGGCGACACCGGAACCGTCCCGGCGCAGCTGGCCGCTGAGGTCCAGGACATCACCGCAGGCCGGCCTCTGCACCCGATTGCCATCCTGGATACCGAACGGACCGTGGTGACACTGGCCGGTCAGGCGGGCGAGCCGCTGGCCGAAGTGGCCGACGACCTTGTGACCGCTGACCGGCTCGACCAGCCCGGGGCGGAGCCCATGAGGTGGCGCGAGATCGAGGTCGAGGCGGTCGAGGGCGCCAAGGTGGGGGGCCTGCTGGAGGCGGTCGGCCAGGCCCTGCGCGAGGCCGGGGCGACACCGTCCCCGTCCGCGTCCAAGCTCGGACGGCTCCTCGGCACCGGCTGAGCCCCGGGTTTCCTGGCCCGGGGCTTCCTTCAGGTGCTCCCCAGGGTTGGTGCGGGCCAGCCAGGTTCGTGGCGATCTCAGAGGGTACTCATAGCGGGTTCTGACCTGCCGGTCGCATGATTCGCATGAGATGGGAGGCCTAGGGAGTTCGCACTAGGTGAGAATTTGGACAAAGGACCCGTGCCTCGCGGGCATACTAGGCACAGATCTGATCATGACGAGTGAGCCTGAGGAACATGGATAACTACAGCCCGGACCCGGGATCCCCCGGGCCGGGATTGTCGGCACCTGGCATTGAGCGGGAGGACGGGGCCCCGGCGCGGGTGCTCGTGGTCGACGACGAGCCGAGCCTGGCCGAGTTGCTGGCCAGCGTGCTGCGGTACGAGGGCTGGACGGTAAAGACCGCGGGTAACGGGGCCGACGCGGTCCGGACCGCGCGCGAGTTCCGCCCCGACGCCGTGGTGCTGGACGTCATGCTCCCCGACTTCAGCGGTATAGAGGTCATGCGCCGGCTCCGGGTCGAGATACCGCAGGTGTGCGTGCTGTTCCTGACCGCGCGGGACGCGGTGGAGGACCGGATAGCGGGCATCACCGCCGGCGGCGACGACTACGTGACCAAGCCGTTCAGCCTGGAGGAAGTGCTGGCCCGGCTGCGCGGCCTGCTGCGCCGGGCCAACCTGACCCGCGTCCACACTGAGGGACTACTCACGGTCGGCGACCTGACCATGGACGAGGACGCTCGCGAGGTCCGCCGGGACGGCGACCTCATCGAGCTGACCGCGACGGAATTCGAGCTGCTCCGGTTCCTCATGCGCAACCCCCGGCGCGTGCTGTCCAAGGCGCAGATCCTGGACCGGGTGTGGAACTACGACTTCGGCGGCCAAGCCCACGTCGTCGAGCTGTACATCAGCTACCTGCGTAAGAAGATCGACGTCGGCCGCGCCCCGCTCATCCACACCGTCCGCGGCGTCGGCTACGTACTGAAGCCGGCGAGCTAATGCCCGCCCGTGCGGTGCGGCCCCACGGCCGGCTGGCACGGTGGGCGGGCGTGCTGTCGTTCCGGACCATTAGCGGCAAGCTCATCGTCGGGCTGATCGTCTTGTTCGGGCTGGCTAGCGTCCTGGTCAGTGTGGTCACGGCCCAGTCACTGAGCAACTCGCTGATGTCGGCGCTTGACGGGCAGTTGCAGACCGCGACCACCGCATGGTCGACCTGCGCGAACATGGCCTACTACCGGAGTAACGGCGGCCGCGCTCCGGGGGCGGGGGGACAAGACTCCGATCAGGCGCCCGGCCCCGGTGACTACGCCAACTGCAGCGGCACCGGGCAAGCCCCCGGCACATTCGAGGCGGTGCTCTCCCCCAGCGGGGCAATCCTCTACCAGAATTACGTGTCCAAGTCGGACACGCTCTCCCCCGCGGATAAGACTACGTTGGCGGACCTCCCGGCCTCAGCTGGGCAGAGCTCGCCTGGCCCGCCCGGTCCGCCTGGTGGCTCGGCGCCCCCTGCGCCGACCCAGGAGCGGACGCTGCTCGGCGTCGAGTTCATGCTTACTAAGGTGCAGGGTCCGGACGGCACCGACCTAGTCACGGGGCTGCCGCTGACCACGGTCAACCAGACGCTCGAGAAGGTGGAGAACACCGAGCACGTGCTGTTCGCGGTGGCGCTGGGGCTGGCGGTGATCCTGGGCGCGGCTCTGGTCCAGTTCTCGCTGCGGCCGCTGCGCCGGGTGGCCGCCACCGCGACCAGGGTGACCGAGCTACCGCTGGACTCGGGCGAGGTGACGCTGCCGGCCGGCGTGCCCGACACCGACCCGCGTACCGAGGTGGGCCAGGTCGGCGCGGCGTTCAACCGGATGCTGTTCCACGTCGAGCGGGCCCTGAGCCGCCGCGCGGCCAGCGAGGCCCGGCTGCGCCGGTTCGCGGCCGACGCCTCACACGAGCTGCGCACTCCCCTGTCCGCGATCCGTGGTTACGCCGAGCTGGCCCTGCGGCACCGCGGCCCCGTGCCCGAGGACGTGACCCACGCGCTGACCCGGGTCCAGTCCGAGTCGGCCCGAATGAGCGTCCTGGTCGACGACCTGCTGCTGCTGGCCCGGCTGGACGCGGGCCGCCCGCTCGAGCGCGAGCCGGTCGACCTGTCCCGGCTGGCCATCGACGTGACCAGCGACGCGCGAGTAGCCCGCCGCGATCACCACTGGCGGCTGGACCTGCCCAGCGACCCGATCCTGGTCCGCGGCGACGAACACCGCCTGCACCAGGTGCTGGCCAACCTGATGAGCAACGCGGGCAAGCACACCCCGCCCGGCTCCACGGTCAGCGTCGCGCTGCACGTCCAGGCGGCTCCCCTGGTTGACTCACCGGTGGCGCCGGACGGCGGGCTGGTGGAGCGGGGCCTCCGGCCGGCCGCACCGTGGGTGGAGCTCAGCATCACCGACGACGGCCCCGGCATTCCCGCCGAGCTGCTCCCGGAGCTGTTCGAGCGCTTCACCCGGGCCGATACGTCGCGGTCGCGGTCGCGCGACCTGGACGCGGCGGGCAAGAGCACCGGGCTGGGCCTGGCCATCGTGGACGCGGTGGTGGCCGCCCACGGCGGCAGCATCACGGTGACCAGCCGCCCCGGCCGGACCAGGTTCGCCATCTGCCTGCCGCTGCTGCCCGAGCCTGCGGACATGGCCGACATAGCGGGCTGACGGTGTGCTAGTTCTAGGTCATGGACGGCGACCAGCAGCGGCTCCTGGCCACGATGCCGCTGCACGCGATCACCTCGACCTACGGCGAAGCGGGACTACGGGGCCGGTTCGCGGTCGAGATCGGGTCCTGGGCCGACGCGGACCGCCGCCGGCTAGAGCGAGCGCTGGACCTGGCCGCCCGGCTGCACGCCGACGACCGCCGGGACACCGAACCGTACGTCAACCACCTGCTGCGGGTGGCGATCCGGATCATGTCGCATTACGGCGTGCACGACGCCGACGTGGTCTGCGCCGCGCTGCTGCACGACGCGGTGGAAGATCACCCCGCCGAGCTGACCGGGGGGCACGCTGACCAGCCGGCCGCGCTCGCTGTGCTGGCCTCGGAGTTCGGCCCGCGGGTGGCCGAGCTGGTCGGCGCGGTGACCAACCCGCCGTACGCGCCGGATCGCGACCAAGACGAGCAGTACCGGGAGCACGTGGCCGACAGCCTGCGCGACAACCCGTGGGCCCGGGTCATCAAGGCCTCGGACTTCACCGACAACGGCGTCGGCCTGATCCACACCACCGGTCCCCGTCTGTACCGGCTGGCGGACAAGTACGCGCCGCTGGTCCCGGTGCTGCGGGACCTCATCGCCCGGCCGGACACGCCGCTGGACGCCGCGGCCAAGGAGCACATCCTGGCTCAGCTCGACCGGGCCGCCGACCGGTTCGCGGCTCTGCGCGGGGATGAGGGCTAGATGCCGGAGTTGCCCGAGGTCGAGACCGCCCGCCGCCTGATCGCCGACCTGGCCCTGGGGCGGCGCATCGTCGGCGTCGACGACGCCGACACGTTCGTCTGCCGGCCGCACTCCCCCGGCGAGCTGCGCGCCGCGCTGACCGGCCGCACGCTGACCGCGGCGCACCGGCGCGGCAAGACCATGTGGTGCGAGACCTCGGGCCTGGACGGCTCGGCCATCTCCGGCCCGGACCTCGGCATCCACCTGGGCATGAGCGGCCGCATCGTGGTCACCGCCCCGGACGGCTGGGTAGCCGAGGGCGGTGACCCGCCCGGCCGGGACGCGCAGCCGCGCAAGGCCGAGTGGGACCGCTTCACGCTGGAGTTCGCCGACGGCGGTCAGCTGGCCCTGTTCGACAAGCGGCGGCTCGGGCGCATCGTGCTCAACCCCGACATCGGCGCGCTCGGCCCGGACGCGGCCGAGGTCACCCTGGCGGAGTTCCGCACCCTGATGGCCCGGGGGACGATCGCGGTCAAGGCCCGCCTGCTCGACCAGTCCAAGCTGGCCGGGGTGGGCAACCTGCTGGCCGACGAAATCCTGTGGCAGGCCAAGATCTCACCCGCTACGCCGGTCAACCGGCTGCAGCGTAAAGACGTCGAGCGGCTGTACCGGGCGCTGCGGTCGGTGCTGGCCTCCGCGCTGGCCGACGGCGGCGGCGCGCACACCGGCGACGTCATCGCCGCCCGCCGCCCGGGCGGAAGGTGCCCGCGCTGCGGGCACGAGATGGTGCACGGCACGGTCGGCGGCCGCTCAACCTGGTGGTGCTCATGGGAGCAGGCGGCCCGGCCGTGACCGGACCGGCGGTCGCGGGCTCTTGCCGACGGCCGGTAATGGGCGTTCGGCTCCTTCGGGTTTGCGGGCCAGGTAGCCCACGACCTTGATCTCGGCCCGCAGCGGCAAGCCATCCCGTAGCTGCCCCTGAGCCTGCTCGACGGCCGCGCGATGAAACTCAGCCTCGCCGACGTTCTGGATGGCCTCATAAGCCGGCCCGGTAGAGGCCAGTGCCCGCGCGTACACCTCTGGGTCCGCGAACTCCAAGGCGAACGGAACCTCCCAGCGTTCAACATCGCCGAAACCACATGACTCCAGGAGCTGCTCGCCCGCACCCGGCCGGCCCAGTGACACCATCGCCGCCTGGTTGCCGACCTTCTCGGCCGCGGCCAGGCGGAACGGCGCCAGCGCCCATGCTCCGGGGGACACCTTCAGGTGACCCCACACCGTCATCCCGACGCGTCCGCCGGGGCGAAGGACCCGGTGTATCTCGGCCACCGCGCCGGGTGTGGTGGCCCAGATCCCCCGGAAGCTGGTGACGACGTCGAACGACGCCGGGTCCCACGGCAGGGCGTTCATATCGCCGACCCGGATGTCGGCATCCGGGCTCCGGTTCCGGGCCACCGCGACCAGCCGGGCCGAGGCGTCGATCCCGGCGCATGAGGCGCCGCGCAGGCGAGCGAGCTCGATCGCCAGCCCGGACCCGCATGCCACGTCGAGCAGCCGGTCCCCGGCATCGACGCCGAGCCGATGATGCACAGCAACGTACTCCCGGCAGTTGCTTGGCTCGCTAAGGGTCGCGAAGTCCACCGCCTTGCGGCCCCAGCCCTCGTCTACCATCGTCCACTGGGAAGAGTCTGTGCCCGGCCTCGTCATGTTTGTCCCCTCTGTGGTAGTGCCGGTCACTGGCCAGCCAGCAGTGCGGCGATGCGCGCGGCGGCGCGGCCCGCGCCGCCACGCGGCACCCTCCGGTAACCCGGTCGGGTGCCGGATTCCGCCAGTGCGGCTCGCATCGTGGTGGCCAGGTCGTCTGCTGTGGTGGTCGTGTAGTCCATCCGCAGGCCAGCCCGGTAGTGGTTGAGCCGGTGGGTGACGAAGTGCTGCTGTTCCCAGTGACGGCGCAGGGGGAAGTAGATGAATGGCCGCCCGGTGGCGACCAGTTCCATCGTCGTGGACAGCCCGCCTTGCACGATGGCCGCGTCGGCGCACGCCAGGTGCTCGAAGAGATCGGGCACGTAGCCGCGCTTGTCCATGCCCTCGGTGTCCGGCAGCAACCGGGGATCGATACGAGGGCCGGTAACCAGAAGCATCCGCGCATCCGGTACCTGCTTACGTAGCCGCACAAACGCGTCGCAGGTCAGTTCCAGCAGGCCGAGGCCAGCCGCCGTCCCCCCAACCGCCGCCACGAGCAACGGCTGGTGCTGAGGGTGGCCGAGCCGCCCGCGCAACCGGGCACGGTCACGATAGGCAGCGGGGTTGAACGGGAGCACATAGGGGACGGAGGTGAACCACCGGCTTGACCATGACCGTATTCCCGGCAGGCCGGGCCCGAACGAGACATCGGGCAGCTCATCGAAAGAGCCGATGAACATGGACAGGTCACGCAGCCGGGGGAACCGCTCACGCTTTCCGATGGAGTCGGTGTTGTAGTCCGCGCACAACTCGGCTTCCCGCGGGTCGCCGGGGTCGGTTGGCAGGAAGCCGATCACATCAGTCATGAATACGTACGGCGCAATCTTCCGCTCGGGGTTCTCGTGCAGGAAGTAGTCGATTTCCCAGCACTCGTCACCCACCCATAGGTCATAGCTGGTGTCCCTGACCACGTCGTCGAACAGCAGGTAGTTCGCACACAGGATCTCGTCCATCCGGCGGAACGCGTAGAAGGCGGGCAGGTCGTGGTTCGCCGATTCCGACTCCCAGTGCGCCGACTCGCAGACCAGATCGGAGCTCGCCGGGTGGATGATCTCCCCGGCGCCGACGAGTACCTCGGTCACCGGCGGCTGCGCCCACCAGTGGATCTCCAGGTCTGGCACCTGCTGCCGGAGGGCCCGGGCGATGGCCAGGTCCCGCTGGACGTGGCCGAGGCCGATGGGAGAGGAGATCCATAGCGCCCGCCGAGGGCGGCTGTGGGTAGCCTGCCAGACGGCCTGCTTGCGCTGCCGGTGGATCACCCTGTCCACAAAGTCACGGATGGCGTGGTTCACCGCAACTGGGTACCGGACATGCGGCGCGTGCCCGCCGCCTTCGATCACGAGCAGCTCAGCGCTCGTCAGCTCGGCGATCCGCCGCGCCCGCTCCGGCGGGACGATCTTGTCCTGGTCACCGCCGATCACGAGCACCGGGCAGGCCAGCGACCGGCAGAGGCGGATCGCCTCCTGCTCATCGGCGACCTGCTGAGGGGCATCGGCATCGCAGAGCAGGGTCTCGGCGTCGGTTTGCATGCCCCACTCGACAAGATCGTCGTAGGGCTTCGTGGAGTGCGGCTCGGTGGTGATCTGGGACATGAAGAACTCGACGTATCCTCGCCAGTCCCGCCGCCAGTAGTGCCGGTTCTCCTTCGCCCACCCATCGGTGGTGTCGAGCACGTCGTCGAAAGAATGTCCGCCTCGTTCCCAGGGGTCGGCTGGCGGGATTGGCAGCGTCGGCGCGATGGCCACGATCCCGGTCACCCGCTGCGGATGAGCCGCCGCGAACAGCAGCGCCCAGGGGAAGCCGCTGCAGAACGCCGCGAGCACCGCCCGCTCGGTGCCGGTCGCGTCGAGCACGGCCGCAGCGTCACTCGCGAAGACGGCGTCGGCGTAGGCCGCCGGCTTCCTGGGCCGGTCGGACCGGCCGTTGCCGCGCGGGTCGAAGGTGATCACACGGTAGTCCCGGGCCAGGAACGGCACCTGCATCTTCCAGTGCCTCGAGTCCACGATCGCCCACGTGGGCAGCAGCAGGATCGTCGGCTGGCCCGTGCCGTGCACCTCGTAATGGATCCGCACGCCTGAATTGACCACGTAACCGGACTCATCGGGTAGTCGTGCGCGCATCAGTTGCACCTCCACCGGGCCGTCCCTCTCTTAATACGCCGGCTGGATGGGAGCGGCTATCGGGGAAAACCATTAGGCATCCATGCCGCATGACTCTTGCCGGACTGGGCACTGACCTGGCCCCGGACGCTTATCACGCCGGGGCGGACAGGTGATGCGTGACGGCCCAGGCCGCCACTTCGGCCCGGCTGCGGGCATCTAGCTTGGACATCACATGGTGCAGGTGGACCTCCGTGGTCTTCTCGGAGATCCCGAGCACCCGGCCGATCTGCCGGTTGGTCCGGCCCGAGGCAACCAGCGCGGCGACTTGCCGCTCCCGCGGGGTAAGCGGCACCTGATGGGAGCGGTCCCGGTCACCGGGTGCGGTGCCCGACGCGACCGCCATGGCAAGATCGGTGGCCTGCTCCATGGGCATGGTCCGGCCAGCGTGTATGAGCGTGTCAGCGTCCTGAGGCCCCAGCGCGCGAGCAAGTACCTGCTCCACCGCCGAACTCCTCGCCTGCTCGGCCTCGGGCGGCCGGGCGGCCACCCGCTCGCGCAGCGCCGCGGCCGCACCGATCAGCCGCGCGGCGCTCTCATAATGCGCCCGTTCACTGGCGACATGGGCGAGCGCCTCCAGACACTGGGCGACGCCCCGAGGGTCGTTGACGTCGGTGTAGATCCGCAGAGCCTCCGCCAGCAGCGGGCACGCTTCTTCCAGTCGGCCCTGCGCGCTCAGCGTCGTGCCAAGCCCCCATGCCGACCATGCGACCGCCCACGGATGGTCCAGTTCACGGAAGTCTCGCAGGCTCGCCCGCAGCAGTTCCGCGGCGCTCCCCAGGTCGCCGTGGTCCCGGGCGAGCAGTCCCAGGTCGTGCCGGGCCCACGCCACGCCCGGCGTGCTACCCCACTCGCGGAATCCCGCCTCGGCCCGCCGATGCCAGTCGGCGGACGCATCCCACTCGCCGCCAGCACGGGCCACGTTCCCCAGGAAGGCGCATGCGATCGCCGCACGGCGCGCATCACCACGCCCCTCGCTGTACTCGAGCGCGCTGAGCAGGTGACCCTTAGCCCGGTCATTGTCCCCCGTCGCCCAGGCCAGGACTCCCGCCGCGATCGGCAGGCCAGCCTGGGCTCCCGCCGTGGCGTCATCGCTGATAGCGGCCGGGTCGTAGCCTTCCGCAGTCAGGGGAAGAACCGCGGCCACTAGCGCCTGGCCATGCTCGAGGTCGCCATGGGTGTAGTGGTACCAGCCCAGCGCAATGGCCAACCAGAGCGCCCAGGAATCCTGCCCCGCGCCCAGGCAGTAATCCAGCGCGGCGCGCAGATCCGCGTGGTGGCGGCCGACCCGTAGGATCCAGGTCCGCTCCTCCGGGAAGCCGATGGAAGACTCGAACTGCGCCGCCAGACCCGCGTAGTGGTCAGCGTGCCTGGCCCGCGTGTCCTCGGCCTCGGCACTGGCCGCCAGCTGCTCCGCCGCATACTCGCGCAAGCTCTCCAGCATCGAGAACTCGGCGGTCTCCTCGTCGCCGGGCAGCCGCCGGATCAGGCTCTTGTCGAGCAGCGACTCCACCATCGCGAGCGCGTCGTCCCCATCCACGGCGCAAACGCTGCCCGCGTCAGCAAGTGTCCAGCCGCCAGCAAACACCGACAGTCTGCGAAACAGCGCGCGCTCGCCGGAGTCGAGCAGGTCATAGCTCCAGGCGATGGCGCTGCGTAGCGCACGCTGCCGGGCTGGCACGTCCCGCGTACTGGAGGCCAGCACCTCCATCCTGCTGCTGAGCCGGAATATCAGCTCCCCGGGCGTCAGGACCTTCAGCCGGGCTGCGGCCAGCTCGATCGCCAGCGGCAGGCCCTCCAGTCGGACGCACGCTCTGGCCAGCAACAAGGCGTTAGCCGGAGTGAGATCAAAGCCCGGGTTGGTCCGGCGCGCGCGATCCAGCAGCAGCGCCACCGACGGATTCGCCGCTAGGCCGCTGAGGTCTGCCACGTCCGCCGACTCGGGCATGGCCAGCGGCGGAACCGGGAACTCCTGCTCGGCGGACAGCCGTAGCCGTTCCCGGCTAGTAGCGAGCACCCGCAGCCGCGGACAGGCCGTGAGCAACCGGCCGACGTCCGGGGCGGCGCCCAGGAGATGCTCGCAGTTATCCAGGACCACGAGTCGCTCCTCGTGGCCCAGCGCAGCAGCCAGCTGGCCGGTCAGATCCGTCCCGCCCCGCGGCTCGATGTCCACCGCCTGGGCCAGCTCGACCATCACCAGCGCCGGATCCCGGACGGAAGCCAGGTCAACGAACACCGGGGCGTATCCGCTGCGCTCGGCGTGAGCCAACGCGCATGCGACGGCGAGACGGGTCTTGCCAATGCCCGGCGGCCCGGTGAGCGTGACTAGCCGGGTCTGCGCGTGTGCGAGCATCCTGGACACAGCCGCCAGCTCGCCGTCCCGACCTACAAACAGGTCGGCAGGCGACGGCAGGCCACTGCGTGATGCCCGCCTCGCGTCTTGCATCCGACTGTCCCACCCATGTCCTCTATCCGTGCAGACACGAGGCCATACCCGAGCATACGACGGCCCGCCGCGCCGCCGCCATCGCTCGCCCAGCGAGGGCTGGGCTGCGCGGCCCGTATGACCCCATGTAGGGGAATTCCCCGATACCGCGATGACAGCCTGCGCCCGTACAAAGGTCCCATGATGACACCCCGCAACCATAGGGCGGTCGGCGTCGTGCCAGAGTCGACCCTCGCCGGGTCGTTCGTCGAGGGGCTGGCCGCTCAGGACTTCGCCGAGCTCGGCGGCGCGCTCGCCGCTGATGCCTGCCTGCGCGCGTTGCTGCCTTCGGGCTTGCGGGAGTGGGCCGGCGCCGAGGCGATCGCCCGCGTGTTCGCCCGCTGGTTCGGTGATACCGAGGATTTCGAGCTCGTCGAGGCGAGTGTCGGCGAGGTGGGGGGCCGGTTGCACCTGCAGTGGCAGCTGCGGCTGCGGGCGCAGCGGCTCGGTGCTGGCTGGTTTACCGTCGAGCAGCAGGCCTACGCCGACACCGACGACAGCGGCCGCATCGCCGGGCTCGATCTGCTCTGCACGGGCTTCCGGCCCGAGGGCGACCATGACTGACATCCTGAGCACCTGGGGCGGCTGGGCACCAGCGATTCGCGACAACCCCTTCAGCCACTTCGCCGAGGCCCGGGCCCAGTGCCCGGTGCAGCGGGTGCGCCTGCCCGGCGGTGACCGGGCCTGGGTCGTGCTGGGCTACGACGCGGCCCGGCGAGCGCTCAATGACCCCTGCATCTCCAAGGACATGCTCGCCGCCCTGCAAGACAACGGCGACGTCGTGGCTGAAGGGCTGCCCGGGCCGGAGTTCTCCCGGCACATGCTCAACGTCGACCCCCCCGACCACACCCGCCTGCGACGGCTTGTGTCCAGGGCCTTCGTGCCTGGGAGGATCGCCGCGCTGGAGCCGGCCATCCAGGCGATAGCCAGCAACCTTCTCCACGAGCTCGACAGCGCCGGTCCTGGCGCCACCGTCGACCTTGTCGAGGGATATGCCTACCCCTTGCCGTTCGAGGTGATCGGCGAGCTGCTCGGCATCCCGGCAGCCGACCGCCCGCGCCTGCACGCCTGGTTCGGTGTGCTGCTGACCGGGTGGGCTGGTGACCCTCCGCCGGAGGCGGTCGAGGCGTCGGACGGCATCGTGGCCTACCTGCGGGAACTGGTCGACGCCAAGCGCCGGAGCCCAGCCGACGATCTCGTCAGCGTCCTGGTCGCCGCCACCGAAGGCGACGCGCTCACCACGCAGGAGCTGCTGTCGAGCCTGTTCCAGCTCGTGGTCGCCGGGCACGACACCACGGCCAGCCTGATCGGCAACGGGGTGGTAGCCCTGCTGGATCACCCCGGCCAGCTCCAGGCGCTGCTGGCCGATCCCGGACGGCTGCCCGCCGCGATCGACGAGCTCATCCGCTTCACCGCCCCGGTCCCGCACGCCACGTTCCGGGTGACGGCCGAGCCGGTGACTATCGGCGGCGTGCAGATCCCGGCCCACGAGCAGGTACTGGTATGCCTGGCGGCGGCCGACCGCGATCCGGGCCGGTTCCCGGCCCCCGACGTGCTCGACATCGGCCGCGGCGATGGGCCGAACCTCGGGTTCGGCCACGGCATCCACTACTGCCTGGGCGCCCCGCTGGCCCGGCTAGAAGCCAAAGTCGCCTTCGAGACCCTGCTCATCCGCTACCCGAACCTGCGGCTCGCCACCAGCCGAGACGCCCTGGCCTGGGCCCGCGGCGACGGCCTGGTCCTGCGCGGCCTCGTCGCACTCCCCGTCGTTCTCGGTCCGGCCCACGGCCGGGATGACCATGTCCGATCCACCCAACCCAAGGAGACACCGATGACCATCACCGACAACCCGGTCGACAACGGCGTGAACGTCCAGGCCCTGCTCGGGGCCCGCGAGGCGCTGTCCGCCGCGCCGGAAGCGGCCCAGTTCACGTGGCGGGCCAGCTGCACCTGGCGCAAGGGCACCCACAGCCACTCCACCGTGACCGGGTTCACCGGGCTGGGCGCCGAGCAGCAGCACCGCAACACCTACGAGTACGACGTCGACCACCCCGAGTGTTTCGCGTCCGAGGACAACGGCGCTACGCCCGTGGAGGTCGTGCTGGTCAGCCTGGCCAGCTGCCTGACCGCCGGCGTGGCCGCGGTCGCCCAGTACCGGGACATCCAGCTCCGGTCAGTCACCGCCACCATCGAGGGCCAGATGAACGTCCTGGGCATCCTGGGCGCCGACCCTGACATCCGCAACGGGTTCGAGGCGGTCACCGTCCGGTTCGCCATCGACGCCGACGCCCCCCGCGAGGACCTCGAAGCGCTGATCGCCCAGTCGCAGAAGCGCTCGGCGGTCTTCGACATCGTGACCAACCCGACCAAGGTCCTCGTCGAGCTGGCCTGAGGCCACGCCCCGGACGCCCGCATGATGCAGACCACCGCTGTGGTCGTCGGTGCCGGGCACGCCGGCCTGGCCATGAGCCGCCGCCTCACCGAACGCTCGATCGACCACATCGTCCTCGAGCGCGGTGAGGTGGCGAACTCGTGGCGGACCCAGCGCTGGCCCACCCTGCGGCTGCTCACCCCGAACTGGCAGACCCGGCTGCCCGGCTACGACTACGCAGGCGACGACCCGGACGGCTATATGCCCGTCACCGATGTCGTCGCCACCATCACCCGCTATGCCGGTCTCGTCGGCGCACCGGTGCGTACCGCCACGACCGTGCGCACCGTACGCGCGGCACCGGAAGGCTTCGAGATCCGGGCCAACGGCGACGTCCTCCGCGCCCGTGCCGTGGTGCTGGCCACCGGGGCGTGCAACCTTCCGGCGATCCCGGGCGTCGCCGACGCCGTCCCGTCGTCCATCACGACGCTCACCCCGCTCACCTACCGCGATCCCGGCCAGCTCCCCGACGGCGGGGTCCTCGTCGTCGGCGCGTCAGCCACCGGCGTCCAGCTCGCCAGCGAGATCCACCGGTCGGGGCGCCCGGTAACCCTGGCCGTCGGCGAACACGTCCGGCTGCCCCGCACCTACCGCGGCCGCGACATCTTCTGGTGGCTCGAGGCCACGGGCCTGCTAGCCGAACGCTACGACCAGATCGACGACCTCACCCGCGCCCGCCACCTCCCCTCGCCGCAGCTCACCGGTACTCCCCAGGCCGTTACGACCGACCTCAACACGCTTACGGCGCTAGGAATCCGCATCGTCGGGCGCCTCGGCCGTATCACCGATGGCGTGGCCCAGTTCTCCGGGGCACTCGCCAACACCTGCGTGCTCGCCGACCTGAAGATGAACCGGTTCCTGAACCGGGCCGACCAGTGGGCCACGGCCTCGGGCCTCGACGACGACCTTCCGCCACCGCACCGGTTCGCACCCACCCGCGTCGACCCCCGCACCCCCTTGGAACTGGACCTCACGAGCGGGGAGGTCACCACCGTGCTGTGGGCGACAGGCTTCCGGCCCGACCACTCCTGGCTCGACATCCCCGTGCGTGACCGGACCGGCCACATCCGCCACGACGGCGGCATCGTCACCGGCGCCCCCGGACTCTANNCCACGCCAGGTTGGCATCGGCCTGTCATTTTCCACATCGCACAGCGTCGGCCGGCTTCAGATGAGTTCGGCCAGGCAGGCCGCGGCCCGCGCAGCGCCGTCGGTCTCGACGGGCCGGTAGCTGACCGGACGGGAGATCTCCTCGGCCATTGCGCTAGCCAGTACCTCCGGCGTGGTCTGCTCGTAGTCCAGGCAGCGGCCGGCGCCGTACTGGGCCAGCCGGTGCCGGACATGGAGGTTCTGCTCGAAATGATGGCGCAGCGGCACATAGATAAATGGGCGCCGACCCGCGGTGAGCTCCATCGTGGTGGTTAGGCCACCTTGCACAACCGCGAGATCGCAGGCCGCGAGATGGCGGTAGAGGTCGTGAACGTAGCCATGGACCTCAAGCCCGTCATGGGAATCCAGGGAGCGGGGGTCGATCCGGGGCCCGGTCACCACGATCATCCGCAGTTCGGGCACCAGCCGCTTGACCGCCGGGAAAGCAGCCGTCACCCGGCGGAGCAAGTCGGTGCCGACGCCCGAGCCGCCGACCGTGACCACACAGACCTTCTCATCGGCCCGGTAGCCGAGCTCGGCGCGGACGGCGTCGCGGTCGGCGAGTTCGGTGGCCGAGATTCCGGTGACATAGCCCGAGAATTGGTAGTTCTGCTCGACCCACTCACGGATCAGCGGCAGCCCGGCGCCGAAGGTGTCCGGCACCACGTCGGCGGGGTTGCCGACGAACACGGATCGGTCCCGCAGACTCGAGAAGCGCGCGATCTGCTCGATCATCTCGGCGTTGTAGTCGGTGGTCAGGTCCTGCTCCGCGGTCCCAGCGTCCGGCATGGGCAGCCAGCCTACGAAGTCGGTAATCCAGGCATAGTGCGCCCGCTTGAGCTCGGGGTTCTCATGCAGGAAGTAGTCGATGTCCCAGGCCTCGTCGCCGACCCACAGGTCAAAATGCTCGTCCCGGACGAGGTCGGCGAAGACCATGAAGTTACTGACCAGGATCTCGTCCATATTCCGGAAGGCCTGGAAGACGTGCAGGTCGTGCTCGAAAGCCTCGCTCTCGATGTGTCCGGACTCGCTGGCCAGGAAGGCCGAGGCGGGGTGGATCAGCTCGCCTCGCCGCTTTAGCAGCTCGGTGACCGGGTGCTGGGCCAGCCAGTGCACCTCGACGCCGGGCCGGAGCGCGCGCAGTTCGTCGGCGATGGCCAGGTCGCGCCGGGCATGACCCAGGCCGATCGGCGAACTGACGTAAAGCACTCGCTGGCGGCGGTCCCGGGCCCTGGTCCAGGTTCGCGACGTCGGTGCGCTGGGGCCGAGGGACTCGGCGAAACCGCGGATGAGCAGGTTCGCCTGGACCGGATCACGCATCGTCGGGGCGTGACCCCCGCCGCAGATCGTTACCATCTGCCCGCCGGTCCAGCGGGCCAGCGCCACGCCGGTCTCGTACGGCACGACCCCGTCCTGGTCGCCGTGCACAATAAGCACCGGGCAGCGCACCTGCTGGCAGATGGCCTCGGCGGCGTCGACGTCGGGCTCCGCCATGCCCGGGCCGGTCAGCAGCAGCGTCTCGGCGGTGGTTTCCAGGCCCCAGGCCACTCCGTCTTCCCGCTGCTTGGTCGAGTGCGGCTCGGTGAATACCTGCGACATGAAGAACTCGACCCAGCCGCGGTAGTCGGCCAGCCAGTAGTGCAGGTTGGCCTTCTCCCAGCCCTGGTAGCTGTCCTTGGGCTCGGCGAAGTCCGGCGGAATCGGCCAGGGCAGCGCCGCGCCGAACGCGACCACCCCGGCCGCCCGTTCCGGGTACCACGCCGCTAGCTGCAGCGCATGCCGACCGCCCATGGACAGGCCGACGATCACGGCCCGGTCCACCCCGGTGGCGTCCAGCACGGCGACCGCGTCATCGACATACTCCCGGTCGAGGTACGCCTCCGCGGCCTTGGGCCGGTCGGCCCGGCCGTTGCCCCGGCCCTCGACGGTGATCACCCGGAACCGGCGGGCCAGGTACGGCACCTGGAACTTCCATTGCCGGGCATGCACGATCGCCCAGGAGGTGAGCAGCAAAATCGTCGGCTCGCCCGCACCGAACACCTCGTAACCGATCTTGACGCCGTCGCGCTCGATGAAGCCCTCGGCATCGGGATACCTCGCCCGCATGGCCGCCCTCCCGGGGAATCGCCGTCCTTCATGTCCTATCCATTCCTATCCATGCCTATTGCAGCCGGGTTGCCACGCGAGTGCAAACGGCGCGGCCGAGCTCGCGTTCGCGAACTCGGGGCAGTGACCTGCCGGTTCCGTTGACCGGCAAGCAGAGCACGGCGGGATAAGTCACGGACCCGGCTGCGCACCCATCCTGGGATGGAATGGGTGACCGCAGGAGGCGTTCCGTTGACCGAAATCGCTCAGCCCGCGATCCGGCCTCTCAATCACGTCCGGATGTCGCAGGCTGACATGGTTCGTGACGTGCGCCTGTTCGCCGACCGGATGTCGGTGCGCCGGTCAGTGCGGGAATTCTCACCTGAACCCGTGCCGGAGCAGGTGATAGAGGCTGCCATCCGGGCCGCCGCGAGCGCGCCGAGCGGGGCCAACGTGCAGCCGTGGCGGTTCGTGGTGATGACCAGCCCGGAGCGCAAGCGGCGCCTGCGGGAGGCCGCCGAGGCCGAGGAGCGGGACTTCTATGAACGCCGTGCCCCGCAAGAGTGGCTCAGCGCTCTGGCTCCGATCGGCACCGACTGGCGCAAGCCGTTTCTTGAGATCGCCCCTGTGATAATCGTGGTGTTTGAGGTGCACCAGGGCCCCAGCAGCCCTAAGCCGTACTACGTCAAGGAATCGGTGGGCATTGCCGTCGGGCTGCTGATCGCCGCGCTGCACCACGCTGGCCTGGCGACGCTGACTCACACGCCCAGCCCGATGCGCTTCCTTAACAAGGTGTGCGGACGGCCTGCGGAAGAGCGCCCCTACCTGGTGATGCCGGTCGGGTATCCGGCCAGCGACGCGGTGGTACCCGATCTGATCCGCAAGCCCCTTGCTGAGGTGATGGTCCGGTGCTGACGTCCGTCGGCGGTTATCTGAGGTCGCTGGCGAAGAAGGCCCGCAATGGGCCGATGTGCCGGTCAGGGCGGCGCCACTCAGCGAGCAGATCCTCAAGCAGGTGCTGTTCGGCGATCAACTCCGTACCGCGGTAACGCCGGACTACCGGATGGATAAAGGCGCTCTCCGCGGCCCGGTCCGGGACCGGATGCCGGTCGATCGCGAAGACATCGCCGTAGTCCGCACGGCCCCACCGCAGGGCCACCGTGTAATAGTGCGAGGCATCCGCGAAGCGCGATACCGCGTAGTCCTCGGGCAGGTCGCAGTAGTGCCGGACCTGGCCGGTCACCTGGTCAACGACCAGCACGTCACACAGGTACTCGAACTGGGTCCACAGCGCCGAGCTCCAGTTCACCCGGTCCAGCACGAGCGACGTCAGCCGGTCCTGGTCCGGCGGCACGACCTCACACGCCAGCGGGACCCCGTCATAACGTTCGCGCAGCAAGGCGGTGAGCGTTCGCAGGTTGTAGCGGAATCCGTCGATGAATGGCGACGACGCATGACGGCAATCGCGGTCCTGGGCAATGGTGCC
>PLDT01000627.1:0-2894 GCA_003136255.1 Actinomycetota bacterium
ATGACCGCCCAGCACGCCCAGCGGCAGGGCAAGTTGGTCGCTCGGAACGTCGCGGCCTCCCTCGGCACCGGGAAGGCGGAGCCTTACAAGCACCACGATCTGGGCTTCCTGGTCGACCTGGGCGGAACGGCGGCCGCCGCCAACCCGCTGAATATCCCGCTGTCCGGGCCGCCGGCGAACGCCGTCACCCGGGTCTATCACCTGTCTGCCATGGCCGGAAACCGGATGCGCGTCCTGACCGACTGGTCGCTGAACGCCGTCACGCCGCCGGAAGCCACCTCATTCAGCCTGATCGACTCCAAGTCCGTGCCCCTCGACCCGAGCAAGCCACGCGCCTGACGCAGCGTCACCCGGGCAACGCCAGGACCCGGGCCGTTACCGTTACCGACCCGGCACCGTGGAGATTTGCCTCAGGCGCAATTATCTCTACCGGCCAGCGGGAATTATCCGGTACCCGATAGCCGCAATACTTTCGGCGGCCATTTCCGAATGCCTTGGCATACCCTTGCGGAAAGGTTGCGAATTTCTTGCGGTCAGCCCGCGCTGCACAACCTTACACGCACCTTTCGGGCCTTTTCCAAGGCATTTCCGGCCCGGCCTGCGATACCTGAGATCAAGGATTCTCGACGACAGGAGTTAGGCGCATGTTTTCCAGCAAACGCAGCAAAGTCATCGCGACCGGAGCCGCGGCGGTCGCGATCGCCACGGTGACCGCCTGCGGCAGCAGCACATCGAGCACGGCCAGCACCAACGGCTCGTCGGCCGCGCCCGCCGCCGGCAGCTCGTCGTCCTCGGCCGCGCCCACCGCCAGCAGCAGCCCGGCCGGTGGGTTCGGATCTGGCAGCGGTTCCAACGCCCGGTCCGGCCCGGCCGCGGGCGGGTCAGTCGGCACGATCACCAGCGTGTCCTCCTCCGGGTTCACGCTGACCACCGCGACCGGCGAGAAGGTGACGGTCAAGGAGGCCTCCTCCACCACCTATGAAAAGGGCACGAGCACGGCCACGTCCGCCGCCGTCACCACCGGTGAACCCGTCCTGGTGCTGGGCGCCACCGACAACACGACCATCACCGCTACCCAGATCATCGTGCAGCCGCCCGCCACCAGCGGATCGAACCCGGGCGGAAAGACGATCGGCTACACCCAGGGCACGCAGGGCTCCACCGAGAAGGTCGGCACGATCCCCTCGGACTACACCCAAGGGTCGGGGACGCTCGCCAGCGGGACCACCGCGGCCAAGGCGACCGAAGCGGCGCTGGCCGCCTACCCGGGCGGCATCGTGGACCGTGTCGTGGAACTGGGCAACGGCGATTACGAGGTGCACAACATCGGCGTCAACTGGCCCCACCACATCTTCGTCAACCAGGACTTCCAGGTCATCGGTGCCGACGACTAGCCGCCGCGGTGAAGCCGGTGACCACCCGGTGGCCGCTGCCCGCCGGTTACGTATTACCGCTAGCAGATAGCAAGACCGGGTGCCTGCCGGGACGACAGTGCCATGCCGATGCGCGATGGTGAAGGACAAGCAGCGCGGCGCAGTAGGGAACGACCGAAAATCGAAGGGAGCGGCTCGTGGCTATCGCTGACCGGGCGCAGGAAAACATGAATTACGTGCGCACGCTGCTGAAGGCCAATCAGCCGCAATTCGCCGCGCTGCTTGAACGCCTTGAACGCGAGTTGTCGACCGAGGCTGGAGTCATGGCCGAAGTTCCTGCTAGCCGCAATGCGGCTGATGCCGTATCCGTGGCAGTCTGATCACATGCCGCTACGATGCCTGATCGTTGATGACAACGGGGCCTTCCTCGATGCCGCGAGGCTTCTCCTGGAGCGAGAGGGCGTGACGGTCGTGGGTGTGGCCTCGAGCATCGCCGAGGCGCTGCGGCAGGCCCGCGCGCTGCTGCCGGACGTCAGCCTGGTCGACATCGGGCTGGGGGAGGAGAGCGGCTTTGACCTAGCCCGCCTCCTCACCCAGGACGGCCGGGCGGCGACGCCGAAGTGATCTTGATTTCGACCGGAGCCGAAGCAGACTATAGGGAACTGATCGACGAAAGCCCGGCCGCCGGATTCTTGGCCAAGTCGGAGCTGTCGGCGCGGAATATCAGCCGCATCCTCGATCACACGCCGTAAAACCGCCAGCCGTCACCACGCGGCGGCGCCCTCGGTATCGAGCTTCACCAGGCCGGCCGGCGTGAGGTCGTAGCGGGTCATCTGCGGCAGCGGCGGCGAGTATGCGTGCACGCTAACCGCCAGCGCCGAGGTGGCGGCGTTGCGCACGTCATGGATGTACCGGGGACCGAACGCACACGAACCGCCCGCTCCGACCGGCTTCGCCAGCACGTGCCCGGTCGCCGCGGCGCCTGTGACCCGGTGCTCCGTCAAGGTTCCCCAGACTACGGCGAACGCGCCGGCCGACCCGCCATGATCATGAAACCCGGTGGCCTGGCCCGGCAGCCAGCTGATCACCCAGACTTCGTGGCTGTCGTCGAGGTGGATCCGCTCATACCAACGGCCCGCAGTGTTCAGTCGGACCCGCGCGATCCAGTCCGCGGGGCGGGCCGCCAGGCGCTGCACCACGTCGGCTAGCTGCCGCGCGCCGAGTAGTCGGCCGGGCTGCACGCTGGCGGGAGCGGTTGGACAGATCATCGTGCTCATTTGGCTTCTCCTTACGTCGGTAAGTGCAGCGTGCGGCCGGTTTGTGAAACCCCGGTGAAAATCGGGCCACCTGCAGCAACCTTCCGGGACACTCTCAGCTGGGGCCGAGCCAATGACAGGGTGCGATCCGAGCCGGCCGGCTCACGAGGTCGGTCGCCTCAGACGGTCTGCGGCTGGTTTCTTAGCGGGTTTCGAGGTACCTCAGGACGGCCAGTACCCGGCGGTGCTCGGTGTCGTTCTCGGG
>PLDT01000107.1:0-3724 GCA_003136255.1 Actinomycetota bacterium
AGGTGCGGGCAGTGCGGTGCGTCGGTGGGAGAAGGCCACCGCTTCTGCGGGGACTGCGGCGCTCCGGTGGGAGTTTGCCCGTCGTGCGGTGAGCCCCTTACTCCTGGTAAGCGGTTTTGTCATGCCTGTGGCTTCGCGCTGGCCGATACCCCGCGCGCCGCGGCCGGCGCGCTTACCGGACCCGGCGGCACGCCGGTGGCCGAGCGCCGGGTCTGCTCGGTGCTGTTCTGCGATGTGGTCGGTTTTACCCCGCTGTCGGAGGCCCGGGATCCCGAAGCGGTCCGCGAGCTGCTGTCCCGCTATTTCGGCTTGGCCCGGACCATCGTCAGCCGATACGGGGGCGTGGTCGAGAAGTTCATCGGGGACGCGGTGATGGCGGTCTGGGGCACGCCGACCGCGACCGAGGAAGACGCGGAGCGAGCGGTGCGCGCCGCGCTGGACCTGGTGGCCACGGTGGGCGAGCTTGGTGCCGAGGCCGAAGTGCCAGGCCTGGCCGCGCGGGCCGGCGTGGTGACCGGCGAGGTAGCGGTCACGCTCGGCGCGGTGGGCGAGGGTATGGTCGCCGGGGACGCGGTGAACACCGCCGCCCGGGTGCAGACGACCGCCGAACCGGGGCAGGTCCTGACCGACGAGGCGACCCACCGGCTGGCGGCCAGCGCGATCGGCTTCGCCGAAGCCGGGTCACACCGGTTCAAGGGCAAAGCGGATCCGCAGCGGCTGTGGCGGGCCACCCGCGTGCTCTCAGCCGTGGGCGGCGCGCAGCGGGTGGACGGGCTGGAGGCGCCGCTGACCGGCCGGGACGCGGAGCTGCGCACCCTGAAGGAACTGTTCCACGCCACGGCCGAACGCCGGGTGCCACGCATGGTGCTGGTCTCCGGGCCAGCCGGGGTGGGCAAGTCCCGGCTGGGCTGGGAGTTCGAGAAGTACATTGACGGCCTGGCCGAGACCGTGTGGTGGCACCGGGGCCGTTGCCTGTCCTACGGCGAGGGGGTCGTGTTCTGGGCCCTGGCCGAGATCGTCCGGCAACGGCTGGGGATCGCGGAGGAGGACCCCGCCGATACCGCCGCGGCCAAGCTGGCCGCCGGGCTGGACCGGTTCATCACCGATCCGGGCGAGCGCGCCTTCACCGGCACCAGGCTGAGCAGGCTGCTCGGCGTCCCGGTGGCCGACGACACCGGTGCCGCGTTGTCCCGCGAGGAGCTGTTCGCGGGCTGGCGGCTGTTCTTCGAGCGGCTGGCCGCGACGGGACCCTTGGTCCTGCTGGTGGAAGATGCCCAGTACGCCGACGCGGGCCTGCTGGATTTTCTGGATCACCTCATCGACTGGTCCCGTGACCTGCCTATCTACGTGCTGGTATTCGCCCGGCCCGAGCTGGGCCAGGTCCGGTCCCGGTTCGGTACCGGGCGCAACCGCAGCACGCTGACCCTCGACCCGCTCGATCCGGCGTCGATGGACCAGCTGGTGGACGCCCTGGTGCCGC
The DNA here is from genome assembly GCA_003136255.1 of Actinomycetota bacterium. GTDB lineage: Bacteria > Actinomycetota > Actinomycetes > Streptosporangiales > Streptosporangiaceae > Palsa-504. The sequence continues at coordinate 1,481 of PLDT01000107.1, forward strand.
AGATGCCGCCGCCGGCCCGGGCCAAGATCACCGGTCAAGCCCAGGGCGTGCCGCTGTTCGCGGTGGAGACGGTGCGGTCGCTGATCGACCGTGACGTCGTCCAGCCGGTCGAGGGCGTCTACCGTCTCGTCGGTGACATCGGGGAGCTGGTCGTCCCGGATAGCCTGCACGCGCTGCTCGCCGCCCGCCTCGATGCGCTGGATCCCGGGGTCCGGCTGCTGGTCGCCGACGCCGCGGTGCTGGGCGCCACGTTCCCGGCCGAGGCCCTGATCGCGGTCTCCGGTACGGACGAACCATCCGTACGGACGGTGCTGGCCGACCTCGTGCGCCGCGAGGTCCTCGCCGTGTCGGCGGACCCGCTGTCCCCGGAGCGGGGTAGCTACCAGTTCGCGCAGCAGATGCTCCGCCAGGTCGCCTACGACACCCTGTCCCGCCGTGACCGCAAGACCCGGCACCTCAAGGTGGCCGCGCACCTGCGCTCCGCGTTCGCCGGCGACGGGGAGGAGGTCGCCGAGGTCATCGCCCGGCACTACCTGGACGCGCTGCACGCCCTCCCCGAGGACCCCGATGCCGCCCAGATCCGCGCCGACGCGATCACCGCTCTGATCCGCGCCGGCGAACGCGCCGAACGCACCGGGGCCCCCGCCCAAGCCACCGCCAGTTACGCCACCGCCGCCGAGCTCACCCCGCCGGACACGGGGGCGGCCGCCGTTTTGCGGGAACGCGCCGCGCGGGCCGCCCTCACGAACTCCAGCTGGGCCACGGCCCTCCAGCACGTCGGCCAGGCCCGTGACCTTTATCTCGAGCGCGGCGAGGACCGGGCCGCCGCCCGGGCCCAGGCGATCGCCGGCCGCGCGCTGCACCTGTCGGGCCGCCACGCCGAAGCCCGCGAGCAGCTCACCGCGGCGGTGGAGGTGCTGGCGGCCGACCCGGACGCCGATACGGTCCACGCCCTGGCCGAACTCGCGGCGCTGGAGGCGATCGCCGGCTCGCCGGACGCCGACCGGCTCACCGCCGAGGTGCTCATCCTCGGCCAGGACCTCGACGTCGGCGACGGCCAGCTCGGGGAGCTGCTGCTGATCCGGGGGCTCTACCTCGGTTTGGTCGAGCGGCGCCCCCAGGCCGTCGCCTACTTTCGGGAGAGCGCCCGACTCGCCGCCCGCGCCGACGACAACTTCACCCTCGGCCGTGCGCTGCTCAACCTGTCGGACGTGCTGGCGCCCACCGACCCGCCTGCCGCCGTGGAGGCGGCGCGGACCGCCGCCGGGCACCTGCGCCGGGTCGGCAACCGCGGAGTCCTGTCGGCGGCGATCATGAACCTGTCCGAGTCGCTCCTGCAGCTCGGTGACTGGGATGCCGCCGATGCCGAACTTATCCAGGCCGTGGAGTCCGACGCCATGGGCGATGCCGAGTATGTCACCCACGCGCGGGGCTGGCTGGCGGCGCTGCGCGGCGACGTCGGCTCAGCCGAGACCCTGCTGGCCGCGCTGCCGGAAATATGCGCCAGCGAAGACCCTCAAGACAAGGCGATGATCAGTGTTGCAGAGGCCTTCACCGCCACCGCCCGCGGCCAACTGGAGCCCGCCTTGCGCGGCGCCCGGGCCGCGCTCGCTCATGTCGATGCCTTGGGGGTCAGCGCCACATCCCTTCGCTGGGCCTGGCCGCTCGCCGCCCGCATGGCTCACGAACTGCGCGACACCGCCGCCGTCCGCGATCTGCTCGCCCTGCTCGACGCGCGCAAGCCCGGGCACCTCGCGCCCATGCTGCGGGCCGAACGCGACCTGGCCCGCGCTCGCCTGGCCGAAGACGACGGCGGCCAGCCCGGCGCAGCCGCCTTTGCCGCAGCGATCGTCAGCCTGCGCGAGAAGAGCACTTCCTACCACCTTGCGCACGGCCTGCTCGACCACGCCGAGTACCTCACCCGCCACGACGACTCGGACGCCGCGATGCTGGCCGTCGACGAAGCCCGTGCCATCGCCCGCCGCCTGCGCTGCCAGCCATTGCTCGACCGCGCCGACGCCATCGAGCTTGACAGGGCCGAACGCGCTAGCGTAAGCACGGAGACGTGACGTGCGGGCAGTGCGGTGCGCCCGTGGGAGAGGGCGACCGTTTCTGTGGGGATTGCGGCGCGGCCATCGGCGTGTGCCCGACGTGCGGTGAGCCGCTCGCTCCTGGCAAGCGCTTTTGCCGTGCCTGCGGTTCGCCGCTGGCGGGGACCGCACCCGCGCCGGCCGTTCCGGAGCC
>PLDT01000260.1:0-3893 GCA_003136255.1 Actinomycetota bacterium
GCCTGTGGCCCGCTGATCTTCAAGCACTCATATAACGCCGAATCGGGCGCAAAGAGAGATGGAGCATAGAACCATCGATCGCGACGACAGAATGTGCGCTTATGGCGCGCCTTAGATCAAAGTCGATCTCAATACGATTCAGTCCGCTGACAACTGCGTCACCGGCGTGCTGCTGCATGCTGCCATCACCAGGCTGGCCGCGACAAGCACGGCCGCCGCGCTGAGGTGGCGTCCAGCCAAGTTCGTTTTTATCTGACTCCCCTTGGCCTCCTTGCCGGGAGTCGCTGGCACCGACCGGGCCCTTCAGGGGCGCTTCGTCCGCGGCATGTGCGGGGGCTACTGTTCCGGTGTTGCCGCCGGGAGCGCTTCCTGGCCATCCTGCTCAGCTCGGCGTAGTCGTCGGCGGCCTCGAGGTTCGTCCGGAACACCCCGTCCCGCATACCCTGAGACCCCTCGCCGCCACGAAACTCATCGGAGCGATCGCAGACCTCGATCGTTTTGGCGTCCTCGCTGACCAGGACCCGCCAGGAACCGGAATGCACCCCGTCCAGGATGGATGGTCACCGCCCGCGCCGCGCTGAGCGGGGCCTTGTCCCGCCCGGCAGCCGCGCTTCCCGGCACACCCAGGACAGGCTCAGGTTCGGGCAGGTGCGGAGCGACCGATAGTGAGGTACCAGGAGCCACCCGCGAGGTTCAGCGCCCCGATAACCAGGAAGAAGGCTGCCCATCCGTAGACGCCGTATGAGAGGCATATGAGGCCCGCGGCGGCCGCGACAGTGCCGCCGGCAATACGCGTGATCCCGAAGGCGCGGAGGTGGCGGTACTCAAATGGGTAGATGAGGCGTTGCAGGCCCGGTCGCGGGGGAGTTAGCCACCACCTGCGCAGGCGTTTCGCAGCGGTGTTGTCGTCGGGTGCGTTCATCGGGATGCCTCCTGCGGAGTGTGGTGCCGGCTACCCGGTCACCTATCAATATGATATCAGTTTGATACTGGCTGTCAATGGCGGCAGTCCTGGCGGGTCGGCTGGGGACGGCGCGCCGGTCAGGGTGACCTACCCGGCGGCGATGCGCTCGTCCCCGGGTCCAGGACGCCCAAGATCTCACCCTCGGCCACCCAGAACGACACGTCGCCCACCGCGACCACGGCCCGGAGGCCTTGCGCAGATGCGCGACCTGAACCGCTGGCCTGCTCGCGGCCCGCCCCGGCCTGCGGGTGCCGGCCGCGCCCCGCTTAATCACCGAGGGAACGGCTCTGACGCTGGTAGCGGGCCGCGCCGTTCAGTGCCAGCGGCCCTCCCCGGCCGGTGCCTTCCAGGAGGCGCCCGGTCCCGGCGTCAAGCCGGCGGCTAGCCGTGCTCCGCGGTATTCCCGTGACTCGCTCCTTGCCGGCCGCCTAGCAGGGCCGCTGCGTCCCGCCACGCCGAGCGGGTCCTTGCCCTTTAAACTGATATCATTATGCTAAACACGTAGCCAGGCAAGGCAACCGGAGGTGACAGGGAATGGTCACGCAGCCCCGCGTCCGCACAGACAAGCCGGCCGCGGCACCGCCGCCGGCCGAGCACCAAGCCTGGTCCATCCCCGGCGCCGCGGCCCTGGTGATCGCCCTGCCAGCACTGATCGTCGGCATCGGGCTGCTGGTCTCAGCCCTTACCAAGAGCAAGAGCCCGGGAAGCGGCGCGGCGGCGCTGTGGGCCACCCTTCTGCTGGTGGCCGGCGGGCTGATCCTGTCCGGCCTGGTGCAGGTGGTGGCGGGGGAGGCCCGGGTCGTACAGCTGTTCGGCCAGTATCAGGGCACCGTGCGCACTGCGGGGCTGACGTTCGTGAACCCGCTCACCAAGCGGCGCAAGATCTCGGTCCGGCTGCGCAACCACGAGACCGCGGTGGCCAAGGTCAACGACGCCGACGGCAACCCGATCGAGATCGCCGCGGTGGTCGTCTGGCAGGTGCAAGACACCGCCAAGGCACTGTACGCGGTCGACGACTTCCCCCAGTTCGTCGCGTTCCAGACCGAGACCGCGGTCCGGCACATCGCCTCCAGTCATCCCTACACCAGCCACTGGGACGGCGAGCTGTCGCTGCGCGACAACACCGAGGAGATGACTCAGCGGCTGTCGGCCGAGATCGCCGATCGCGTCGCCCCGGCCGGGGTAGACATCACCGAGTCCCGGCTGACCCGCCTGTCGTATGCCCCCGAGATCGCCCAGGCCATGCTGCGCCAGCAGCAGGCCAGCGCGGTCGTCGGCGCACGGCGGCAGATCGTCGAGGGCGCCGTCGGCATGGTCCAGCTGGCGCTGGCCCAGCTGGAGGAGAAGGGCGTGGTCGCGCTAGACGAGGAGCGCAAGGCCGCGATGGTATCGAACCTGCTCGTGGTCTTGTGCAGTGAGCAAGCCACCCAGCAGGTCGTCAACACCGGCACCCTGTACCAGTGACGGCGGGCACGGTCACCCGATGAGCGAGCGCAAGAGCATCCTGCTGCGGCTGGACCCCGCCGTGCACGACGCGCTGGCCCGCTGGGCCGCCGACGAGCTGCGCAGCACCAACGCCCAGATCGAGTACCTGCTGCGCCAAGCGCTGGCCGACGCAGGCCGGCTGCCAAGCGACACCGGGCAGATGCGCAAGCCCGGGCGGCCCCGCGCCAGCAGCCCGACCCACCCCACCTGACCGGTACCAGGCGATGACAGGCCCCGCCGACACCACCACGGCACGGCCAGAGCAGGCCCCCGGCCATCACCCCCGACTCGCGAGAACACCCCGATATGCGCCCAGCAGCTATCGGTCGCTCACGGGCCCCCGAAAAAACAGAACGGCGGTTCACGCACGTCACGCAGCTTATGAGGTAACGACGCAGCGTGACGACAGGTGGGTATGTCACTGCACTGCGCGGGTCGGCGGGGGCCGGGGCCCTGCAGCTGAGTGGTTCTGCCGCGCCCGAGACTTGGTCAGCTGGCCCGCAGGTACTCGCCGATGGCCCGGCGGATCACCTCCGAGACGCTGACGTGCTCCTCGGCTGCGCGGATTAGCAGGGCTCGTTTGAGTTCGGGGTCCAGCCGCACGGATTCGACACTGGCGGCCGCCGATCCCAGCGGCGGCCGGCCGCCCGGCCGACGGCGCAGGAGTGTGTCCACGTCGTAGCCGCGCTCGGCCTCGTCGGCCATCGCCTCGACATCCGCGTCGGTGATCGGCGTTCCGTCCTTGCGGCGTCCGTGGTCGTTCATTCCTGTTCTCGCCTGCCCTTCGGGAGCAGCCGCCGGTACTGGGCTCGCATCGGCATGGCGTGGATGACCGCCGGGCCATCCGGCCGGTCTATCACCACCAGTTCCAGCAGGTTGCCGGCCCGGTCCGGGCCGAGCACCAGCCAGCGCACCGGGTCATCACCCGCCTCGTCGATCGTGATCGCATGGTTGACGGCGTGGAGGATGTCCTCGCCCGGGATACCATGGCGCAGCGCCGAGCGGAGAACCTCCACCCAGGAATCGTACTACGAAACTGCCCGGCACCCGCCGGTAAGGCCGCGCGCGCTCAGTGGTTCTGCCCTACCGTCGGTGTATGCCTGCCAGGAAGCGGCCCACTCCCCAGGGACACCGCGGTCGCCCGCCGCGTCCTGCTTGACGGGCTTGCCCGCGACGCTGACATCTTCGAGCTGGTTAGCGAGCTCGCGCCCCTGCACCCGCGAGGCAATACCTTTCCCGGCGAGGTGTTCCTCCATGTCGCACCTTTCCCGGCGAGGTGTTCCTCCACGTCGCCGCGGACGCGCTGAACTGGTGCGAAGCCAGCCAAGCCGACCCGCTGCCGTTGGAGGAACTACGCGAGCGGTTCCTGCGCGAGTGCACCTTCCGTGGGCGGGAGAACAAGAAGTTCCAGTACGCAGTGCTGGCCGCGGCAGCCCTCCATGGC
>PLDT01000236.1:0-31504 GCA_003136255.1 Actinomycetota bacterium
CCGCTGCTGGGCGGCGGCCACGCCCTGCTCGACACGCTCACGACCTACCTGGAACAAGGCTCCTCACTGGAGGCCACCGCGCGGCTGCTGTTCGTGCACCCGAACACCGTGCGCTACCGGCTGCGGCGGGTCGCCGAACTCACCGACTACACGCCCTCGGCCGGGCGGGACGGCTTCACCTTGTGGGTCGCGCTCGCCCTGGGGCGCCTGGCGGCTAAGCGCAGCTGACCGCAGTCACGCGTTGGTGACGCCGCGGTGACGTTTAGGTGAACATCTTTTGTAGGAATGCGCCAACAGGACAGCGGTTAACTTCGTGCTGTTCGACATTCATGTGGCGGAGTTCTACAGGGCACGCTAAAGGGATGCTTATCATCACCGCACCTGGGCAGGGCGCGCAGACGCCAGGCTTCCTCGCGCCCTGGCTCGAGGTACCCGGAGTAGCCGAGCGTCTCGGCGCCGCCTCCGAGCTGGCGGGCTGCGACCTGATCAGGTATGGCACCACGGCCGGCGCCGACGAGATCAGGGACACGGCTATCGCGCAGCCCCTGCTGGTGGCGGCCGCGCTGGCGGCGGCGGGCGCGCTGGCCGAGAAGTGGGCCGGGGCGGTGGACGGGGCTATGGGGTTCCCGGGCGACGTGCCCGCCGACGCGGCCGCCGGGCACAGCGTCGGGGAACTGGCCGCCGGGGTGCTGGCCGGAGTGCTGAGCGCGGACGATGCGATGCGACTGGTCAGGGTGCGCGGCGCGGCCATGGCGGCGGCCTCGGCGGCGGAGCCGACCGGGATGACGGCCGTCCTGGGCGGTGACGAGGAGGCGGTGCTGGCGGCCATCGCCCGCCGCGGCCTGACCCCGGCGAACATCAACGCGGCCGGGCAGATCGTGGCCGCCGGGTCGATCGCGGACCTGCAGGCGTTCGCGGCCGATCCGCCGGCCGGCGCGCGGCTGCGCCCGCTGCAGGTGGCCGGGGCGTTCCATACCCGGTACATGGCGCCCGCCAGCGCGGCGCTGCGCGACGCGGCGGCCGAGGTCGCGGTCACCGATCCGCACCTCACGCTGCTGTGCAACGCCGACGGCGCCGCGGTCACGACCGGCAAGGAGTGGCTGGAGCGCATCGTGACCCAGGTCGCCGCGCCGGTGCGCTGGGACCTGTGCCTGCGGACGATGGCGGACCTGGGCGTGACCGCGATCATCGAGCTGCCGCCGGCGGGCACGCTGACCGGCCTGGCCCGGCGGGCGCTGCCCGGGGTCGCCCAGCTGGCCATCAAGACCCCGGATCAGCTCGAGGCCGCGCGTGACCTGATCGAGGAGCACCTGTCCGAGCACGACGGGCGCGGGCACGGCCACCTACCGGAATGGCGGCTGATCGTGGCGCCGACCTCGGGTACGTTCCGGTCGCCGACCGGGCTAGCGCTGTTCGGCACCGTCGCCGCGCGCGACGGGGAGCGTTCGCTCGCCGTGCCCTGGCCAGCTGAGATCATCGAATGGCTCGTGGAAGACGGCGACCCGGTCAGCCAGGGTCAGCCGCTGGTCCGTGTTCAACCCCAGGATGGTCGCAGCGCATGACATCTTTCACGACGTTCCCGCCCGCCGCGGGAGCGCGGATCATCTCGTTCGGCGGCTATCAGCCCGCCAATGTGGTGACCAACGACGACCTGGCGGCCCGGGTCGACACCAGTGACGAATGGATTCGCAGCCGGGTCGGCATCGTCAGCCGCCGGTACGCCGGGCCGGATGAGACCGTGGCCGACATGGCGGTCGTAGCCGGCGGCAAGGCGCTGGCCAGCAGCGGCCTATCCCCGGCCGACATCGATCTGGTCATCGTGGCCACCTGCAGTGCCGAGGTCGCGATACCGAACACCTCCGCGATGGTCGCGTCCCGCCTCGGCATCGTGGCGCCCGCCGCCTACGACCTCAACGCCGCGTGCGCCGGTTTCTGTTACGCGCTGGCCAGCGCGTCGGACTCGGTACGGGCCGGCACGGCCCGGTACGTGCTGGTCATCGGGGCGGAGAAGATGACGGCCTGGATTGACCCCGACGACCGCTCCACCTGCATCATCTTCGCGGACGGGGCGGGCGCCGCGGTGGTCGGACCGGTCGCGGACGGCGAGCCGCCGGGTATCGGGCCGGTGGTGTGGGGCAGCGCCGGTGACATGGCCGACAAGATCGCGATCCCGAACCGCCGCTCCTACATGTACCAGCAGGGCCAGGCGGTGTTCCGCTGGGCCACCACCACGCTGCACCCGATCGCGGCGCAGGCCTGCGAGCGGGCCGGGGTGGCGGTGAGCGACCTGTCGGCCTTCGTGCCGCACCAGGCCAACCTGCGCATCATCGAGGCGATCGCGCGCAGGCTGGGCGTGCCCAGGGAGCTGCTGGCGGATGACATCGTGCACTCCGGCAACACGTCCTCGGCGTCGGTCCCGCTGACCCTGGCGCATATGGCCGAGCGCGGCGATCTCAAGAGCGGCTCCCCGGTGCTGCTGCTCGGCTTCGGCGCCGGGATGTGCTACGCGGCGCAGGTGATCACGGTACCCTAGCCGGGCCCTGGAGCGAGGCGGCCAGCCCGTTGCGGGGCAGCCAGACCACAATCAGTTAACGACAAGGAGCAGAGCATGACAGATCTGGAGATCCTCGAAGGGCTGGGCGAAATCGTCGAGGAGATCGCGGGCGTGCCCGCGGACGAGGTGACCCCGAACAAGAGCTTTGTCGACGACCTCGATATCGACTCGCTGTCCATGGTCGAGATCGCGGTCGCGGCCCAGGACAAGTTCGGCGTCGAGATCCCGGACAATCAGCTGAAGGACCTCACCACCGTCCAGGACGTCGTGAACTTCGTGGCCAAGAACGCCGGAGACTCGGCGTGACGGTGGAGCGTGAAACTGTCGTCGTTACCGGGCTCGGCGCGACCACCCCGCTCGGCGGGGACGTCGCGTCGACCTGGTCGGCGATGCTGGCCGGGCGGAGCGGCGTGCGACGCCTGACCGAACCGTGGGCCGAGCAGCTGCCGGTGCGGATCGCCGCCTGGGCAGCCGTCGACCCGGTGGAGATCGTGGGTCGCGTGCAGGCCCGGCGGATGGACCGCTGCGAGCAGCTCGCGCTCGTCGCCTCACGCGAGGCGTGGGCCGACGCGGGCGCCCCGGAGATGGACCCCGAACGGCTCGGGGTCAGCGTCACCAGCGGGATCGGCGGTATCGGATCGACCCTGGCCGCCTACGACATCCTCAACTCCAAGGGCTGGCAGCGCATCTCGCCGTATACGGTGCCGATGCTCATGCCCAACGGGTCGGCCGGCTGGATCAGCATGGAGCTCGGGGCGCACGCCGGCGCACACGCTCTGGTCAGCGCCTGCGCGTCCGGCGCGGAGGCGATCGGGTACGGCATCGACATGATCCGTTCCGGGCGGGCCGACGTGGTCATGGCCGGTGGCACCGAGGCGGCGATCATGCCGCTGAACATCGGCTCGTTCGCGGTCATGCGGGCCATGTCCACCCGCAACGACGACCCCGAGCGGGCCTCACGCCCGTTCGACAAGGGCCGGGACGGGTTCGTGCTCGGCGAGGGCGCGGGCATGCTGGTGCTGGAGTCGCTGTCGAACGCCCGGCGGCGCGGCGCGCGGGTGTACGCCGTCTTGGCGGGGGCCGGTTACTCCTCGGACGCCTATCACATCGCCCACCCGGCGCCCGACGGAGCCGGCGTGACCGCGGCGATCGGCCGGGCGCTGGCCGACGCGCGGGTTGACCCGGAGCAGGTGGTGCACGTGAACGCGCACGCCACCTCCACCCCGGAGGGCGACCCGCTCGAGGCGCAGGCCCTGGTCAAGGCGCTGGGATCGGCGGCCGATGGCGTGGTCGTCTCGTCGACCAAGTCGATGACCGGGCACCTGCTCGGCGGCGCCGGCGCGATCGAGTCCGTGGCCGCCATCCTCGCGCTGCGCGACCAGGTGGCGCCGCCCACGATCAACCTCGAAGACCTGGATGACGAGGTGCCCCTCGACATCGCCACCGAGCCGAGACCGCTGACCAAGCGTGGCGCCGAGCCAATGGCCGTGCTGAACAACGCGTTCGGGTTCGGCGGCCACAACGTGTCGCTCGTGTTCACCGCCGCCTGAACCCGTTAAGCCGGTAGAGGAGACCACCGATGACGACCACCCTGGATCCCAGGCCGGCCCGCGTAGGCATGCCCCGTGACCCGCGGGAACGGCTGGCAGCGCTGTTCGACCCCGGCACGCTGGAGCTGCTGCCGGCGGGCGCGGAGGAGCGGAGCGGGGTGCTCGCGGGCGTCGGGCTGGTCCACGGGGCGGGAGCGGTGGCGTTCGCCTGCGATCCGCGGGTGCAGGGCGGGGCGATGGGCAGCGCGGGCTGCGCCGCGATCGTCGGCGCGTACGCGGAGGCGGTCTCCCGCGGGGTTCCGATCGTGGGCCTGTGGCACTCGGGCGGGGCCCGGCTCGCCGAGGGCGTGGCCAGCCTGCACGCGGTGGGAACCGTGTTCGCGGCGATGACCGCCGCCTCCGGACGGGTGCCGCAGATCTCGGTGGTGCTCGGTCCCGCGGCCGGCGGCGCCGCCTACGGCCCGGCGCTGACCGACATTGTGATCCTGTCCGGCCTGGGCCGCATCTTCGTCACCGGCCCGGACGTGGTCCGCTCGGTGACCGGCGAGGACGTGGACATGGAGCGGCTCGGCGGGCCGGAGCCGCACAGCCGCCGCTCCGGCGTGGTGCACGTGGTGACCGAGACGGACGCCGAGGCACTGGACCGGGCCCGCCAGCTCGCGGCGCTGCTCAGCGACCAGGGGAAGATCGCCGAGGACGCTGTGGACCGCGACCTGTCCGGAGTGCTGCCTGATGCCTCCCGGCGCGCCTACGACGTGCACCTGCTGACCGCCAAGCTGCTCGATTCGCCGGGCGTGGAACTGCACCCCCGGTGGGCGCCGAACATCGTGACGATCCTGGGCCGGCTGGCCGGGCGCACGGTCGGCGTCGTGGCCAGCAACCCGATGCGGCTCGGCGGCTGCCTGGACGCCGCGTCGGCGGAGAAGGCGGCGCGCTTCGTCCGGATGTGCGACGCGTTCGGCGTGCCGCTCGTGGTGCTGGTGGACGTGCCGGGCTACCTGCCCGGGGTCGGCCAGGAGTGGGACGGCGTGGTCCGCCGCGGCGCCAAGCTGCTGCACGCGTTCGCCGAGGCCACGGTGCCCCGGGTGACGCTTGTGACCCGCAAGGCGTTCGGCGGGGCCTTCATCGCGATGAACTCCCGCTCGCTCGGCGCGACCCGCGTGTTCGCCTGGCCGGGCGCCGAGGTGGCCGTCATGGGCGCGGTCGCGGCCGTCCGGATCCTGCACCGGCGGACGCTGGCCTCGGTGCCGCCCGAGCGGCTGCGCGAGGCCGAGGCAGAGCTGGCCGCCGAGCACGAGGCCACCGCGGGCGGCCTGCAGCGCGCGGTCGACCTCGGCGTCATCGACGCCATCATCGAGCCCAGCCAGACGGGCCGTGAACTGGCGCGGGCCATCGCCGAGGCCCCCCAGCTCAAGGGAACGCACGCCAACATCCCGCTGTGAGCCCGGGCGCCCTAGAGCGGGTTCGGCGGGGTGCCGTTGGCGCCACCCAGGCCGCCGCCGCGGTCGGTGCTGCCCGCGTCGGGACCCGTGGCAGGTCCGGAGTCGGCGGGCGGCGCCGGCGGGCTGGCGGGGGCGTCCGCCGCGGCCTCGGGAGCGCTCTTCGCCTCGGCGGCGCGGCTCTCGGCGATGAGCTCCTCGAGCCGGGCCGCGCGGATGCGGCGGAACGCGCGGTGATCCCGGGTCCGGTCCAGGATGGCAACCTCCAGCTGGGTAGCCGCCACCTCGCTGCGCTCGCCGTTGCCGCTGGCCGACAGTGCGGCCAACGCGGCGGTGAACGCCTCGGTCAGGGACATGCCCGGGGAGTAACGCTCCTTCAGCGCCGCGGAAACCTGGTCGGCCTGCCCGCCGAAGGCGACGAAGCCCGGCTCGTCGGTCACCGACCCGTCGAACGTGATCCGGTAGATCTGATCGGTCTCCGGCCGCGTGCCGACCTCGGCGACGACGATCTCCACCTCGAACGGCTTGAGGTTCTCGGTGAAGATGGTGCCCAGGTTCTGGGCGTAGTAGTTGGCGATGCCGCGGGCCGTCACGTCGACCCGGTCGAACTGGTACCCGGTGATGTCCGCGTACGTGATCCCGGCCTTGCGCAGGTTCTCGTATTCGTTGTACCGGCCCACCGCGGCGAACGCGATCCGGTCGTAGATCTCGCTGATCTTGTGCAGCGCGCTTGACGGGTTGGGCGCCATCAGCAAGATCCCGCCGTCGTACTGCAGCGTGACGCAGCTGCGGCCGCGCGCGATTCCCTGACGCGCGTATTCGGCCTTGTCCCGCATGGCCTGTGCGGGTGAGACATAACCGAACGGCATGGACACCGCGAATGCTTCCTTTACCTAGACAGATGGGGCGGGACGAGATGCGCTAGCGGGCCGTGCGCAGCGGGGCGGATGGGCCGTCAGGCATGGTCATCCGCTCCTGCACCACCTGCTGGGTGTAATCCTCGGACTCGGCTTCGGACAGCTTGCGGAAGCCATCCGCCGTCACCGTGGCGATGACCGGGAAGATCCGCCGGGTCAGGTCCGGGCCGCCGGTCGCCGAATCGTCGTCGGCGGCGTCGTACAGCGCCTGGACGCAGGCCAGCACGGCGTCGGCTACCGGCATGTCGTCGACGTACAGCTTCTTCAGCGAACCGCGGGCGAAGACCGATCCCGAGCCGATGGAGTAGAACCTCTGCTCCTCGTACGGGCCGCCGGCCACGTCGTAGCTGAAGATACGCCCCTGGCTGGCGTCCTCGTCGTAGCCGACGAAGAGCGGCACGACGACGAACCCCTGCATGGCCGCGGCCAGGTTGCCCCTGATCATCCAGGCGAGCCGGTTGGCCTTGCCCTCCAGTGACAGCGGGCGGCCCTCCATCTTCTCGTAGTGCTCGAGCTCGACCTGGAACAGGCGGACGAACTCAATCCCCACGCTGCCCGTGCCCGCGTAGCCAATGGCCGAGAACTCATCGCTGCGGAACACCTTCTCCACGTCCCGCTTGGCGATCATGCTCCCGTAGGTGGCCCGGCGATCACCCGCCAGCACCACGCCGTGGTGGCAGGCCGCGGCGACGATCGTGGTGGCGTGCGGCAGGTCATGCAACGCCGGGGAGTCCGCGGCGCCGCCGGGAGCCCGGCCAGGCAGCAGATCCGGAGAGTGGGAGGCGAGGAAATCCGCGAACGACGAGGACTGCCGGTCCATGAAGACCGCCGGCGGCCTGATCCGGTTTCGCCCGGGACCTGCTTGCGCCCCGGCTCCCCCGGCGAACGGGCCGGACTGGCTGCCGTCAAAGTACGAGCCCAACGCGAACCTCCTGACGGTGGTCGGCACAGCAGTGCCTTCAACAGACCCTACTGCCGTGCCAGAGCCAGACAGCACGCCCCACCCGCCGACGTGTCCGCCTACGGCGAACCGCTGGCCGGCTACTGGCTACTGGCCGCCCTTCTGCACGTACGACCGCACGAACTCCTCGGCGTTCTCCTCGAGAACCTCGTCGATCTCGTCGAGGATCGCGTCGACGTCGTCGGAGAGCTTCTCGTGCCGCTCCCGGACCTCCTCGGTGGTCCCGGATTCCGCCTGCTCGGTCTCGTCGGTGCGCCTCGTAGTCTGGCGCTGACCGCCTGTGTCCTTGTTGGTTGCCATGTCGCTACCTCCGTCTGTCCCAACGTTATCGTCACCCGTGGCAGTCCCGCCCAACCCCGCCGGGCTCAAATCGGTACGAACTCGGGACCCGCCCCGAGGGCGCTAATCCTGGTTGGTGAGCGCCGCGACCAGCTCAGCCGCGGTCCGGCAGCGGTCCAGCAGCTCACCCACATGTGCCTTGGTACCACGCAGTGGCTCCAGGGTGGGGACGCGTTGCAGCGACTCCCGGCCGGGGATGTCGAAGATGACGGAGTCCCAGGAGGCGGCAGCCACCGACTCGGGATACTGCCGCAGGCAGCGGCCGCGGAAGTAGGCCCTGGTGTCCTCCGGCGGGTTATCGATGGCCCGGTCCACGGTCGCGTCGTCGGTCAGCCGCACCATCCGGCCCCGGGCGGCCAGCCGGTTGTACAGGCCACGGTCCGGTCGCACGTCGGAGTACTGCAGGTCAACCAGCTGTAGCCGGGGATGATCCCAGCCCAGTGAGTCCCGGGACCGGTACCCCTCGAGCAGCTCGAGCTTGGCCACCCAGTCCAGCTCCTTGGCCAGCAGCATGGGGTCCTCGGCCAGCCGGTTCAGCACCGACTCCCACCGGTCCAGGACGTCGGCGGTGATGTCGTCGACGTCGCCTCCGTACCGGTCCTCGGTGTACTTGCGGGCTAGCTCGAGGTATTCAGCCTGTAGCTGAACCGCGGTCATCTTCCGGCCGTCCTTGAGCGTGACCAAGCGGCGGCAGGTCGGATCGTGCGAGATCGCGCGGAGCTCGGCCACCGGCGCCTCGACGGACAGGTCCGAGCCGAGGAACTTGTCCTCGATCATCGAAAGCACCAGCGAGGTGGTGCCGACCTTGAGGTAGGTGCACACCTCGCTCATGTTGGCGTCGCCGAGAATCACGTGCAGCCGCCGGTACTTCTCCGGGTCGGCGTGCGGCTCGTCGCGGGTATTGATGATGGGCCGCTTCAGCGTGGTCTCCAGGCCCACCTCGACCTCGAAGTAGTCGGCCCGCTGGCTGATCTGGAAGCCCGAGCCCCGGCCGTCGGCGCCGATGCCGACCCGTCCGGCCCCGCAGATCACCTGGCGGGATACGAAGAACGGGACGAGGAACTTGACGATGTCGGCGAACGGCGTGGCCCGGCGCATCAGGTAGTTCTCGTGCGAGCCGTAGGAGGCGCCCTTGTTGTCGGTGTTGTTCTTGTACAGCTGGATGGGCGCGCTACCCGGCACGGTTGCCGCCTTGGCCGCGGCCTCGGCCATGACCCGCTCGCCGGCCTTGTCCCAGATCACCACCGATAGCGGGTTGGTGCACTCGGGCGCGGAGTACTCCGGATGCGCATGGTCGACGTAGAGCCGGCCGCCATTGGTGAGAATGACGTTGGCCAGGCCCAGGTCCTCGTCGGTCAGCTGAGAGGAGTCCGCCGCCTCCCGGGTCAGGTCGAACCCGCGGGCGTCCCGCAGCGGGTTCTCCTCCTCGAAGTCCCACCGGGCCCGGCGCGCCCGGGCGGCCGTGGCCGCCTGGTAGGCGTTGACGATCTGGGACGAGGTCACCATCGCGTTGGCGCCGGGCTGACCGGGCACGGAGATGCCGTATTCCGTCTCGGTACCCATCACCCGTAGCACGCTCATGAAGTCACTCCCGCTCGCCTCCGGCCCGCGTGGAGGCGGCCCTCCAGCTCGCTCATGCCAAGCAGCCTAATGCCGATACGGACGAAGGAGACATGCCGACACACTCTTTTTGCCCTCGGGGGGGCGCCGCCCAGGCTCCCTCGCGGGGGCCTGAGCGCGAACAGGCATCAAAGGTACTGCCCAGTGTTCGCCACGGTGTCGATGGAGCGGCCTGCCTCGGTGCCGGTCTTGCCGGAGACCAGAGTCCTGATGTAGACGATGCGCTCGCCCTTCTTGCCGGAGATGCGGGCCCAGTCGTCCGGGTTCGTGGTGTTGGGCAGGTCCTCGTTCTCGCTGAACTCATCGACGCACGCGGCCAGCAGGTGACTGACCCGCATGCCCTTCTGCCCGGTATCCAGGAACTCCTTGATGGCCATCTTCTTGGCCCGGGCCACGATGTTCTCGATCATGGCGCCGGAGTTGAAGTCCTTGAAGTACAGGACTTCCTTGTCGCCGTTGGCGTAGGTGACCTCGAGGAACCGGTTCTCCTCGGACTCGGTGTACATCCGCTCGACCGTGCGCAGGATCATCGCCTCGACGGTGCCCTGCCGCGAGTCGTCGTGCTCGGCCAGGTCGTCCGGGTGCAGCGGCAACTCCTTGAGCACGTACTTGGAGAAGATGTCCTTGGCCGCCTCGGCGTCGGGCCGCTCGATCTTGATCTTGACGTCGAGCCGGCCGGGCCGCAGGATGGCCGGGTCGATCATGTCCTCGCGGTTCGAGGCCCCGATGACGATGACGTTTTCCAGGCCCTCCACGCCGTCGATCTCGGACAGCAACTGCGGCACGATCGTGTTCTCCACGTCGGACGAGACGCCCGAGCCCCGGGTGCGGAAGATCGAGTCCATCTCGTCGAAGAACACGATGACGGGCATGCCCTCGCTGGCCTTCTCCCGAGCCCGCTGGAACACGAGCCTGATGTGCCGCTCGGTCTCGCCCACGTACTTGTTCAGCAGCTCGGGGCCCTTGATGTTGAGGAAGAAGCTCTTGCCTACCTTGGCCCCCTCGTCCGCCGTCTTGGCGGCGACCTGCTTGGCGAGCGAGTTCGCGACCGCCTTGGCGATCAGCGTCTTGCCGCAGCCAGGCGGCCCGTAGAGCAGGACCCCCTTGGGCGGCTTGAGCATGTGCTCCTTGAACAGGTCGGCGTGCAGGTAAGGCAGCTCGATCGCGTCCCTGATCTGCTCGATCTGCCCGGCCAGACCGCCGATGTCAGAGTAGGAGATGTCCGGGACTTCCTCCAGGATCAGCTCTTCCACCTCAGCCTTGGGGATCCGCTCGTACACGTACCCGGACCGGGACTCCAGCAGCAGCGAATCGCCCGCCCGCACCGGCTGGTTCAGCAGCGGCTCGGCCAGCCGGACCACGCGCTCCTCGTCGGCCTGGGAGATGACCAGGGCACGTTCGCCGTCGGCGAGCACCTCCTTGAGCATGACGACCTCGCCCACCTTCTCAAAGCCCTGGGCGATGACGACGTTGAGCGCTTCGTTCAGGACCACTTCCTGGCCTGGGCGCAGCTCGCTGAGCTCGACGTTCGGCGACACGTTCACGCGCATCTTGCGCCCGCCGGTGAACACGTCCGCCGTGTCGTCGTCGCACGCGCTCAGGAAGATTCCGAACCCGGACGGCGGCTGGGCCAGCCGGTCCACTTCTTCCTTCAGCGCCACGATCTGGTCGCGCGCCTCCCGCAGCGTGGCGGCCAGCCGCTCATTCTGCGCGGTGACCCCGTTGAGGCTGCCTTCGGTCTCGTGCAGCCGGTCTTCGAGCAGCCTGACCTGCCGTGGCGAGTCCGCCAGCCGACGACGGAGCACGGCGATCTCCTCGTCAAGAAACGAGATCTGTGCGGTAAGGCTCTTCACCTCGTCGTCGTGCCGTGACACACGCCCGCCGTCGTCTCTAGTGGCCAAGCCTCTCACCTCCTCCTGAACTTCTAATAAGACATTACCTATACACCGGCGTTCCCTAACCTCGCGAGGGCGTTTCGATGCGGTCTTGCCGCACATCCGGTCGCCAGCCCGTCACACCAGTATCGCTAAGCGTTACTATTCACCCGTCTCCCGGGCCTCCGTGGCAGCATCTTCGTACGCGCCCTTGGCCGGACGGCGCCTGCGGGGCGGGGGCACCACACCCGGGGCGAGCCGCCGCGCGGTGACCAGGAACCCGGTGTGTCCCACCATGCGGTGCTCGGGGCGGACGGCCAGGCCCTCGACGTGCCACCCGCGCACCAGGTTCTCCCAGGCGGCGGGCTCGCCGAAGCCGCCATGCCCGCGCAGGGCCTCCACGGTCCGGGACAGCTGGGTCGTGGTAGCCACGTAACAGCAGGCCAACCCGCCGGGCGCGAGGGCCGAGGCGACCGCGTCCACGCAGTCCCAGGGGGCGAGCATGTCCAAGATCACGCGGTCGAAGTCGGCCAGCCCCTCCTGCGCCGGGTCCATTCCCGGGCCGAACTCACCGTTCACCAGCTGCCAGGCCGGCGGCAGGCCGCCGAAGAACTGCTCCACATTCCGGCGGGCGATCTCGGCGAAGTCGGGCCGGCGCTCGAACGAGACCAGGGTCCCCTGCTCCCCGACCGCGCGCAGCAGCCAGCAGCTCAGCGCGCCCGAGCCGGCTCCGGCCTCAAGCACGCGCGCGCCGGGGAACACGTCGGCGAACGCCACGATCTGTGCCGCGTCCTTGGGGTAGACCACCGCCGCGCCGCGTTTCATCGCGAGGGTGTAGTCGGACAGCAGGGGGCGGAAAACGACGTAGGGGGTGCCGCCCGCCGCCTTGATCACGTTCCCGTCCGGGCCGCCGATGATGTCGTCGTGGCTCAGCGAGCCCCGGTGGGTATGGAAGGATGCCCCGGCCCGCAGGGTGATGAGGTGGCTACGCCCCTTGGGATCGGTCAGCTGCACCGGCTCCCCGGCCATCAACGGCCCCTGCCGCGGTTTGGTCATGGCGCCCACAGTAGCTTGGCCGGGAGGAGCTTGGCCGGGTCAGACGCCGGCGAAGGCGAGGTCGACGTCGCGGGCGGCCAGCACACCGTAGACCTGACCGGACGGCTCGACCAGCAGGTACTCGGTGGCGGGAGCTTGGCGGATCGCGTCCAGCAGGGCCATCCCGGACAGGTCGGCCGACAGGACCAGGCTCGGCTCGAGCGTCCTGGCTAGCGAGCCGGCCTCGATCCAGGGGCGCCGCTGGGGCGGCGTGGCCATCACCGCGGTCTCGTTGAGGATCGCGATCGGCTTGTCGTCGTGGTCCACGACCACCACCGCCCGGGCTTGGCTCTCGTCCGCGCGTCTGATCGCCTCGGCCAGCGGGGTGTTAGCGGCGACCGACACCGCCTTGCGGGCCAGCCTGCGGGCCTGCAGCGTGGGCAGCCGCTCACGGAGCCTAGTGGCCTTGATGGCCTGGCCCGCGCCGGTCCACATGAAGGCGGCGATCACCGCCACCCACACCACGGTGTACAGGCCGCCGATGCGGGCCTGCACCGGCGGCGCCAGCACCAGGGCGAACAGGCCAACCCCGATCACGCGCCCGGCCCAGGCGGCGACGACGGTGGACGTCGCGGGACGTCCGGTCACCTTCCAGATCACGGCGCGTAGCATCCGCCCGCCGTCCAGCGGCAGGCCGGGCAGCAGGTTGAAGCCGCCGACGACCAGGTTGGCCCATATGAGCTGGTGGATCAGCGTGCCGCCGATGGTGCCCGCCGAGGTCACGTAGGTCAGGCCGTAGCCGACGGCGGCCAGCAGCAGCGACAGCGCCGGGCCGGCCGCCGACACCAGGAACTCCCGCCCGGGCGTCTGCGGCTCCCGCTCGATCTCGGAGAACCCGCCCAGCGGGTACAGCAGGATGCGGCGCACCGGCAGCCCGTATCCGCGCGCCACCAGCGAATGGCTGAGCTCGTGGACCAGGACGGACAGCCAGAGCAGCACGACGAACGCGGCGGCGATCACGAACCTGGTCGGCCCGTGGAAGGTCGAGGCCAGGTCCCTGGCGTAGATCACGATGAAGACCCCGGCGATCACGAACCAGTACGGCGAGATATACACCGGGATGCCGAACGGGCGCGCGAGGACGATCCCAGGACCGGCGTCGCGGCGCTTCGGGTGCTTCTTCTGCGGCGTCGTGCTTGCCACGGTACCGATGCTACGTGCCGTGCTGACCCGGCGGGACGACCCACGCGGACCGCGCCGCCGGAGATCCCCCCGAATGTCGGTACGGTGCCCTACGGTTCAAGGGTGGAAGCAGTCTTGGTCCGGGACGGCGACGCCCCCGAACCCCCCGTGGAACGCCCCTTCGCGCTCTCGCCGTCGCGCGCGGCCGATTTCATGACGTGTCCGCTGTTGTACCGGTTCCGGGTGATCGACCGACTGCCCGAGCCGCCGACGCAGGCCACGGCGCGCGGGACGCTGGTGCACGCCGCGCTGGAGCGCCTGTTCGACCTGCCCGCCGCCGGGCGAACCCCGGAGGCCGCACGGGCGCTGCTCCTCCCGGAGTGGGACCGGCTGGCCGCCGAGGAGCCCGATCTGGCCGCGCTCTTCCCCGACGAGGCCGAGCGGGCCACCTGGCTGCGGTCCGCCATCGCGATCCTGGACGCGTACTTCACCCTCGAGGACCCCCGCAGGCTGGAGCCCGCCGAGCGGGAGGCTTACGTGGAGACCACGCTCGATTCCGGACTGCGGCTGCGCGGCTACATCGACCGGCTGGACGTGGCGCCCGGCGGCGAGATCCGGATCGTGGACTACAAGACCGGCCGGGCGCCGCGCGAGGCTTACGAGGCGAGCGCGCTGTTCCAGATGAAGTTCTACGCGCTGGTGATCTGGCGGCTGCGCGGCCAGGTACCGAAGCTGCTGCAGCTCATGTACCTGGCCGAGGGCGAAGTGCTGCGATACGCGCCGGAGGAGTCCGACCTGCTGGCCACCGAGCGCAAGGTCATCGCGCTGTGGCAGGCGATCGAGCGGGCCCGGGCCACGGGCGACTGGCGGCCCAGGCCGAGCAAGCTGTGCGACTGGTGCAACCACAAGGCGCTCTGCCCGGAGTTCGGCGGCACCCCTCCCCCGCTAGCCGCCGCGGATCCTGATCAGGAGCTCACTCCGAGTACGGCGTAGTTGTACATGCCGTAATAGGCCTGCACGTAGACGTTGGTGAGGTGCGCCGACCGGTACAGCACCGTCTTTTGGTAGATCCCCGGCAAGATGGCCGCGTCCTTCATCACCTGCTCGTCGATCTGGGACCAGATCGCCGTCCGGGCCGCGCCGGTGGCGGTGGCGGACTGGACGAACAGGTTATTGACCACCGAGTCGTTGAGCTCTGAGATGTTGGTGTTGTCAGTGGGCGAGATGGCGTTCCCGGCGGTGAGCGAGTCCAAGAACCCGTAGCCGTTCGGCCAGTCGCCTTGCCACACGCCGGCGGCGATGCCGATGTCGTGGGAGTTCACGTACGCGGTGGAGCCGGCGGAGCTGGCGTAGTAGTCGTCGGTCGAGGACCCCTTCAAGGTGACCTTGATTCCCACCCGGGCCAGCGCGGCCTGCAGCGCGGCGGCCGCGGCGGTCTCCTGCGGTTGGTCGTCACGGTAGGCCAGGTTGGTGCTGAAGCCGCTGGGCTGGCCGCACATCGCGAGCTGCTGCTTGGCCGCGGCCAGGTCGCCGCCCGGCTGGGACAGCGCGTGGTACAGGTCGAACGACTTGTAGCCCAGGACGACGGGCGGCATGACGGTGCTCGCGAGCTGCCCGTTCGTGGCGCCGCCCCACGCGGACTGGATGGCGGCCTTGTCCGCCGCGTACTCCACCGCCTCGCGGCAGTGCACGTTGTTCAGCGGCGCGACCTTAGTGTTGATGTACGTGAACCGCGCGATCCCGTTGAGCGGGTTGTCCGCGTGGGCCTTGTCGGCCGGGTTGGACAGGATCCGCGCCTGCGACGACGATGCGACGCCCTGGCCCTGCGCATCCACGTCGATATCGCCGGCCAGCAGCCCGTTGTCGATGTCGGCCTGCTTCACGTTCAGGGTCATGACGATCTGGCTGGGCAGCTGCTTGGCGTTCGGGTCCGTGGCCGGGTTCCAGTCCGGGTTCGGCACCAGGATGAGGCGATTGTTCAGCGTGTAGCTCTTGAACATGTACGGACCCGTGGACAGCGGATGCAGCTGGTAGTTGCTGCCCTGATCCGCGCTGGGCAGCACCGGGGCGCTATTCGGGAAGGCCAGCACGTAGGGCAGGTCCGGGAACGGGAACTGCAGGTGGAACACCAAGGTGGTCGCGTTCGGGGTGCCGATCGCGGTCAGGCCCATCAGGTTCTTGGCCCGGTCCTGGTACGGCCCCGGGTAGTTCGGGTCGGTGAGCAGCACCTGGTAGTAGGTCGGGCCGTTGACCAGCACCGACCGGTCGTAGGTGCGCTCGATCGCGTACTTCACGTCCTGGGCGGTCACGACCGTGCCGTTCTCGAACTTGACGTCGGACTGGATGTGGAACGTCCAGGTCATTCCGTCCGAGCTGACCGTGCCCATGTCCGTGGCCAGGTCCGGCACGAGCTGCAGACCGCACGAGCCCGGGCAGGACTTGTAGGTGAACATCGGCATGGCGAACAGCCGGTCGAAGTTCATCACCCAGGGGAGGTAGGTGTTGCCGGGGTCGAACGAATCCGGCGTGCTCTGCGCGTCGAAGTTCAGGATCCCGCCCTTGTGGTCAGAGGGGTTGACCACGGTGGACAGGCCGCCGTTGAACGCCGCTACCGTGCTCGGCGGGGCGGCGCTGGTGCCGGTGCTGGTACCGGTGCTGGTGCGGCCAGCGGCGGACCCGGGCTTCGCCGGGTGCCCGGACACGAGCAGGCCGACCACGCTACCTACCACCGCGACCAGCACCGCCAGCGCCACCGCGGCGTAGACCCGGACCGGGCGCCGGGCGGCCGGCCGCGGCGCGGGCAGGGTCGGCCGCGGCACCGGGGGGGTGCCGTGATCCATCGTGGCCGGCGCTGAGCCCTGTGATCCCGGCGCGCGGCCCCGGCCGCCCGGTAGCGGGGCGCCGGGTAGCGCGCTGGCCGCGGCCGGTTGCCAGGTCTGGGCCAGGACCGTCTGGGTGGGAGCGTCGTAGCCGCCGATCGGCTGCGTGGAGGTATTCGTCAGCTGGCGCAGCAGGTGATCCGCGCTGGGCCGGTTCTGCGGGTCCTTGGCCAGGGCGGCCTCGACCCAGGGTCGCAGCGAGTCCGGCACCGCCGCGATGTCCGGCTCGGTGTTCATGATCCGGTAGAAAACCGCGGCGGACACGCCGGTGCCGAACGGCGGGGCCCCGCTGGCCGCGTAGGCGATCGTCACCGCCCAGGAGAAGATGTCCGACGCGGTGACGGCCTGCCCCATGATCTGCTCGGGGGACATGAACCCGATCGAGCCGACCGTCATGCCGGTCCTGGTCAGGCCGGTCGCGTCCCCGGCCTGGGCGATCCCGAAGTCGATGACCTTGGGGCCGGCCGCGGTCAGGAGCACGTTGGACGGCTTGAGGTCGCGGTGTATCACTCCGGACGCGTGAATCACGGCCAGCGCCGCGGCGAGCCCGGTGGCCAGGCCGTACAGCATCTCAGCGCCAAGCGGGCCGTGCTCGTCGACGTAGTCCGACAATGCGGGCCCGTCAATGTACTCGGTGATCAGGAACGGCCTCGGCGCCTGCGTGTCGGCCTCGATCACGCGCACCGTGCACATGCCCTTGACCCGCATGAGCGTGGTCACCTCACGGCTGAACCGGGCCCGGAACTCGGGGTCCTCGGCCAGTTCCGGGCGCAGCACCTTCACCGCCACCGGGCCGCCATCCTTCGCGGCACCCAGGTAGACCACGCCCATCCCGCCGGAACCCAGCCGACCGGTCAGCCGGTAGCGGCCAACCCGCGCAGGATCGCCAGGCAACAACGGTCCCTGAGCCAACGAGCCCCCCTTCAGCCCCAGACAATACCTGCCACGTCACAGCCGGGGTAGGGAAAACCCCAGGACACTACCGGGTGATAGCCGCATTCCGCTGGTCGGCCTGAAGTCCGTACCGTTGCCGCAGGGTTGACGGAACGTTCGGAGGGCATGATGGTCACCGATAGCCAGGATGAGATCGCCGCCTCGGTGGCCGCCCTGCAAGACCTTGGCACCGGCTATGACCAGGCACTGGCCGAGGGTCTGGTGGAACGGATCGGCGCGGAGATCGACAAGCGGATCGCGGCCGAGCTCGAAAACCGGGTCACGGCTGAGGTGGACAGCCGCGTCCTGACCCAGCTGGACCGGTACGCGGGGTGCAGGCACCAGCGCCGCCGGGCCAGGCGCATGATCCGGGCCGAACGGCGCACGATCCGGGCCGAGCGGGCCGACCAGTCCGGCCGGCAGACCTTCGCGCTGGCCCTCGGGTCCATGCTGGTCGCCCTGGCGGTGACCGCGATCGTGTTCAAGGGGTCCCCGGGCGTCGCCGCCGTGATGCTCATGGCCCTGATCTGGGTCATCGTCGGCGTCATCAATGTGGCCTACGCCATGCGCAAGGTCCCGCACCAGTAGCCCGTGGGGCGCGTCCCAGGTCCGAACCTGCCGGGCGGACCCGGCAGGTTCGGATGGGACGTCAGGTGACCAGGCCGGTCACCTGGCGGTGATTACTTCACGTAGTACCAGTCCTCCGGGTCCAGCATGAGCGTCGACGCCTGCGGGTAGACGCCCTTGAGGTTGTTCACGACCTCGGTGTACTGGTAGGGCGCGTTCGGCTGCCACTGGACCGGCAGCTGCGTCTGCAGGTAGTTCTGCCAGCTGTACATGTAGGACAGGTTGGCGCTGGCCAGCGTCTGCTTGATCAGCGAGTCGTTGGTCGGGTCGCAGAACCCGCCGGAGTTGGCGATCGCGCCGCATTCGAACAGCGTCTCGCCGGTGGGCAGCACGTCCGGGTAGAACGACCAGCCCAGACCCCAGTCGGCCATGTCCCAGTTGCACGGCAGCTTGGCCACCACGCAGTTACCCGCGGACGCCCCGACCACCGTGTCGAACGGCTCGGGCTTGAGGTTCAGCTTGATGCCCAGCGTCGCCGCGTTGGACTGCAGCTGGGTCAGCTCCGCCTGGATCCACGCCTGCCCGGTCGCGTAGGCGAACGTGAAACTCAGCGTGCTGCCCGCGGTGATCCCCGTACCGCACAGGCTCGCGTTGCTGCACGTGGTCGTCCCACCCGGGGCGATGCTCCAGCCGTGGCTGGTCAGCAGGCTCTTCGCCTTGGCCGGGTTGTACGGGAACGCCTCGCTCCCTTGCTGCGGGGACAGCCACGAGGTCTTCGGGCTGCTCGCCACCGGCCCCGTCGTGAGGCTGCCGTAGCCCTTCAGCGGACCCTGGACCACCGACTGCCCGTTCTGCAGGTAGGCCAGCACCTGCCGGAAGTACAGCTGCTTGAAGATGGCGGCATGGTCACCGATGCTGTCTTGGAAGTTCGTCACGTAGTAGCTGATGCCCCAGTCGTTCCACGGGGCCAGCGTGTAACCGGACAGCGGGTTGCCGCCGACCGCCGCGCCGGCCGGCTTGGCCGGCAGGTCTTCCGGCACGATGTAGCCGACGTCGATCTTGCTGCTGGAACTCGGCGAGCGGATGACGTTGTACTCGGCCGCGTCGGTGGTGAACGGCAGCTCCTCGAACTGCGCCAGGTGCGGCTTATCCGTGCCGGAGTAGGACTTGTTCGGCACCATCGCCACGTACCCGGACGCGTTGAACGAGGTCAGCTTCCACGGCCCGTCCACGACGCTCCACAGCGGCGAGGACACGTATCCGTTCAGGTTCCGCGACTGGGCGTCCAGGTACTTGTACACCGCCGCGCAGTCGCTGACCGTGGTCGAGCAGTGGCTCGGCCCCGACGCGGTCACGTCCCACGCCTCCGGCATCGGCGTAACCTGGCTCAGCTCGTTGTACAAGAACCACTGCTGGTTGTACGCCTTGTTCAGGTTCAGCACCAGCGTGGTGGGACTGGCCACCTTCATGCTGGTGACCTGCATGTTCGGGAACCCGGTGTAGGCGCCGTAGTCCACATCACCGACCGCGTTTTCCATGTTCAGCCAGAACTCGATGTTCTGCGCGGTCACCGGCTGGCCGTTCGACCACATGAAGGACTTCAGCGTGATCGTCACGGTCTTGCCGCCGTTGCTCCACACCGGCACGTTGGCCAGGCTCTTGGCCGTGTTCACCGTCGGGCTCGCCCCGTTGCCGAACCAGTACAGCGGCCGGTACAGCAGGTACTGGAACAGGTTGAGGTTGGAGACACTGATGTAGGCGCTGCTGACGAACGGGAAGATGTAGTTCGGCGTCGTGGCGGGCAACTCCGCGAACGTCGCCGTGCCGCCCGATATCGGCGTGCCGGTGGCCTGCGCACTGCCACTGCTATTGCTACTGCTGGTGCTGCTGCTGCACGCCGCCAGCGCCGTCACGCACGCCGCCGCGACCACCAGGCCGCCGAAGCTCTTACTCCGGAATCTCATCGGCCCTCCTTTTGCTGTGTGCTGAGGTCATCAGCCTGCGCCCCTTTCTCTCCCGGTTCCGCGGTCATCCGCTCCCCGCCGTCTCAGAGGCCCCGGATCGCGGTAGCCCCTCGGTCGATGACCGTCCGTGTCCCAGCACGTCCCTTCCGGCGCACAACAACACGGCCGGTGAGCGTCCGGCGTGCTGGTTCCTGGCAGCCTAAGTTCTGCCTGCATCGATCCTTCACCGAGAAGGTCACAACTCGTCATCAATCCCTAAGCGGGCTGAGCGGGCTTCACCGCCGGTTCGGATGCCACGGCCGGCTCCGGCTGCCGCAGCGGGAAATGACAGGCGGCGAGGTGCCCGCTGGCGGTGAAGGGCCGCAGCGGCGGCTCCTGCTCGGCGCACAGATCCTCCGCGAGCGGGCACCGGGTACGGAACCGGCAGCCGGACGGCGGGTGGATGTTGGAGGGTAGCTCCCCGGCCACGCCCTTCTGCCGGGTGGCACGCTCCTCCCGCGGGTCGGCGATCGGGATGGCGTCGATCAGGCCCTTCGTGTAGGGGTGGACCGGTTGGTAGTACACGTCGTCCGCGGGACCCACCTCGACGAGCTTGCCCAGGTACATCACGCCGATCGTGTCCGACATGTACCGCACGACGGACAGGTCGTGGGAGATGAACAGGTAGGTCAGGCCCAGGTCGCGCTGCAGGTCCTGCATCAGGTTGAGGATCTGCGCCTGGATCGAGACGTCAAGCGCGGACACTGGCTCGTCGGCGACCAGGAGCTTCGGGCTGAGGACCAGGGCGCGGGCGAGCCCGAGACGCTGCCGCTGCCCGCCGGAGAACTCGTGCGGGTACCGTTCGACGGACGCCCGGGGCAGTCCCACCTCGTCCAGCATCGCGTCGATCTTGACCTGCTGCTCGCGCCGGGTGCCGATGTTCTGGATGGCCAGCGGCTCGCGCAGGATCGGCCCGACCCGCATCCTCGGGTCCATGGAGGCGTAGGAGTCCTGGAACATGAGCTGGGCCTTCGAGCCGCGCCGCCGCCGCTCGCGGGTGCCCAGCCCGGCCAGGTCCTGACCGTCCAGCACGATGGCGCCGCTGTTCGCCCGTTCCAGGCCGACGATCAGCCGGCCGACCGTGGTCTTGCCGCAGCCGGACTCGCCCACCATGCCGAAGGTCTGGCCGGGCGGGATCGAGAAGCTGACGTCGGCGACCGCGCTGACCGTGCCGACCTTCCGCTGCACCAAACCGGAAGTCACCGGGAAGTCCTTCACCAGGTGCTCGATGGCGAGCAGCGGCTTGGCGTCGGCCGCCAAGGGCTTGGCGGTCCGGTCCGGAGCCCGCTCAACCGCGGCCAGCACAGCGGCCTCCGTGTCGTCCGAGGCGCGGCCGACAGGGAAGAAGCACCGGTAGCGGTGATCCAGGCCGTTGCCTCCCAGCGCCGGCTCATCCTCGCGGCACCTGTCCTGCGCGTAACGACACCGCGCGGCGAACTTACACCCGGCGGGCGGCCTGGTCAGGTCGGGTGGCTGGCCCGGGATGTTGTACAGCCGGCCGGAGACGTCGGCGATCTTCTCCGGCAGCGCCTCGAACAGCGCCTCGGTGTACGGGTGGCGCGGGTTGCCGAACAGCCGCAGCGTGCTCGTATCCTCCATGACCCGGCCCGCGTACATGACGACCGCGCGGTCGGCGCGGCCGGCGATCACGCCCAGGTCGTGGGTGACCAGGATCACCGCCATGCCCAGGCGCCGGCGCAGGTCGTCGATCAACTCCAGGATCTGCTTCTGGATCGTCACGTCCAGCGCGGTGGTCGGCTCGTCGGCGATCAGCAGCTTCGGCTCGCAGGCCAGCGCGATGGCGATCATCACGCGCTGGCGCATCCCGCCGGACAGCTCGTGCGGGTAGCTCTTGATCCGCTCGGCCGGCCGCGGCATGCCGACCAGGCCGAGCACCTCGACCGCCCGGGCCAGCGCCGTCTGCTTGTCCGCCCCGCGGTGCAGCCGGACCGTCTCGGCGATCTGGTCGCCGATCGTCATCGTGGGATTCAGCGAGGTCATCGGGTCCTGGAAGATCATCCCGATCTCGTTGCCGCGGACGTGGCGCATCGCCTCATCGTCCAGCGTGGAGATCACCTTGCCGTCCAGCTGGATCTGGCCGCCGGTGATGTGCCCGCCCGGCGGCAGCAACTGCATGATCGACAGCGCGGTCATGGTCTTCCCGCTGCCGGACTCGCCCACGATGCCGAGGCATTCGCCGGGCTCGACAGTAAGGCTAACGCCGTCCAGCGCGTACACGGTGGCGCTGCGGAGCCGGATCTCGGTGTGCAGATCCTCGATCTGGAGCAAGGGTGCCATGCGTCGTCGTCCCTGGGCTTTCTGCTGTGTGCTGTCTTCTTCTCGCGCGGCAAAGCTGGGTCTAGCGGCGTTGCAATCGGACCTCGACGGCATCGCGGAGGCCCTCGCCGATCCAGATGAACGCGGTGATCACGATCACGATGCAGAACCCCGCGGGGACGATCAGCCACCAGTACCCGTCGGCGACGTAGGTGACTCCGTTGCTGAGCATCGCGCCCCAGTCCTCCTCCGGCGGGCGGATGCCGAGCCCGAGGTAGCTGAGCGCCACGATGAACCCGATGGCGTCGGCCACCTGGAACGTGAGGTTGACCATGATGGTGCCGATCGCGTTCGGCGCGATGTGCCGGAGCACGGCCCGGGTGCCGCCGCCGCCCATCACCTTCATCGCCTGCACGTACTCGCGGGTCCGCAACGACAGCGCCTCGCCGCGGACCAGCCTGGCGGTGGTCAGCCACGACACCAGGGCGATCACCGCGATCAGGATGGGTTCGGTCGGGGTGATCAGGGCGGCGAGCACCAGCAGCAGGAACAGCACGGGGATCGACAGCGCCGCGTCCACGATGCGCATCATGAACGCGTCGATGACCCCGCCGACGTAGCCGGCCACCGATCCCCACAGCACGCCGATCACGGTGGCCAGCACCGCGGCGGCGAAGCCCACCTCCAGCGAGATCTGGCCGGAGGTCATCAGCCGGGCGAGCACGTCGTTCCCGTTCGAGTCGGTACCGAGCGGGTGACCGGCGCCCGGCGACAGCGTCTCGTTGCCGAAGTTCACCACGGTCGTGTTGCCGTGGTAGAACTGCGGCCCGAGGAAGCAGAACAGCAGCATGACCACGACGATGGCGGCGCCGCTGACCGCGAGTTTGTTCTCGAGGAACACCTCCAGGCCCCGGCGGAACGAGCCGCGCGGCTTGCCCGCCGGCAGCAGCCCGGCGGCGACCGCGTCCTCAGCCGACGACGTCGTCGCGACGGTACCGACGTCCGAGATCTCGGTGACGAAAGCCGTGTCGGAAATCGACGGGTCCGGCGATTCCGGCGGAATGCCCATCAGGCTCATGACTAGTACCTCACCCGCGGGTCGAGGGCTGCGTAAGCGATGTCGGCGAACAGTGAGCCGATCACCGTGGCCAGCGACACTACGACGATCACGCCGAGCAGCGTCGGGTAGTCCTCCTTCTGGGCTTGCTGGAAGAACAGCAATCCCATCCCCGGGTAGTTGAACACCTCTTCGATGATCAGCGCGCCGGAGATAACGCCGGGGAAGCTCAGCCCGAGCAGGGTGGCGACCGGGATCAGCGAGTTGCGCAGCACGTGACGGAACAGGATCCGCCGCTCGCCGGCGCCCTTGGCCTTTGCGGTCCGCACGTAGTCCTCGGTGAGGTTGTCGAGCACCGCCGAACGCGCGTACCTGCTGAACAGGGCGATGGTGATCAGCGTGAGCGTCGCGACCGGCAAGATCATCGCGTTGAAGTTCGCGAAGATCACGCCCAGGCCCAGGCCCTGCGGCGCCTCGGCCGGGAAGATCGGGAACTCGATCGCGAAGATGTAGATCAGCACCAGCCCGAGCAGGAACGACGGCATCGCGTAGAAGATCGTCGAGAAGCCGTTGAAGAAGTGGTCGATGAGCTTGTTGCGCCGCACCGCCTGGACCATGCCGATCGGGACCGCGATGAGCACGGCCAGGACCAGAGAGATGCCAACCAGGATGCCGGTCTTGAGGATCCGCTGGCCGAGCAGTGAGGCCACGCTCTGGTTGAGGTTCCACGAATAGCCCAGGTTGCCCTGGACCAGATGGCTCAGCCAGAGCAGGTACTGGCTGTACCAGGGCTTGTTGAACCCGTACGTGTCGTCGAACAGCTTGATCGCCGCGGGATCGCGGTACACGTTGGGCCCCATGACGGCGGCGGCCACGTTGCCCGGGATCGACCGCAGCAACGCAAAGGAGATCAAGGTCACCAAAAGCAGCACCACGATCGCCTGAAGCAGCCGGCGCACTATGAATAGCGCCACCTGTCTCCTTCTTTCCCTATGCGCCCGGGAGTGCCGCGGGTACCCGGCACTCCCGCATCGTACGACAGGTGACCAGGCCGGTCACCTGTCGGTGCTTACTTCACGTAGTACCAGTCCTCCGGCGTGAGGTTCAGCGTCGGCTCCTGCGGCAGGACGCCCCTGAGGTTGCTCACGACCTCGGTGTACTGGTACGGGGCGTTCGGCTGCCACTCCACCGGCAGCTGCGTCTGCAGGAAGTTCTCCCAGCTGTACATGTAGGACAGGTTGCTGCTGGCCAGCGTCTGCTTGATCAGCGCGTCGTTGGTCGGGTTGCAGTACCCGCCGGAGTTGGCGATCGCCCCGCACTCGAACAGCGTCTCGCCGGTGGGCAGCACGTCCGGGTAGAACGACCAGCCCAAGCCCCAGTCGGCCATGTCCCAGTTGCACGGCAGCTTGGCCACCACGCAGTTACCGGAGTCGCCGCCGACCACCGTGTTGAACGGCTCGGGCTTGAGGTTCAGCTTGATGCCCAGCGCCGCGGCGTTGGACTGCAGCTGGGTCAGCTCGGCCTGGATCCACTCCTGCCCGGTCGCGTAGGCGAACGTGAAACTCAGCGTGCTGCCCGCGGTGATCCCCGTACCGCACAGGCTCGCGTTGCTGCACGTGGTCGTCCCACCCGGCGCGATGCTCCAGCCGTGGCTGGTCAGCAGGCTCTTCGCCTTGGCCGGGTTGTACGGGAACGCGTTGTTCGCCTGCTGCGAGGACAGCCACGAGGTGGCTGGCACGGCCGCTACCGGCCCGACCGTGAGGCTGCCGTAACCCTTCAGCGGACCCTGGACCACCGACTGCCCGTTCTCCAGATAGGCCAGCGCCTGCCGGAAGTACAGCTGCCTGAAGATGGCCCCGTGGTCACCGATGGTGTCCTGCTCGTTGAGCGTGTAGAAGCTGATCCCCCAGTCGAGCCACGGGGCCAGCGTGTAACCGGACAGCGGGTTGCCGCCGACCGCCGCGCCGGCCGGCTTGGCCGGCAGGTCTTCCGGCACGATATAGCCGACGTCGATCTTGCTGCTGGAACTCGGGGCCCGCAGCACGTCGTACTCGGCCGCGTCCGTGGTGAACGGCAGCTCCTCGAACTGCGCCAGGTGCGGCTTATCCGTGCCGGAGTAGGACTTGTTCGGCACCATCGCGACGTACCCGTCCGCGTTGAACGAAGTCAGCTTCCACGGGCCGTCCACAATGCTCCACAGCGGCGAGGACACGTACCCGCTCAGGTTCCGCGACTGGGCGTCCAGGTACTTGTACACCGCCGCGCAATCGCTGACCGTGGTCGAGCAGTGGCTCGGCCCCGACGCGGTCACGTCCCACGCCTCCGGCATCGGCGTAACCTGGCTCAGCTCGTTGTACAAGAACCACTGCTGGTTGTACGCCTTGTTCAGGTTCAGCACCAGCGTGGTGGGGCTAGCGACCTTCATGCTGGTCACCTGCATGTTCGGGAACCCGGTGTAGGCGCCGTAGTCCACATCACCGACCGCGTTTTCCATGTTCAGCCAGAACTCGATGTTCTGCGCGGTCACCGGCTGGCCGTTCGACCACATGAAGGACTTCAGCGTGATCGTCACGGTCTTGCCGCCGTTGCTCCACACCGGCACGTTGGCCAGGCTCTTGGTCGAGTTCACCGTCGGCTGGTTCCCGGTGCCGTACCAGTACAGCGGCCGGTACAGCAGGTACTGGAACAGGTCGGTGTTGGAGACGCTGATGTAGGCGCTGCTGGTGAACGGGAAGATGTAGTTCGGCGTGGTGGCCGGCAACTCCGCGAACGTCGCCGTGCCGCCCGATATCGGCGTGCCGGTGGCCTGCGCACTACCACTGCTATTGCTACTGCTGGTGCTGCTGCTGCACGCCGCCAGCGCCGTCACGCACGCCGCCGCGACCACCAGGCCACCGAAGCTCTTAATCCGCAATCTCATCGGCCCGTCCTCCTCGCGCTGTCCGCGACGTGGTTATGTGCTGAGGTCATCAGCCTGTCGCCCTTCTCCGGTTCCGCGGTCATCCGCTCCTCGCCGTCTCGGGGCCCGGGTCGCGGTGCCCCCTCGATTACGGTCCGTATCCTGGGTCTCTCGCCGTTGGCGCATGATGAGCTAGCCGGTAAGCCACCGGTGTCAGCGGAAGCGTAGGCACCGTACGGCATCAATCCCTACGAGAAAACGTCACAACTTGTCATCAATCCGCGTCGACGCAACCGTAACGCGGTGATGCCGTGGCGGCGCAGGGGGCCGGCCGGTCAGGTGATGCCGTGGCGGCGCAGGATATCCTCGACGTCCCCGAGGTCGTCGTCATCGCCGGCCGCGTTCTTGCCCTTCCGGGCCTTGACCGCGGTCCTGGCCGACTCCGTGGTGGCGACCGGGGCCGTCCGGGGAGCGATCTCCCGCCCGGCGGCCGCGTCGGCCCTGGCCCCGACGGCCTGCTGGTCCTGGCCCCGCTTTCCCCGGCGTCGGCGCAGCGGGCCGGACACCACGAACAACAGGGCGGCTACCCCGGCGACCGCGATGCCGGACCAGACCTCGGTCGAGAACACGAAGCCCTTCGCGAAATCCGCGATGGCGACCCCGATTTTCCAGAACATCTTGATCGAGCCGGTCAGGTACGCGGCGAGCGGCAGCAGCGACCAGGCCGCCCCGCGCAGGCCCGACCCGAGGCCGCGGCGCCGCATGACGAGGTAACTCAGCACCAGGCCGAGCGCGGTCAGGCCCGCGCACAGCGGCAGCGACACGATCTGGTTGTAGGTGGACATGCGCACCTCCCCGCGGTTCTAGGAGCAGTCTAGGTCGTGATCGGCGCGGAATCCCTGGGGCTAGCCCCCCGGGTTGACCCGGAGGCCAGATTCTGCGATCCCGGCCCCGTCTGCGGTCAGGTCGAGCAGGGAACGTACCACGGTGCGGCCGGCGGCGGCCGGGATGGGTACCAGCGACGGCACCGCGAACACCCGGCAGCCCGCCGCCTCCGCCGACGCGACGCCGTTAGGTGAATCCTCCAGGGCGAAGCAGTCCCCGGGATCCACGCCGACCAGCTTGGCCGCGAGCAGGTACGGCTCGGGGTCGGGCTTGGTGGCGGTCACGTCCTCGGCGCACACCAGCACGTCGAACCGCATTCCCGTGCTGGCCAGCACGGCGTCCATAAAGCCGCGCTCCGACGAGGTCACCAGTGCGTTCGGCAGGCCGGCCCGCCTGACGGCGGCGAGCAGTTCACGCGCGCCGGGCTGGACCGGCATGCCGTCGCGGCGGACGCGCTCGGTGATGTCGGACATGAGCCACTCGGCGACCAGTTCCGGCGGCTGGGGCCGGGTCGCCTTCGATAGCAGGTACCGCAGCGAGCGCTCCAAGCTGCCGCCGAGCAGCTGCGCCTGGTCGGCCTCGCTCCAGTCCGCACCGAGCCTGGCCATGATGGCCGTCTCGGCCTCGAGCCAGATCGGCTCGGAGTCGATCAGCAGCCCGTCCATGTCGAACAGGACCGCGGCGTGAGCTCCCATGGTTCAGACGCTGAAGTACTTCGCTTCGCGATGGTGCAGGACGATCGCGTCGGTGGATTGCTCGGGATGCAGCTGCATCTCCTCGGAGAGCTCGACGCCGATCCGGGACGGCTCGAGCAGACGCACCACCTTGGCCCGGTCGGCCAGGTCCGGGCAGGCCGGGTAGCCGAAGGAGTACCGCGCGCCCCGGTAGTCGACCCGGAAGAAGCCATCCAGATTGTCCGGATCCGAGCCGTCGATGCCGAGCTCACGCCGGATCCGGGTGTGCCAGTACTCGGCCAGCGCCTCGGTGAGCTGGACGGACAGGCCGTGCAGTTCCAGGTACTCGCGGTAGGCGTTCTTGGCGAACAGCTCGGCCGTGGCCTCGGATATCCGCGAACCCATCGTGGCGAGCTGGAACGCCACCACGTCGGTCTCGACCCGATCACCCCCATTACCCGACTGCGCAGGCTTGAAGAAGTCGGCCAGGCACAGCCGCCGGTCGCGCCGCTGCCGGGGGAAAGTGAACCGCTCCAGCTCGGTGGTGCCATCCTCGCCGAGCACGATCAGGTCGTTTCCCGAGCTGACGCACCGGAAGTAGCCGTAGACCACCGCCGCCTCGAGCAGTCCCTCGGTCTGCGCCCGCTCCAGCCACATACGCAGCCGAGGCCGGCCCTCGGTCTCGACCAGTTCCTCGTAGCTCGCCCCACCTCGCCCTCGCGTCGGCTTGAGCCCCCACTGCCCCATGAACAGCGCCCGCTCGTCCAGGTAGGCGGCGTACTCGGCTAGCGGAATGCCCTTGATCACTTCGGTGCCGAGGAACGGCGGGTCCGGTACCGGACCATCGGTCGATACGTCCGAACGGGCCATGGTGGCCTGATCCGGGACATCGGTCGCGCTAGCCACGGAGGCGACGGCCCGGACCCGCCGGGTCCGCAGCTCGGGCAGCTTGGCCCCGGGGTCGCCGCGCTTGACCGCCATCGCGGCATCCATCAGGCGCAGTCCCTCGAACGCGTCCCGGGCGTACCTGACCTCGCCGTCGAACACCGCGGCCAGGTCCTGCTCAACATAGGCACGAGTCAGCGCGGCGCCGCCCAGCAGCACCGGCCAGCGCTCGGCCAGGCCGCGCGAGTTCAGCTCGGCGAGGTTATCCCGCATCACCACGGTCGACTTGACCAGCAGGCCCGACATCCCGATGACATCCGCATCGTTCTCCTCGGCCGCCGCCACGATGGACGAGATGGGCTGCTTGATACCGATGTTCACGACGTCGTAGCCGTTGTTGGACAAGATGATGTCGACCAGGTTCTTGCCGATGTCGTGCACGTCGCCCTTGACCGTGGCGAGCACGATCTTGCCCTTGCCCGCCTCGTCCGTACGGACCATATGCGGCTCGAGGTAGCCGACCGAGATCTTCATCACCTCCGCGGAGGTCAGCACGAACGGCAGCTGCATCTGCCCGGAGCCGAACAGCTCACCGACTGTCTTCATGCCGTCCAGCAGCACGTCGTTGATGATCTC
Source organism: Actinomycetota bacterium (assembly GCA_003136255.1). Taxonomy (GTDB): domain Bacteria; phylum Actinomycetota; class Actinomycetes; order Streptosporangiales; family Streptosporangiaceae; genus Palsa-504. The sequence continues at coordinate 29,167 of PLDT01000236.1, forward strand.
CAGGGCGGGCCGCTCGGCTAGGGCGGTCTCCAGGTCGGCCTCGAGACCGACCCGCTCTCCGTCGATGATCCGTCGCTTAAGCCGGTCCCACAGCGGCAGCCCGGCCAGCTCCGCGGCCCGGCTGGCCTTCAGGTCGGCCGCGTCCACGCCCTCGAACAGGTCCAGCAGCGTGGCCAGCGGGTCGTAGCCCTCACGTCGCCGGTCGTACACCAGGTCCAGTGCCACCTGACGCTGCTCATCGGGGATCCGGGCGATGGGCATGATCCGCGCCGCGTGCACGATCGCCGAGTCGAGTCCGGCCCGCACGCATTCGGCCAGGAAGACCGAGTTCAGCACCGCACGGGCGACGGGCTTGAGGCCGAACGACACGTTCGAGACGCCCAGCGTGGTCTGCACGGTCGGGTGGCGGCGCTTGAGCTCGGCGATCGCCTCGATGGTCTCGATCGCGTCGCGGCGGGTCTCCTCCTGGCCGGTGGCGATGGGGAACGTCAGGCAGTCGACGATGATGTCCTCGACGCGCATCCCCCAGTTCCCGGTCAGGTCGGCGATCAGCCGCTCGGCGACCGCCACCTTCCACTCCGCGGTTCGCGCCTGGCCCTGCTCGTCGATGGTGAGCGCGATGACCGCGGCGCCGTGCTCGCGGAGCATCGGCATGACCCGGGCGATCCGGGAGTCGGGCCCGTCGCCGTCCTCATAGTTGACCGAGTTGATGACGGCCCGGCCGCCGATCAGCTCAAGGCCGGCCTCGATCACCGGGGGCTCGGTCGAGTCGAGCACCAGCGGCAGCGTGGCGGCGGTGGCGAGCCTGCCCACCACCTCCTTCATGTCGGCGACGCCGTCCCGGCCCACGTAGTCGATACACACGTCGAGCAGATGGGCGCCGTCCCTGGTCTGGGCCCGCGCGATCTGGACGCAATCTTCGAACTTGCCCTCCAGCATCGCGTCGCGGAAGGCCTTGGACCCGTTGGCGTTGGTCCGCTCGCCGATGGCCAGGAACGCGGTGTCCTGGCGGAACGGCACGTGCGCGTACAGGGAGGCCACTCCCGGCTCGGGACGCGGCCGACGCGCGGCGACCGGCCGTCCGCCCACCCGGTCGGCCAGCGCCGCGATGTGCTCGGGTGTGGTGCCGCAGCAGCCGCCCACCAGCGACAGGCCGAACTCCCTGGTGAACCGCTCATGAGCGTCCGCCAGCTGCGCCGGGGTCAGCGGGTAACTCGCGCCGTCGGGGGTAAGCATGGGCAGGCCGGCGTTCGGCTCGCAGGAGATCGGGATCCGGGAGTGGCCGGCCAGGTAACGCAGGTGCTCGCTCATCTCGCCCGGGCCGGTCGCGCAGTTCAACCCGATCATGTCGATGCCGAGCGGCTCCAGGGCGGTCAACGCCGCGGCGATCTCGCTGCCGAGCAGCATCGCGCCGGTCGTTTCGATCGTGACCTGGGCGATGATGAGCGAGTCCGGGGCCAGCTGAGCCGCCGCCCGCTTGCACCCGATGATGGCCGCCTTGGCCTGGAGCAGGTCCTGGCAGGTCTCGACGATCAACGCGTCGGCGCCGCCCCGCAGCAGCCCTTCCGCGTTGGCCTGGTACGCGTCGCGTAGCTCGCGGAACGTGATATGCCCGAGCGTGGGCAGCTTCGTGCCCGGGCCCATCGAGCCGAGCACCCAGCGCGGGCGATCCGGCGTGGCCCAGCGGTCGGCCGCGGCGCGGGCCAGTTGGGCGGAGGCCAGCGAGAGTTCCCCGATGCGGTCGCCGATCCCGTACTCGCCGAGGTTGGACAGATTGGCCCCGAACGAATTGGTGGTGACGCAGTCCGCGCCGGCCTCCAGGTAGGCCTCGTGGACCCCGGTCACGATGTCGGGCCGGGTTACGTTCAGTATCTCGTTACAGCCTTCATAATCGGCGAAATCGTCGAGAGAGGCATCGCTGGCCTGGAGCATGGTGCCCATTGCGCCGTCAGCTACCACCACTCGCTCGGCCAATGCGGCCCGTAGCGTGCTCATCAGCCCCCCCAATGCAGGCAATTACCGCCAGGACTCCCTAGGCTACGTTGCCTCGCAGGTACCCGCCAGACGTCACCCAACGAGTAGAGCCGACCACGTAGGCTTGGGGGGAACAGTCTAGGCGGTGATGTGGGAGGTGGAGGGTCATCGAGTTCAACGACGTCGGCGAACTCACCTCTCCGGTCGCCATCGCCGGGTTCGAGGGCTGGAATGACGCGGGCGAGGCGGCCAGCGGAGTGGTCAACCACCTCGGCATCGCCTGGCAGGCGACCCCGATCGGCGCCATCGATCCTGAGGATTTCTACGACTTCCAGGTCAACCGGCCGGTGGTCGAGATCGAGGA